>NZ_NOZE01000032.1:0-57134 GCF_002259025.1 Rhodococcus sp. 05-2255-1e | reverse complement strand
TTAGCCTCTTTCGGGCCTGCGGTGAGGTAGGTCTGCAAGCCCAGGGTGTGGAAGCCGGCGCGCGCCAACGCGTCGAGGCCGGGCTCGGTCTGACCGACGGATTCGAGCAGTTCTGCTGCTGATTCCTTGTCGAGTTCGAGCAGTTCCGACTCGATCTTCGCGTCGAGGAACACCGCATCTGCTGGAGCGACCAGGCGAGCCAGTTCGCCGATCTTCGCGTCGTCGGTCAGACCGAGCCCGGCCTCGACGCGTTGGCGCGCGCCGGCTTCCACACCCTGGGCTTGCAGACCTACCTCACCGCAGGCCCGAAAGAGGCTCGCGCGTGGACAATTCACCAGGGCGACACCGCGCCCCAGGCCGCAGGCGTCATTCACACCGACTTCGAGCGCGGCTTCATCAAGGCCGAAATCGTGTCCTTCGACGACCTCGTCGCCGCAGGTTCGATGGCCTCGGCCAAAGCCGCGGGCAAGGTGCGCATCGAGGGCAAGGACTACGTGATGTCCGACGGCGACGTGGTGGAGTTCCGCTTCAACGTGTAAGACCCAAGTCAACAGCGATGTTTTTGCCTCACGGTCCGCAGTGAGTCCGCAATAGATCTCCCGATCAGCGGCGAGACGGTTCCGCTGCACCTGTCGTAGTCGGCTGAACGGCCTCGTTGGACATCGACTCTGCGGCCTTACGTGTCCGGTCATCTGCATTCGGCCAGAGGTGGGCGTACGTCGACAGGGTGACGTTTGGCGAACTGTGTCCAAGCGCCTTTTTTAACAGTGACCACGTCGCATCCTGTGTAGATGAGTCCGGAAGCAAAGAAGTGTTGAAGGTCGTGCAGATGCCAGTCGGGCTGCACGACCTTCTTTTGTGCTTTTACGCCACCGCCGCTGCATTCGCGAAGTCCGCCGGCGAGTTCAACCTCTCCACGATGGCCTACATGGACGACGCGCGAGATGATCTCGCGGCCCGCTCCCGAACGGGCGCATAACGCAGCTCAGCGGCGGCTTCCTCGACCTTCGAGTGGCTGATGGCTCGGCCGATCCACACGGCTGCGAGCGCGCTGCGTGTGACCCAAACGGCGACGATGCCGACTATCCACCAGAGCATCGGGACAGCATGACAGGTTCCGTGACAGTTGACCATCGATTGGCACGTTTACATTGTGCGAAGCCGGTCACGTATGCGGTTTGGCCGACTGCCTCGAACGGGCGCATAGGGCGAGGAGAGGGGGTTGCGTGGTTGCGCGAGCCGACCGACCATTGGGTCACACGATGCTACGCAGGGCTGGCCCCCACGCGCGTTGATCCGCTACCCGCCCATACCTCGCATGTCTTACGCGTGCCATCCTGAAGAGAGCCTGTATTCTGCGACGCATGGGAGACCACCAGTGGCGAGCCTAAGCTCAGTCCGTATACCTAAGGACGCGTTACCGGTACTCGTGCGCATAGCCGAGCTTCCGGATGCGGAGTTCGACGCGCTCGCCGGAGCACTCGCAGGGACTTCGGTCAGCAGTGTGAACGCACTCCAGCGGGCAGTTTCCGATGCCGTCGGCACAGTGTGGCAGCGCGATGATGAGGTTGAGTCCTTCGTCACGCATCTCATGTCCATGTCGTCTTTGGGTGCCAGCCATGACTTTAAGCCCGACGAACTCGCCCGGACGGTCGTCAAGCGAGTGGAGGATTCCGTAGGTGGCGACGCTCGGTTGAGGCTGATAGACCGATTGGCCGCATTGTTGTCAGCACCGAAGTTCTTCGGTTTCAGCAAGGCACTTGATGTTTCGTCTGAGTTCGACCAAGTTTTGCACGTAGCTCGACTCGTAACGGATATACGTCCTGTCTTCGATCCGGACCCGTCGATTGACCCAATCGGTGCCGTCGTCGTACACAACCTTCGACTTGACTACTTTCACGAGGGGCGAATCAAAACTGCGTCGTTCGCTCTGAATGACCACGACTTAGCCCAGCTTAAGTTGGTAGTGGAGCGAGCGCAGGCGAAGCATGCGACCCTCACTCGGCTGTTGTCGTCGTCGAATCTGACCGAATTTGACGTGGCAGGCGAGGGCGATGAGTAGAACGCACACTTCACCCGGATACTTTGTCGATGACCCCAACGATTTTCATCAGCCAGAATATGAGGCGTTCGAGCGAAGCTACGCGGCGCATGACTACCTGACTGTTGTCGGCTTCGGAGCGGCCTCAGAACATCTTCACGGTGTGTTTACGTCGGCGTCGCACGAGCCTGCTGCACGTAGCGCAACGCGGGTTGTCCAAAATCGCTACACCCTCCGTGATGACGCAGCCTGGGCGATTGTGCATTGGCACCCACGTTTCGCAACCACGGAGACCTACACAGCGGGCCTGTGGTCTGGGCGCAGGCTTGCTCAAGCGAACTACGCAGACGCATTGGGTGACGTACGCGACGAATTCAACGCGTACCGCGACGAGTGGAGAAGACAAAGTGAGTATATGTCTTCTGTGACCGAGATGATCTTGCTTCCCGCGTACCAGCGAATCATCGGTCTAGGAAAGCCCGCTGTTCCGTTGATCGTCGACGAGCTTCGCGAGGGGGTCGATCACTGGTTCTGGGCACTCAGTGCAATCACCGGCACCGACCACGCCGCTGGGGCCACAACCATGAGCGAGGCTGCCGCCCGTTGGATTGCGTGGTACGACAGCCAGACATGAGTACCGGATCAGGAAGCCACACCCATCTCGAGGAACAATTCCCACGACTCACGGGGACTGCGTTCGAGGTCACATCGCCACCGACGCCCGAGTACAACTGCATCGCGTGGGCCGCTGGCGATAACAGCCGGTGGTGGTGGCCCGGCGCACCCCCGGTAGCGCCGTACCACTGGCCAGCGGGGTTGAGTTCAGACCTTACGGTGCCCAATTTCCAGCAAGCGTACGAGTCTGTGGGCTATCGCGTATGCGCTAGCGGAATGCTCGAAGCAGACCGTGAGAAGATCGCGGTGTACGCCAAAAATGGAGTTCCCACGCACGCGGCTCGACAACTTGCCGACGGTACTTGGACGAGCAAGTGCGGAAAGTCCAATGACATCACGCACATGGACACCGAACATGTGGGTGGCGACATCTACGGCGAGGTGGCCTTCTACATGGCCCGAGCAAGATAGCGGTCCGCGCCGCGAAATCGCGCCTTCGGCCCAGTTATTCTTGCGCTAAGGCGTGGGCGCTACAGGCGGGGCCTATCTAGCCAACAATCCGCGGGTGCCAGGCTTCGGATCCGTTGTGTTTTAACGGGTTTCGGCTACCCAAAGTTGTTGCACTCATGGTTTTACGTGTTCGGGTACGTGCCAGCATGGCTCCGAACACGATCATCGACCCGGCCCGTATCGTCACTGTGCGAGGCCGTGAACTCGGGAAGTACCGCCTCGGCCATGTGCGCTACGAGACCGAGAAATGGGGCCGGATCATCGCCGCCCTGGATGAGGGGCGGCCCGTTCTCGTCGCTCCGGTCGACGGGGCCGATGGGTTCGATTTGGCTGTGGCCGAGGCCGCCGAGTTCGACGTTCTCCCAGTCGTCTCGGATGGCGTCTAGGCCGTTATCCGTTTTATAGAACCTGCTCGTGGCCGCTTTCGGGGACGGTTCCGATCAGGTCATCAGAGTGGCATCCGAGAGTTTTAGCGAGAGACTGGGCGTCCAGAACCACCGGGATCTGGTCGTGGGTGAGTTCGCGTTCCAAGTCAACGATGCCCGACCGCCTACCCGCTTGGTCCACGGTCATTCCGGCCTCGGCGCACTGCTCGCGTACTGCCCGCTCGTTCCACATAACCACGATGCAACCACAATAGGGAAGGGCTCGGAGGCTACTCGGGGAATGTGCCGACCGGGCGGTTCCACTGTCGTCTGTCTGGATGAACGAGGGGTTGCGATCCGAGCAAACGGTTCCGGCATCGTGCTACGCGGTGACAGACTCGCGACCATGGCAGACACGGTGAAGCATTTCAGGGTTGTGAGCTACGTAGAAGGCGAGCGCAGCGAGCGTGACTACAAGGGGACCTACGAGATTCACGCCTCGGGTGTGCTCGTCGTCAATCCCGCGAGCGGCAAGTTTCAAGATATCTACGGTGCCGGTGGTTGGGTGAAGCTCACTGACTTAACGCCCGATGACCCTGCGGATACTCGGATGGTGGTGTTCCGGTAGTTCGGGATCGGACCCCTGGCGGGTACTGTTTGGAACTCCCAAGGCCTAGGCCCAATTTCCGACCCCCGTCGTATCAGTGTGAGGACGCGGCCTTGGACTTGCAGGCTGCGACGGAGACGACGAAGGCCCGTGCGCCGGACGCAATAGAGCAAGCATTCGCTGGGCTCGGTGGTTGACGAGATGCACTAATCCAACGCGATGGTGAGTCGGCAGACGGCCGCCAACGCGAGCTATGTCCGCGCCACCTGCGCGTCTAGTACCCGAAGCTGAGTGAAAACCCGGAGCGCGCCCTGTCGGCCGGCACGGTGGCCGGTGCTCGGTCGCATATGGTCACTTCGTAGAACTCGCGCCCCTCTACGACAGTGACATTCGCGTAGAAGTGGCAGGCTCCATCGGGCTGGAGTGACCCGCCCCCGAGTGCGGCCGTCCCCACGGTTGTCTCCGATTCGTCTCGCACAAGAACCGGGGAGCCTTTGCTGACACCGTTCGAGTCACAACCGCCTGCAATTGGTGTGACGAACTTGGGTGCAATCTGGGCTGTGACCCTGAGGTCGAACGACTCAAGTTCGGCCGGCGGCTCGGGTCGGTGGAGCAGCCTGCGAGGACAAGTGCGGCCAGCGCCGCCACGAGAACAATCCGCATGGTCGGTCAGGCTATGGCACGGTACAGGTCCAAGCTCTCAATTGACCGACTGAGAAACCCGCCCTGGGATACTTGACAGCATGACCGACGGCAACACGTTCACTCCGCCCGCCGACGAGGGACAGGCAGGTTGGGTCTTGCGTCCGGACGGCCGACTCGGCTACCGCCACGAGGGCTCTGACGAGGCTTGAGTCTGAGCAGTCTGCCGTGAGTGATGGAGTGTAAACGGTTGCGCCGCAACGCCGGCAAACGACACACGGCTGGGTGCTGCGAATAGTGTTTATGGGTGAACCGCCGTAGCGCCCACCAAAGTTGACTCGCCAGTGTCGGAGGTTTTTCCGGGCGTGTGTGGAATGCCGTTGGGGGTCGGAAAAGAATGCACGCCATTTGCTTCTAAAACGGCGATATCGGCTGCCTGCTGGGTGGATTGAGCTGCGACCCACATCGTGAACTGCTTTCCCGCGTCCGCGCCTTCAGTGCCAGCGTAGTTTGCATTACATACAAAGTCGTTGCTCGGCAGGACCTTGCATGGTCCTCTCTCAATGTAAGCGGGTCCGAACTCATCACCATTGGTCAGTTGGTTGAAGGACCAAAGGACGTTGTCCCCGATATCCTCTACCGTGCCCCGTATGGCATATCGGCTGGTTACGCCAACCCATTCAATAGATTGAATACGGATGGATGGCGGACCGCCGTCTGTGTCTGCGTCGCTTCCAATGCTTGTGGCTGCTAGGCCAGCCCCGACCGTGGCCGCACCGCCGAGAATTCCAGTCACGAAGGCAGCCGCGATGGAGGGGTGTTGCCACCATTTTCTGGGCGGCGGCGGTGGGGGAGTCACCCGGAGTACCGTACCTGCACCCGCACGTCCATGGTGGTCTAAGTGTCGCTGCGTATCTAGATCATTCACTCGAATGACGTTGCGAAGAAATGAGAATGCACTCGTTTGATGGTGTCGGACTTTGTCTGGTACTCCTTACCGATGACACCTGCTGGCTGGTACCCGGATCCCGCGAACCCACAAATGATCCGGTACTGGAACAGCCATGAGTGGACAGCGGAAACCAAGCAAACATCGCCACCCATCTCCCAGCTTGCACCCCACGCAATGCAGGTCTCAACCACACCATCCCCGTCGAAGAAGACGACAAGAACGATCTGGAAGGTCTGCGGGGTGGTCGCAGCCATTCTCATTGTCGGCAACATCGTTTCGTCAATAGGAAACGATTCACCCCGCAGAGTTGCTGCGCAATCGCCAGCAACGTACGAGGAACGGCCGTCACTTACGTCTCCAGTCCCAAGCCAACCATCCCAGCCCTCTGCGAGCCCAAGAGAAACCATCACGTTCACTGACGGTTTGGCGGCGACTGTCACCGCCGTCACCGAGGGCACGTCGTCCAATCAATTCGACCCTGACGGCCCCTTTACAGTGATCTCCGTCGAACTACGCAACACCGGTACGGAAACGCTGGACGCCGCAGACTGGTACACCCCGTACCTCAACTACGGCCCTGGTGGACTTGCGGCGGACGATGCGCTCATCGCGGGGACGGTCAATGGTGTGGAGACAAACGACCTGAAGGGGTCGGGGCTAATCCCGCCTGGCGGGGTGGTGACGGTGAACTCGGCGTACGACGTTTCGATTGCTCAGTTGTCGCCGGCGACGATCACCCCGCAGTGGCCGGGACGTCGCCTCTGGACGGGCGATTTCGCGGCCGCGTTTGGCGGATAATTGCGCATTCGCTTCTCCTGTTCCGGCCTGTTGAGGCATCCACGTCACTGGCGTGCGGTAAGCCTCTGACCTGTATCTACGTCGGGATCGGCCTCAAGCCTGGAGGCGAGTTGGTGAAGCTGATTGCATTGACTGTGCTCCATCGCTGTCGTTCATTCGCTACATCTGTTGTGTAAGAGGAATATTCGATAAATTTCACATTTCTCCTTAGCGTCGAATCATGGCTTCTATAAGACGACGCAAGACGACGCAAGACGGTGTGTCCCGGTACGACGTCCTGTGGCGGGAAGGCGGCAAGCAGACGTCGGCAGTGCTCGATGACTATGACAGCCGAGACGAAGACGAGGACGGTGAGGACGGCCCAGAGTCCGCAGTCAGTCCGCAGTTACCCGTTTCTTGTAAACGCGTACCAACCCGACCAATACGCAGAAGGCCTGCTCAGGAGCTTGTCCAATAGCTGCCAGCGTCAACAAACGCCCAGCGATGAGTTCCGCTTCAACGTGTAGCTCTGCTCGAGCGGCCTCGTGTGGTGGCTCGATTCGTATCGGGACAAACCCGGAGTGTGGCACACTCTCGGCGGTGAACAGGTCGCTGACGCTCTACGCCGAAGCCACAGGTGCCAACTGCATCTCATCGCGGATAGAGACACCATCCAGCCCTGAGATTCGCGTGACAACCGAGTCGAACTACAGCCTGGACCACTCCGTGAATCCCTGGCTTCCTCCGCTGTTGGCAGCAGGTATGCGGCACAGGTGGGACGTCGACTTCGACGCTCCCGTGGACTCGGTGGCACTTCGCAATGCGTCGAAGGCTCAGAGTGTTCTTCGCAGCTGGTACCCGAGGCGGTTTCACAAGATATCGATTGCGGCAGAACCCGTACACAGCGTCTCCGAGGCGAAGGGCGTCGGTTGCTTCTTCAGCGGAGGCGTCGACAGCTTCTATTCGGCGATCACCCAGTCCGAACGTATTACCCACCTGATCTTCGTGCATGGATTCGATATCCACATCGACGACGAGGAGTTGGCGTCGAAAGCCTTGGCAGGGGCCCGAGAAGCGGCTGCTGATCTGGGCAAACCGTTGATCGAGATCAAGACCACGGTCAGGTCGGCGCTGGGCGATCCCCTGCAGCTCGAATGGGGTGGGGTCTTCCACGGCCCGGCGCTGGCGCATGTCGGTCTGGCATTGTCGGAGCACCTGAGCACGGTCATCGTCCCGTCGTCCTACAGCTACCGGCAGTTACATCCATGGGGGTCCCATCCGGATCTCGACCCCTTGTGGTCCAGTGGTGCCGTCGCATTCGAGCATCATGAGCTCGAACAAGACCGCTACGGAAAGATCCGTCGCATCGGCGGGAACGAGACCGCGATGAACCACCTGCGGGTCTGCTGGGAGAACCCCAACGGCAGCTTCAATTGCGGGCGTTGTGGCAAATGCACTCGCACGAAAGTCGGTTTGGCACTTGCAGGTGCCGAGAGCGCGACGCTCCCGGGCTCAATCGATAAGGACGCTGCGCGTCGGATGAAACTGATGGTCTGGGACCGACGCCAACTGCGGGACGGTCTTGCGGCGATCCAGAAGTCGGGAACTCTCGACGCCGGCGTGCGCAAGGCTTTGAGGAAAGCCATTCGCCGCAGCTACTTCCATTCGGCCGCTCTGTCTCTTCGTAGCCGCATCTGACCGTCTGAGCGTTTCGGTTCGCGGGACGACGCAAATCGATCAACCGTCTACGGTCCGGGTGACCAGTACCCGCCACCGTTCGCGCCGTCGGAGACGCAGAACATGTCGAATCCGTCCGGCGACAACGCAATTCCTCTCGCTGAGGGGTCACATTCCGACCCTGCCTCCGCATTGCCGTCGATGATCGGTGCCGACTGCACCCAATGCGCGCGAGTCGACCCTGCATAGGTGCACTTCAGGAACGTGCCATCGGCAAAGGTTCCGCGATTGTCGACGCCCGGATCGCATGGTCCGTCCACCTCGGGCAGTGCGGCCGAGGGGGCCTCGGTCGCGTCGACGGTGGTCTCGACCGGAGTCGGTGGCTCCGTAGTGGGAGGAACCGTGAAGAGTGCGGTCGCCGGTAAGGAGTACGGAACAAGTGTTTCGACGGATGCCGACCTGCTCGGCGTGAGAGATCCGAAACCGTAGACGACAGTTGCGACCACGAGCAGTTCGATCGCTCCGATTGCCAAGCCCGCGATGGCAATTCCACGACCGGCAGGTCATTCGGTGCGAACGCTACAGGTATCGGTGTCGGCCAGGTGACAGTTGTCGTCTGCGCGCATGATCGACCGTCGGCTACGCTCCGAAGCAGTCGAACAGGAGGACATGGATGGGCCTGGAATACCTCGAGTCGTTGGTACATCGAACCGCCACAGCGGGGGAGCCTTTCGAGCGTGGAGCCGACGAGTCGGAACTCGGATACCTGTCCGCATTGGCCGCGAGGCCCGGCACGAAGTCGATCTGCGAGGTCGGGTTCAATGCCGGCTTCTCGAGCTGGGCGTTCCTCGAAGCCTCTCCCGACGTGACCGTCGTATCCTTCGATCTGGCCGCATACGCGTACAGCGATGCCGCGAAAGCCCATGTCGACGAACATTTCCCGGGCCGACACACCCTGATCCAGGGAGATTCGCACACCACCATCAAGGCTTATGCCGAGCAACACCCGGACGCGCACTTCGATGTCATCTTCATCGATGGTGACCATTCTGTGGAAGGTGCCCGCGCAGACCTCGACGATCTCCGTGCGCTCGCCACCCCGGAATCGGTTGTCATCATGGACGACATCACGCCGTGGCTCTGGTTCGGCGAAGGTCCGACGCAGGCCTGGCAAGAGGCCGTCGACGCGGGTCGAATCCTGCACACCAACTACTTTCGCGACGGCGAACCCGTCGACGCGGTGACTCCTCCCGCCGCGCGTGCCTGGGCCGAGGGCCGTTACCCCTTCTGAAAACGGACGGGGTGTCGACCAGCGTTCATCGTCGACTGTCGGACACGGCCTGCCGAACCATGTCGGCGGCCGCGTCGGGTGTCGCTGCGAACTGAACGTTGTCGAACCGGTGCAGGTAGGCGTCGTAGATGCCGGACACCTTCCTGTTCGCGTTGTCCATCGCCACGACACGCTTGCCCATCATCGCGGCCAACACGGCAGCATGCAACCGATCGGTGAGTACCACGGGCGCGAGATTCAGAATGCGCTGCGCCACACGGAGGTTGAGCTTCGCTGTCTGCTCGTACGAGCGAACGAGAGCGGGGTACAGCAAACGATTCGCTTTGGGGAAGTTGTATGCGATTCGGGTCGGCAGCGTCACCACCGTCGAGATCGCCAGATCCCTTCCGTGCAGACCCCAGTCGTACTGGACGGACGACGCGTCGACGTTGACCGAAGCATGACCGAGGCTTTCGGAATCCTCGCGCACGAGTTTCACGACGTCCACTGCAGAGCCTTCGGCGCTGTGTGCGATTTCGGCACCGAAAGCCATGTCCGGACAGTATTCGACGCGGTTGTTCGGGAAATGGGCGAGCGCCAGCTCGTACGAACGCTGTTCACGCAGCATGAGGGTGAGGTCCGGGTGCTGTGCGTAGAGGGCCGCGGTCCTGTGCATGGCGTCGGAGTCGGAGTAGTCGATGCTTTGGGGGAGGCACACGATCTTGTTGCGAGGGAACCGCGCAACGATTGCTTCACGAAATTTCTGGTCCATCGGCCAGCGGTCACCGAAATTTCCTCCGCCCTGCAGAAACAGGGTCCCATCACCGACTCGTTGTTCGAGCAGATCGTGGTTGTGGGTGAACGGATCGGACACGTAGTCGACGTGCACGTCCAACCGCTTCAGGTACTCGACCTCACCGGCGTAGATGAGCGAGTCACCGGCATTGAAGTGATTCGGAAAGTCCAAGTGAGCCACCCGATCTCCGGGTTTGGCATGCTGCCGCATGACGGCCATGGTCTCTTCGCGTATCGCGTCGACTATCTCGTATGTCATCGGGGACTCCGTCGCAGGCCGCGGCCGAGCGCGGCCACCCGAATTCGGAGTGCGCCGTAGTGTATTCCGATGTAGTGGGCCCACAGACCGCTGGGCATCGGTCGTAGTACCTTCGGCAACCACGGATTGCGAATTGTCGCGAGATACAAGATTGCCGCAGTGTGCGCGGGAATCCGGGCAAGTGACGACGGATGAGGGCAGCCCGCAGCACGGTGCTTGGTCGACAGTTGGTACGACGTGCGTCCGTACGCGCGGCCTTGCAAGAACGATCGACGAACCGTAGTTCTGATGCGGTAGGCGACCGACGCATCCGCGGCATGTCCGAGAGTGAATCCTGCTTGCTGAAGCCTCCACGAGTAGTCGACGTCTTCGGCACCGCCCACGAGGTCTTCGTCGAAGCCTCCGACCTCGTCGAAGACTCGCCTCCACAGCGCGAAATTGCTTCCCGGGGCATACGGCAGGTAGGCGGTGGGAAACAGGGTGCCGTTCGGCGGGTTGTCTCGCCACGCCGTCACCTCGGGCGGATTGAGGGAATCGTGTTCGATTGCGCCGCCCACGGCGTCGTAGCTGTCGAGTGCGCGCACCATGGCAGTCAGCCACGTCGGAGAAGCGACGTCGTCGTGGTCGACGAAGGCGATGATGTCGCCCCGCGCGGCTTCCACGCCGACGTTGCGGGCGTAGGAGACGCCACGCTTCGCGGAGGCGTCGACGATGCGCATCGACAGAGGTAGAGGCAATTCTTCGAGATGTGAGCGGAGGCCGTCGGTCGAGCCGTTGTCGCTGACGATGAGCTCGACATCGCCTGTGTAGTCCTGCGCAGCGAGCGCGTGGAGCTGCTCGTTCAGTTCGGGCAAACCGTTGTACACGGGGAGGACGATGGAAACCAGACTGATACGCACGTTGTGACCCTACAACGAAATCCGGGTGCTGTTTGGTTAGGCATCCCAACCGTAGGAGTGGGGATCACACAACTCGAAGGGTTGTGTGGCACCGCCATTTACACACACAGTCCGACTGTCACCTCGGACCGATGTGGCTACGACTTTCCGCGCAGTCTCTTCTCCAACGGCGTCGGAAACGACGGGACCACCGCGGTACCGTCGAGCAGGGCGGTGATCCGATCGGCCTCTGCTGCAACCTCTTTCGATACCGCAGACCCGACGTCCTCGAGTACTTCCGTGACCACCGAACCGGTGGAATCCACGGCCCATCCGCCGACGATGCGTCCCTCCCACCAGATGGTCGGACCGATATTTCCGAAGGTATCGAACAGCGGGGCCTTGTGTTCGCCGAGATACCAGTGTCGGTGCTTCCACCCCATCGGTGTGGGATCCAAGGCGGGAAGCAGCATCGCCCGAGATGGGTAATCCTGGAACACTGTGTCGGTCAACATGATTCCGTCACCCTCGGCCAGTTCGACGGCCACGGTGTCGAGTTCGGCGACCGCTCCACGGGTCTGCGTCTTGTTCCATCCCGTCCACCATTGCAGGTCGTCCAAGGTCGCCGGTCCGAACACGTCGAGCCAGCGCCGGGCCGCATCGGCTCGGGCGGAGGGCTCGTCCAACTCGGGAATCCCGTTGGGCCACCACTGATCGATCGGTGCCCAGGCATGTCGGCGCGACGTCCACGCGCCGCGCGGCTCGACCCGCACCAGCTTTCCCTCCGCGGCCATCATCACCAACACTTCGGAGGTCACATAGCGTTTGACGTCGTACACCTTGTCCGTGGTCGGCAGCAGAGCGGTCTTCAGTCCAGGGACTGCTGCGGACAGCTCAGCCCCGGTCGCCGTACCCATCGAGCGTAAAACGGCATCGGTCTCGGCTTCGGTTGCCGCCAGCCAGGATTCGACGTCGTCGATCACCGGTTCGGTCGGCAGCGTCGACACCTGCTTGATCAACCGGGTTCGCATCGTGCGGGCAACTCCGAGGCTGGCGGCAGCGTGGATCATCGGAACGTCGTCGTGCGCGACGACGAACATCGTGCGACGCATCGCCATCAAGCGAACCAAGCTACGACGTTCGTACATCGCGTCACGAACGTCCGACAATCCCAGCGAGCGGGCGCGTGCCAGCACGGAGAGATACACCGTAGCCGGATCGGTGGCATGCAGTGCGAGCAACGACGACACCACGGATTCGGCACTCGGGGCGTCGGACAAGTGCTGCGCGACGAGCCGCTGTCGCCGCTGGACGTCGGTGATCTTCACGGGCTCAGTGTGACTGCTCGCGGGGAGCGGGACCGACGAAACCGGTGAGAAGCGCGTCGGCGATATCGGTCATTCCGTGCGCGCGGGCATCGTCGGCGGCTCCGCCGTGGTCGTACTCGACGCGCTCGAACGACACCGTCCAGCTGCCTGTGTCGTGATCGTCGAGCACCGCGTATCGGGCGTGCGGAGACCCCGATTCCATGACGTGGGGGTAAGGCTGATCGTCGTCGTATGCGGGTGCGCCGACGCTACCCGGATTCACGACGAGCGTGCCGCTGGGGAGAGTCCACTGGCGCTGCAGATGGGTGTGGCCGCAGGCGATGACAGATCGATCCGTGAAACCTGCTGCCCTTTCGATGATTTCGACCTCGGTTGCCTCGCGAGAGCCGTGAGGGTCCACCGAGTGCAGGAAGTACTGCTGATCATCGGTGGGTGTTCCGTGTACTGCGAGGATTCCGTTACCCAGCTCCAGCGAGAACGGGAGCGAACCCAGCCAACGTCGATGCTCGTCGTCGAGTTGATCGTGGGCATGCCGATCCCAACTGCCCATGGAATCGGGCTCCTGCTCGAGGAGGTAGCGATCGTGATTGCCGGCGATGGTGGAGAAACCCAGTGCCATCAATCGATCCGCAGTTCGGCGCGGATGCAGTCCGCCGGAGAGCAGATCGCCGAGGTTCACCACGGAGTCGACGCATTGCTGTTCGATGTCTTCGAGGACGGCGTCGAGCGCCGCGATGTTGCCGTGAATATCGGCAATGAGAGCTACTCGCACAAGCACAGGATCGCAGCGCGGGCATTCGACTGCAACACGGCAACCCTCGTCGAGCGTTGGAGACTTCGCCCTCGGATCTCCGTCTTCGATGGGTGATTTCTCCATAGACCCTTGCCTGATGGGTCCCTAGTGTGGTCCAAGTCACTTCCGTTCGATGGAAAGCCGAGCCCATGCCTGCAGTCACGACGAAGCCCGAGATCGAAACCAGGGTGGTCAAGAAGGTCGCTCGACGCATCATTCCGTTCCTCGGGGTGGCCTACTTCGTCAACTATCTCGATCGCACCAACATCGGTCTCGCCAAGCTGACCATGAGCGACGAGCTGGGGCTCACCGAGACGATGTTCGGATTGGCGTCCGGGCTGTTCTTCATCGGCTACCTGCTGTTCGAGGTGCCGAGCAACCTGGCCCTGCACAAGTTCGGCGCACGCCGCTGGATTGCACGCATCATGGTCTCGTGGGGAATCGTGGCCGCCGCCATGGCATTCGTGCCGACGGCAGGGTGGCTGTACGGGCTCCGCATCGTTCTCGGCATCGCCGAAGCGGGCTTCTTCCCCGGTGTCCTGCTGTACATGACGATGTGGTTCCCGCGGGCCTATCGAGTTCGGCTGATGGGCCTGTTCATGTTGGCTCTGCCGGTCTCCTCGGCGCTGGGTGCGCCTCTGTCCAGTGCGATCATTCAATACATGGACGGGCTGTTCGGACTCTCCGGTTGGCGCGTGATGTTCTTGTTCGAGGGCCTGCCGGCAATCGTTCTCGGTGTGATCACCTGGTTCTACCTGACCGATCGGCCGGCGCAGGCCACATGGCTGGACGACGACGAGAAGAATTGGTTGACAGCGGAATTGGAGTCCGAGGGCTCGTCGAAGAGCACGCACGTCACCGGCTCGGTCAAGCGGGCTCTCACCGACGCACGGGTGTGGATGCTCGGGCTGGTGTACTTCGGGATCACCTACGGCCTGTATTCGCTCAGCTTTTTCCTGCCCAGCATCGTCGCGGGTTTCAAGAAGACGTTCAACACCGACTTCTCTCTCGTGACAACCGGGCTGATCGTCGCGGTTCCGTTCGCGGTCGGTGCCCTTGCCATGGTGCTGTGGAGCAGGCATTCGGACCGTACCGGCGAGCGCACCTGGCATGTCGCGATCCCCACGTTGATCGGCGCGGTCTCCATACCGTTTGCGCTGTACATGGATTCGCCGTTCACCACGATGATCGCGGTGACGGTCAACGCAGTCGGAGTGTTCTGCGCGCTACCGGTGTTCTGGTACCTGCCCAGTGCATTTCTCACCGGGGCAGGTGCGGCCGCGGGCATCGCGATCATCAACTCGGTGGGCAACCTGTCCGGCTTCGGCGCGCCGTACGTGACGGGCTGGCTACTCGACGCAACCGGGAACGCGCGCGCCGGACTGTGGGTCGTAGGCGGCGTCATGATGGTGGCCGTCGGGTTGGTATTGGCGCTGCACCGTCGCACGGTGGACCACAGCACGAGCAGTGATGCGGGAGCGCCGGTCTCGCACTGACGACCGAGTGGATGTGTAGATCTGGGCATCCATGCGCGACAACGAGTCGTGGACGGGTCAGGAGCTGGGGGTTCATGGCGTGCACATGGCTCGGGGGAGCACGGTGCTTTCCGACGGATCAGTTGTCCTGCAAGGATGGCGCAATGACCGGTCAGCGACGTAAGGCCGCGTTCGCGGCGGGGGTAGTGGGTTTGCTGGTGGGGGTAGCGATTGCGATCCTGTGGCACACCTTAGTGGCACCGCGATTCGATTCCGAACGGTTGGCCGCTTCCTCCGAATCCTCGGTGGCAGTCGTGATGGGATATCTGGTCGAGTATTTCGAGCCGGCACCAACGTGGATTCCTACTGTGATCGTGTTCCCGGCGTTCTCGGCCATGGCGTTCTGCCTGCTCGGGTTTGTCTGCGCACGCAGTGTTGTACAACCCCGAGTTTCTATCGGTCTGGTTGGACTTGTCGGCATGATGACCGGCGGTCTGCTCGGCCTCTGCGCGGCTGCCTGGGCACATATTTCGCCGCCTACCTATTACGTACTCACCGATACGCGACCATTTCGTGTCGAGCTCAGCAGTCAGGGGTATTTGTGGTTCATTCTGCCGCTGTGTGGTGGGCTCGTCGGCTTCTTTGTGTCTGTATCGGCTGCAGCGCTTCTCAGGAAGAGGTCCAAAACCGGGACGGATGTCGGATAAGGGGTTTAGTCCCTCGACCGTTTGTGAACGGGTCTCTTTCGACTATGTGAACATTGGTATGCGGGCCCCTGGCGTACTGCTACGCGGCCTGCGAGACTGCGCGGACAGGAACCGACCGGGGAGAGGGTGCTGGACAGCATGTCGATTGCTTTGTGTGCCATCACGTTCGCTGTACTGCTTCACGTCGTGGCAGCTCGGATCGCAGCTCGTCAGAACGACGGCCGTAGGTTGCCTACTGTGAACGGCTCGTATCCGGTCAGACCTGCCCAGCGTGCCCGACGTGTCCAGGCTGCTGGATGGATACTGAGTATCGTCGGTGCGCTACGGATCGGCAATCATTTCTGGCTGACCGAGCCGTGGCTGGCGACAAGCCTCGTGGTGGCCGTTCTCTTGTTGGTCAACGGCCTGCCGAGTCTGCTGGTGACCGCGCTGCACAACGGCAATCTGCGCACTCAACCGTAGGATCTCAGCGCTTTCAGGACGCGAATACCTTGCCCGGATTCAGGATTCCGTGCGGATCCAGTGCTTTTTTCACCGCGCGGTGCATGTCCAGCACAACTGGGTCCAACTCCTGCGCCAGTCCGTCCATCTTGAGCAGTCCCACGCCGTGTTCGCCGGTGACAGTTCCTCCGAGTTCCAGTGCAGCGTCGATGATCTCGGCGAAGGCAGCCTGAGCGCGCTCGCGGGCCGGGATGTCGTCGTGCGGGGTGATGAGCAGCGGATGCAGGTTTCCGTCGCCCGCATGGGCGATGTTGGCGATCGTCGTCTCGTATCGCAGTCCGATCTGTTCGATACGCGACAGCATCTCGGGCACATGCTTCTTCGGCACACAGACGTCCTCGGTCAATACCGGTCCGAGTCGCTCCATCGCGGGATACGCCAACCGCCGAGCAGAGAACAGGGCGTCGGCCTCCTCCTGATCGGTCGATACCGCAGACCAGGTGGCTCCGGCCTCGTCGAAGCACGTCAGCATCTTCTCGGCTTCCTGGTCTCCGATGAGCCCCGGATCGTCGATCCGCCCGAGCAACACCACATTTGCCTCGACGGACAACCCCATGTTCTTCCAGGCGTCGACGGCGATGAGGCACTGCTTGTCGATCAACTCCAACGCCGACGGCGTCAATCCTGCGGCGGCCACTGCGGCCACGGCACGTCCGGCGTCGACGATCGAATCGAAGTACCCGGCAACGGTCCGTTGCGGATCCTGGAGCGGACGCAGTTTCAGGGTCACCTCGGTGATGATTCCGAGTGTTCCTTCGGATCCGACCATCAGACCCGCAAGATCGTATCCAGCAACGCCTTTCGCGGTCTTACGCCCGAGTCGTACCAATTCTCCGGTACCGGTGACGATCTGCATTCCCATGACGTAGTCGCGGGTGACGCCGTACTTCACGCAGCACAGCCCACCGGCGTTGGTGGCCACGTTGCCGCCGATCGTCGACCACGGCGCACTGGCCGGATCCGGCGGGTACCACAGGCCCTGCTCTGCGACGGCTGCTCTCAGGTGATCGTTGACGACTCCGGGTTCGACAACGGCATAACGCTCGAGTGCGTCGATCTCCTTGATGGTGTCCATCCCGTCGAGTGCGAGCACGACGCAGCCTTCGGTGGCGTTGGCTCCGCCGGACAAACCGGTACCCGCCCCGCGAGTGACGATCGGCGTTCCGTGGGCAAGACAGGCTCGAACGACGGTCTGCACCTCCTCGGCGGTCCGGGGCCGCACGACGGCAACGGGCAGCGAATACGGGGCCCACTCCGCCTCGTCGTGCTGGTAGGAGGCAATGACGTCCGGGTCGACCACGATGCGATCGGTGGGCAAGGCCTCGGACAGTTGTTCGACGAGCGTCATGTTCTCGACTCTAGCTGTGAGCTGGGTCTCGGCCAATGTAGGTTCTCTCTATGTCCGCGGAGAAGTCATGGATGGAACTTCTGCTCGACGACGCGTCGATCGATCGTCTCGAGGAGCATCGGAAGGCATTTCCAGGTGCCGAGGCGCACGCAGCTCTGCGGCTACGCGCCCTGCTGGATCAGCGACGTCAACGCAGCACGGAGTTGGCGGCACTCAACGACATCGCCGTGCGACTGACGACGGTGCGAGACAACCGTGCTCTTCTGCAAGAGGTCGTCGATCAGGCACGCAGGCTTCTCGGCGTCGACCTCGCCTACATGGGGTCCGTACAGGGAGACGAGTTCGTCATCGACGTCACCAGCGGAGCCCTGACTCCCCGGCTCGTCGGCCTTCGGCTCGAACAGGACGCAGGGCTGGTCGGACTCATCGTGCGCAGTGCGTCGCCGTCGTGGACCCCCGACTACCAGAGCGAGCCGGCGTTTCAGCACATCACCGGTGCGGACAGCGCGGCCCGCTCGGAGAACATGCGCGGTCTGCTCGGCGTGCCGTTGCGGGTGGGCGATCGAGTGATCGGCGCACTGTTTGCATGCAAGCGCCAGGAACGCGACTTCGCAGACAGTGAGATCGCCCTGCTCTCGGCGCTGGCCGCGCACGCGGCCATCGCCATCGAGAACGTACGGACCATCGATCGGCTAGAGACGCTGAATGCCGAATTATCGGAACGCACAGCCGAACTCGAACAGACACTGCAGTGGGACCGAACGTTGACCCAGGTGGTCCTGCGCGGCGGCGGCGTACGGACACTGGTGCGCGAGATTGCTGTATTGACCGAGCGTCCGGCGTACTTCGTTCCGGATGCCGCTGCGGTTCCCGCGGCACTGGCGGTCCACTCGGCGGAGGTCGACGAACTGCTACGCATGTGTGGCGACGGCAAGGACACCGTGTCGACGACGTCGATGACGGCTCATCGGGTGGCCGCAGCCGGTCAATTCCTCGGCGCGCTGATCTCGATCGGACCGGACGATGCCAGGACGCGTCTGCTGCTCGATCGAGCCGCGCCTGCAGTGGCCCTGTCACTCGCCGAGGAGCGGGCCGCCGCCGATTCCGCGCGGCGCGCCCAGGATGCGTTCCTGGTGGACCTGCTCTCGCACCCGGCGTCCACTCCGGATGCCGAACGGCGACAACTCCATTTGGCCGGACTTGCCCCCGACACGTCGTACTGTGTAGCCGTCGCGCAGGGTGCGTCGAGAACCAAGCTCGGCCGATTTCCGGCAGGATCTGTTGTCGCGGAGCAAGGTTCGCGCCTGATCGTGGTGGTGCCCGCGCACGATTCGGCGACGGTCACACCGATGTTCCTCGCCGGTGCCACCGTCGGAATCTCCGAGCCGAGCACCGGACCCGAGGCGCTGGCAAAGGGCTATCGGGAAGCTCGGCAGACCGTCGACGTGTTGGTCACCCTCGGCCGCGAGGGGGAAGCATGTTCGGCGCGGGGGCTGGGAATCTATCGAATTCTGCTCAGCCACTTGGCGCGTGAACATCTCGACGAACTCACGCAGGAAAAGTTGGGTCCGCTGTTGGCCGAGCAGAACAAGCGCGGGGTTCCGCTGATGGAGACACTCTCGACTTATCTGGCGCGTGGACGCCATCATTCGGCAACCGCGTCGGCTCTCGGGGTGCATGTCAACACGCTCTATCAACGACTCGACGCGATCGACCGTCTGATCGGAACGCACTGGCGCGACCCGGACAATGCTCTCGATCTTCAGGTCCTGATGCGGCTGCGCAGATCGGCCGACCTGCTGGGTCTGTGACGTCGATCGGGCTCTTCGGAACGTGGTCGGTGGGCGAAAGCGGCCGGCAGTCGAGCCCTAACTGACGTCAGATCTCGATTCCCGTTGCCTCGACCACATTCGCCCACAATGCATCTCGCACCCGCGCGGAATCTCCGCGCCAGGAGGGATAGTGCGTCGGCCGCGGCGCTCGGTCGTGCCAGAATGTGCCGGTGCTGGTCAACGCAGGATCAGCGGCCACGAGCCAGACGATGGTGTCGGCACCGTCGTCGGCGCTGCGCAGAATGGGCTTCATCACCGAATCGAACAGTGGCATGGAGCCGGTGACGCCCGGCGTGGACGCCCAGCCCGGGTGCATGCTGTGCACCACCGGATCGTCCTCGAGCGAAAAGCGTTCGGCCAGTTGCTCGGCCACCACCACCTGCATTCGTTTCGTTCGGGCGTACGCCGTCATGCCGGAGTACTTGCCGTTCTCGTACTCGAAGTCTGGGTTCTGAAGGGGCACCGCGTACATGCCGCCGCTCGATACGAACACCACCCGCGATCCGGCGTCGAACAATTCTCTCAGTCCCACCGTCAGTGCTACCGGTCCGAGAAGATGGGTGGCGAAAGCGGATTCGTGACCCTGCGCGGAGAGTCGTCGTGAATCGGGCATCACCCCGGCGCAGTGCACGAGTGCATGCACCGATGTCAGTTCGGACGCCAACGCCGCGATCAGGGCCGCCACCGAATCGAGATCGCTGACATCGCACTCACGCACCACGAGCGAGGCGTCGGGCACTTCGGTTCGGATCACAGCAGCGGCGGCGTCGAGCCGCTCGGCCGATCGTCCGACCAGGTGCACCCGCGCTCCGAGGCGGGCGAGCTGCTTCGCGGTAGCTGCTCCCAACCCCGAGGATGCGCCGGTCACCACCATGTCGATGGGGGAGGCGAACGGTAACGGATCGGCGGCCCAGAATCGCCGACGCACCGTGGCACCGATTCGGGAGTAACCGGGAACGACGGCTCTGTCGAGAATCGTGTCCACCGTGCGGCTCAGCAATGACATGCTGCGCCAGTACCCCAGGGAGTCGGGATGTATGCGCGTCGGCAGCGACTGCTCGATGCCATGATGAGTCCATGGCGCACACCACGGTCTCAGACGTCACCCGCGACATCCTCGCCGAACTGCCCGCCCATCGACGCGAGACGTTCGAGCTCCGCCTCGAACAGTGGTTTCCCGATCTGCACGACGCCGTCACGGCTGTCTACCCCGAGCCTGATGCAGTGGCTGCCACGCTCGTGGAGATCGCCGCCCGTGCGTACGCGGAGCGGTCCGAGGATCTGCACAGACTCGATCAGCGTCGACTGCTCGAACCCGATTGGTTTCAGCAGCCGGACATGTTCGGCTACGCCTGCTATGTGGACCGTTACGGCGAGACGCTGCGCGGAGTCGGTGAACGACTGGATCACCTGACCGATCTGGGTGTCACCTACCTGCATCTGATGCCGCTGCTTCGACCGCGGCCGGGCGACAACGACGGCGGCTACGCAGTGATGGACTATCGCGCGGTGCGAGAAGATCTGGGCACCAACGAGGATCTGCGTACTCTCGCCGAGACTCTGCGCGGACGTGGTATCAGCATGGTGGTCGACCTGGTCCTCAATCACGTTGCTCGCGAACATGAATGGGCTGTCAAGGCGCGAGCCGGTGATCCCGTGTACCGCGACTACTTCTTGATCTACCCCGATCGGACGACCCCGGATTCCTACGAGCGCACCCTCCCCGAGGTATTTCCGGACTTCGCGCCGGGCAGCTTCACGTTCGACGACGAACTCGGCGAGTGGGTGTGGACCACGTTCAACGAGTGGCAGTGGGATCTGAACTGGGCCAATCCGGCTGTGCTGGAGGAGTTCGCGAGCATCGTGCTGCACCTGGCCAACCTCGGGGTGGAAGTGCTCCGCCTCGATGCGATCGCATTTCTGTGGAAGCGGCTGGGCACCAATTGCCAGAACCAGCCCGAAGTGCATGCGATCACCCAGGCTCTCCGAGCGACCGCTCGCCTTGCCGCTCCGGCAACGCTCTTCAAGGCCGAAGCAATCGTCGGCCCACGCGATCTGTTGCCGTATCTGGGGCAGGGCAGACACACCGGGCGAGTATCGGACATCGCGTACCACAACTCGCTGATGGTGCAGGTCTGGTCGATGTTGGCCACGGGCAGTACGGCTTTGGCGCGTCATGCACTGGCGTCGTTACCGCCCACGCCACCGAGTGGCACCTGGGTGACCTACGTGCGATGCCACGACGACATCGGCTGGGCCATCGACGACGGTGACGCGGCGTCGCTCGGATTGTCGGGTGCAGGCCATCGGCATTTTCTGGCCGACTGGTACTCCGGCGAGTTCGATGGTTCCTGGGCCGAAGGGCTTGTGTTCCAGTACAATCCGGACACCGGGGATCGCCGGATCAGTGGAACCGCAGCCGCGCTCACCGGACTGGGCCCGGCCCGCCTGGATCCCGACGGCGCGTTCGGGCGAATCTTTCTGTCGCACGCCATCATTGCCGGATGGGGCGGCATTCCCGTCGTGTGGAGCGGTGACGAGCTCGGCTCCCCGGGAGACCCGAACTGGGCAGACGAACCGGCTCATGCCGAGGACAACAGGTGGGTGCATCGACCCCGCGTCACCGACGCCGACCGCGCCGGCCGATTTCAGCAGGGGAGCGACGCCCAACGAGTGTTCGACGGCATCGCTCGTATCGCGAAGGTGCGCTCCGGTCTACCGATGTTGCACGCCGAGGCACCGGTCGACGTCCAGACCGAATCCGACGACGGTCTGCTCGTGGTGCGCAGACGTCATCCCAGCGGCACCCTGGTGGGGCTCTACAACGTCACTTCTCAGCACCGCCCGTTCCCCCATGCGCAGTTGATCGAGCTCGGCATCCCGGCCCCCACCGAGGTTCTCTCGCAGCACGACCTGGCGGTCGACGACAACGGATCGGTATGGCTGCCGCCGTACGCGGCCTGGTGGATCGTCGACAGCCCGTCGCGCTAGAGGACGCATTACCGTGACCGAGCTGTTACCCTCCCCGGGACGGTGGGGCTGGATACGAACAAGGGGACAATCTCGATGCGCGGTCGGTTACGAAGTACGGTGCTCGCTCTGGTAGCGGTCATGGTCGCCACGATGGCAACGGTGCTGATGGGGACCGGTGTGGCGAAAGCCGACTCCGAGCTGGTCTACGTCTACTCGCCGTCGATGGACAAGAACATCCCGATCAAGGTGCTCCGAGCTGCCGGTGGCGGCCCTGCACCCACGCTGTATCTGCTCGACGGGCTGCGTGCGCCCGAGGACAACAGCGGTTGGCTCATCGAAACCGACGTCGAGAGCTTCTTCGCCGACAAGCACGTCAACGTGGTCATTCCGTTCGGCGGCGGCGGAACCTTCTACTCGGACTGGCAGCGCGACGACCCCAAGCTCGGACGGGTGAAGTGGGAAACGTTCCTCACCCAGGAATTGCCGCCCTTCATGGCCGATCGTTTCGGTAGCGACAACGTCAACAACGCCGTGGCCGGCCTGTCGATGAGCGGCACCTCGGCACTGAACCTGGCGGCTCACCGGCCGGACTTCTACAAGGCGGTGGCGTCGTTCAGTGGCTACCCGACGGCCAGCAGCCCCGGATTCGCTCAGGGCATCTCGGTCGCCGTCGGCGAGATGGGCGGCAACGCGCGCAACATGTGGGGCACCTGGCCGTCGGCAGACTGGATCCGCAACGATCCGTCGCTCAATGTCGGCGCGTTGCGCAACACGGCAGTCTTCGTCTCTTCGGGTAGCGGCTCACCGGCGACGGACCCGGTGTTCAACCCGGCCAGCAGCCGCTTCGACCCCGTCAAGTTCGCGCAGATGGTGCCGCTCGAAACCGCCGCAGGCATGAGCAGTCGGGCATTCGTTCCGTTGTTGCAGGCCGCAGGCGGTCGACCCAACGTCAAGATCACCGGCACCGGCGTGCACTGGTGGAACCACTGGCAGCAGCATCTGCACGAGGCGTGGTTCGAGACCATTGCCCCGGCAGTCGGCGGTTGATCGGCAGCGAGTAATCGATAGTCCAACCCGGGTGATTCTCGCTACGATTCCGACATGAATGCACCCGTCATCGCCGTGGACTACACGGTTCTCGACTGTCCCGATCCGGCAACGCTCGCCCGGTTCTACAGCACGATCCTCGGCTGGGAACCGGTGCGCGACGACGGAGATTGGGTGGTCGTCCACGGTCCGGGCGAACTGCGGTTGGCCTTCCAGAAGGCCCCCGACTTCACCCCGGTGGACTGGCCGAACGACGGCATCAAGATTCACCTCGATTTTGTCGTCGACGAGATGGAACAGGCCCGCGACTTCGTCGTCGATGCCGGAGCGACGTTGATCGACGATGCGCACGAGTCGTTCTGGGTGTACCGAGACCCGGTCGGCCACATCTTCTGTCTCTGCAAGCGAGACTGATCTGCGTTACGCGACCTGCGCGGCCGGTAGAGCTCGGCCGAGCCGCTCATCCTCTTGCTCACCGAGCCAGCGGGCGAGAACCTGGCATCCGGTGAGGCCGTCTGCGTACGGCTCCGACGCGTAGGCGATGTGCCGACCGCCACCCGAGTTGGTCCACACCCATCGTCTCCAGCCGAGCGACGTGGGCAGGTACCCGGCAACCTCGGTGGCCGCGGTGCGGAGGCGTCGAACATCCTTCGCCCACTGGGCCGGTCGTAGGCGAGTGCGAGTCGCGTTCTGAAAGCTGTTGCTGCGCACGAGTAGCCAGAGCTCGCGCAACCAGGTCTTGGGCGTGCGGAACGACATCCAGCGCGTCAGGTCGGCGATGTCGCGAACGAGGCTGTCGTCGCTGGCGTTGCAGATCATGTCCGACGCGAGAGCTATCCAATGGGTGGGAATCGACTCCGGCAGAGCCGGCCCGGTTCCGGCAACCCCGCGGCCGGTGCAGCCGGGCACCGCACCGGTCGGCTGCTGTGGATCCGAGACCAGACCGGCCGCGACGATGCGGCTGCCGTCGACGATTCCGTCGTGAACGAGGCCCAGTACTTCGCGAACGACCGTGGCTCCCTGCGAATATCCGATCAGAGCGAGAGGCCCAGTAGTGTTCTCGATCGCGCGACGCAGGCGACGAACTCCGAGTTCGGTGCTGTGCCGGTAGCTCAGTCCCCCGAACGCAACGGGCCCGTACGACGCCGGGTAGCCCACCCAGCGGCCGACGAAACGGTCGTCGAGTGCGCCGACGACACACGACAGGAGACCGGTGACGCGGGTCCGATGGTCGGCCGGACGCGATTCGCCGGTGCCGCCGACCGCGAGTACGGTTACCTGCTCCTGGTTCATGGTTACCGAGTGTGGCCGACGAACCTGAGCCGAACGCCCGACAAATGCTGAGAACTGTCTGGCATTGACTCGTTCAACTCAGTGCGGCACGTACGTCGTCGAGGCCGTCGCGCAGAAGTGTCTCGTAGCGATCCGGATCCGGTACGGCCGCTCGGTTGGACGTCACGCTGATCGCGACGGTGTCGCCGATACCGTGCACGCCGTGCGTGAGGCTCATGGCAGGGGAGAGGGCAGGGAACCCTGCCGTGAACCGAACGGGCCCGCCGCCGAGCGTGAGGTCCGCTGCACCGCGCGAAACACTGGAGACAACAGTGTTGCCCGTGACGGTCGGCGGCACCGCAGTCGGATCGAACTGTGCGACTCCCCACGCCGCCAGGAATGCCGGGACGTGGCGTTCTGTCTCGTTCTGAGATGCGCGGGCTGTCAGCGACACCGGGTGACCTGCTCGCGCTCTGCGCTCGGCCAGGTCTGCGGCCACGAGTCGGCTGCGAGTCCGCAGGTCCGGTTCGGCGGGAAACAAGCCGACGCCGACGTTGCCGAAGTTGTTGCGTGCGCCCACTGCAGCCGTCCGTGCGACGGTGACCTCAGCGGCGAGATCGGCCGGATTCTCGAGAAAGTGTTGTAGTGCAACGGAAATGGCGGTCAGAGCAGTGACGGTGATCGAGGTGTCGGCGAACTGGAGAGCCGACTTGGGCAGCACGATCGTTCGCAGATCCGTCCGGTCCGTAGGCGCAACGTCGAGAGTCGTCAACGCGCGAGAACGTGCAGGAGGAGGGACCGAACCCGACGCGGTATCTTCCTCCAATCGCAGTGCGTCGCGTCGCGCCCGAATGCCGGCGCGAGCCATGCGCACTACTCGCACAGGCAGAGTCAGGGCGGCGACGGCGGCGGTCAGGGGTGCGGGTGGCGCAGTCGGTGTAACGGGCCGAGAGGGCACGGGTTGTGTACCGAACAGCTCGCGAGCAGTTCGGGCGGCTAGTGTTCCGTCCGCGGCTGCGTGCGACAGTTGCAGAACAGCAACAAGACTCGGTCCGTCACAAGCAGGAGCTCCCGATACGTTCGGATACAGGTGCAGATGCCAGACCGTGTGTCGCGGGTCGACCTGACGCTCGAACGACGACGCGACGGCGTCGAGACATTCCTGCCACGTCCGGGGTTCGGGGTGAACGCTGATCGTGTCCGTGGCGGGGTCCATCGCAGTCCAGTGTGGACGCTCGAGACCGAACGGAACCTCTGTGATTCGGAGACCGAGCACCTCGATACCCGCGCTGCGAATGCGCAGCCGTCGCACCGTGGACTCCAGTGGTTCGCGCGCTCCCTCGAAGCAGTACAGCAGAAACTGGTCGCTGGGGACCTTCGATGCCATCCAGTACGCCTGCGCATCGACCGGGTGGAGGCGCGCAGAGCCCGACAACAGGGGTTCGGCGATCGCACAGGGCACACCAGAAGCTTAGGGCGTGCATCGCCGGTCGACGGTCTCGAAACAGACCGGTTTCGTTCTGTGAGCTGTCACGACGTTCGGCCCAGGACTTCTGCATCGGCCTCGGCGTTTTCGGCGTGAATCGACGCTAGCCTGATCCAATGCACCACCGCGCCCCGATATCACGACGCCCGCGCCGCCGCGGGCGGGTGTCGTGACACCGCGGGTCGCGTCGGGATATCGAGCAGGGCTTCGCTTTTCGACCAACGCGGCAGCATCGGCCGACTACGCCACCGATATCTCCTACACCGAATACGGGTCGTCCGCGTGCACCCTCGGAACAGCCGCGGACAACACCGTATTTCTCGCCCCGGCCTACACCGTCGACGGCGTCGGAGTTCTGCAGTCCTCCGATTTCGGACAATCCTGGCGAGCATCGGTGCCGGACGGCACGGTGAACACCGGCCGCCGAGCGCATATGTACTTCGACGATGCCGACGACCGGCTGTTTCTTACCGCCGGTCGCGTCGACTCGACACCGACGCGCATGTTTCGATCGGGCTTCGACCTCGGAATCAGCGACGACCGAGGTCGAACGTGGCGCTTCCGGAGAGTGGCATCCAAGGCCAGGACAGGTGCCAAGGTATTCGCCGGACCTCGGGTGTCCGCACCGGACGCGTCGTCTCCGTCTTCTGCTCGCGTGACGTACCTGTCCGCTCCTACGCCGTTCGCCCTCCGCGTGCGACCTCTGATCAACGCCACCCGCCAGGTGATCTGGCGTTCGTACGACGGCGGGACCAAATGGGAGGTAGCCGGTGGGTTCGACATCGACCCGAAAAACATTCCGGGACTTCCCGGTACGGATTACGTCGCATTCGGCACCGGTGTCGTCGGCCCGGACGGCACGGTCTACATCGGCGGCCGATACGGCCGTCGTTTCGCGGTGGCGGTCAGCCGCGACGAGGGTTTGACCTGGGATGTCCGCATAGTCCCCGGATCGGCGCTCGCCAAATATCACAACCCGTTGCACCTTCTGCTGCTCGCTTCCCGATACCTACTGCCGGAGTCGGTCGCCGTCGACTGCGACGGCACCCTGTACGCCCTCTGGCCGGACCGGGACGGATTGCTGCACGCTTCGTGGTCTTCCGACGGCGCGAACAGTTGGTCGAGACCCGTCGTGGTGTCCGCTCCTGGAGTGCGAGGTGCGCGGTTCGGTGCGATCACCGCCACCGGATCGGGGCGCGTCGGAATTTCGTATTACGGGCGTGAGGCCGGCCGCGCGTTCCACGGCTTCATCGCGCAGAGTCGCGACTTCCGCACTGCAGGGCCGGTTTTCGTCGGTGGAAAGTACAACGAACCCGATGCTCCGCTGTTTCCGTACGGGTTCCGTCGAGGTTTCCCCGGCTCCGTTTTCAGGCGATCTCTCGACGAGATGGTGCGGGTCCGGTTCGCGCCCAACGGAGATCTCGTGACCGGAGCGGTTATGCAGATGCGCGGGCGGAACCGCTTGCGTCCCTGGGCCGCACGCGCGCGGCGCACCGAGACGCAGGCGGTTCTGGGTCGGCTCGGCCGCATCGAACGTTCCTGATGCAGCGAAAAGCCGTGCAGCGCAGAGCTGCACGGCTTTTCGATCGTTCGATTGGACCTGAATCAGGCGACGTTCACCAGGCCGACCGTCGGGAAGAAGAAGCAACTCTTGTCCGAACCGTCGATTGCCTTGTGGTTCACGGTGCCGAACACCGCTGCCAGAACGGTTCCCGATCCGGTCTGCACGGGGACAGCGCGCGCACCGGCAGCGGGCAACGCATTGAGTGCGTTGACCACGAGGGGCCGGGCCAAGTCCTTGAACTCCGCCGGAATTCCGGAGTTGTCGAGGATCGACTGGGCCATGGTGGTGACCAGGCCGCCGAAGTCTGCGAAGCCGCCCTGCAGGGTGTTGACGTTGAACCACGCCACCTGCATGCCGGACTTGTCGGCCGAATCGTTGACGATGCCGGCCGGAACGAACGCGAACATCGTCTCGCCCTTGTCGACGGCATTGAGATCGGGAATCTGCAAGGACGGCACACCTGGGATTGTGGGGATGGCGGGTGCCTTCAGTTGCGGCCACGGTCCGCCGGCACCACCGGCGACGCCCGGCACGATTCCGAGCGGCGCGCCCGGTGTGGCGGCGCAGTTGATCGCAGCGGTCGGGTAGAAGAACGGCGTGATACCGAAGTCGGTGAGAGCCTTGTTGGCCGCGTCGAGGGCCGCGAAGGGGTCTGCGGAGGTGTTCTCGGCGACCGGGGTGCGCGAGTCGGCGATGGCATTCGCTGCGGCGAGCGAAGCACCGTCTTGCCCCTGCAATGCGGCGATCGCCCGGGCGAGCGGATCAGCGGGAGCCGGGTCCGCTGCCGCAGTGGCAGGAACGGCGAGCAATGCCGCGCAGGAGAGCGCGAGCGCGCCCGCCAGACGGCTGAGGCGACGAGACATGTGTGACTCCTGTGACTTATGTGGCTGATGTTGCGTGTGCGCTGATATCACCACACATCATCTTGGCGTCACAAGCTCAGCTGTAGACCGTTGTGCAATCGAGACGGACTCGCGCACCCTGCGTCAGCCGACGTCGATGCCGAAATCGCGCACGATGCCCTCTAGGCCGGACGCGTAGCCCTGACCGATTGCGCGAAACTTCCATTCGGCACCGCGGCGGTACAACTCGCCGAAGACCATCGCAGTCTCGGTCGACGCGTCCTCGCTCAGATCGAAGCGCGCGAGTTCGCGGCCGTCGGACTTGTCGACCACACGAATGAAGGCGTTGACGACCTGACCGAAGTTCTGCCCCAGCGCGTCCGCGTTGTGAATCGACACCGGGAATGCAATGGAATCCACCTCGGGTGTCAGCGCTGCAAGGTCCACATCGATGCTCTCGTCGTCGCCTTCGCCCTCGCCGGTGCGATTGTCTCCGGTGTGCTCGATCGCGCCGTCGGGGGAGCGCAGGTTGTTGTAGAAGACGAAGTAGTTGTCACTGAGCGCCTTCTTGTCGGTACCGAGGCCGATCGCGCTCGCGTCGAGGTCGAAGTCTCCGCCGGTGGTGGAGCGAACGTCCCAGCCCAGACCGACGGTGACCGCGGTCAAGTTCGGTGCTTCCTTCGTCAGTGAGACATTTCCGCCCTTGGCGAGAGTTACGCCCATGTCCAACCACTCCTTCACGCTGTCGTTCGTGCTTCGTCCTCCCCACCCTATTCATGACTGCGGGCGCGGTGCTCGAGTTGCATGTGTGAACGACGAGCCACGCGGGTGGGGTGTGAGCAGTGGGGCTGGCGGTGCACATGTGTTTGTGATGGGATACGACAAAACATCGAAAAGTAGCAGTGACGGCGCGTTTCGTTACGTAGGCGCGCCGTGGCAATCGAACGGCATGGGAGATTTTGTGCAGGTTTCGCGACGTGAACTGTTCAAGTACGCCGCGGCCGGCTCCGCAGCCGCCGTCGGCCTGGCCGCGTGGGGTTCGGCTACCGCTCACGCAGACGCGGGGCTGGGAACGCTCGTCGACTACGCGGGAGGGGTGCCGTCGGCGTCGGCCATCAAGAGCGCGGGCCATCTCGGAGCTGTCCGCTACGTGTCGGATCGGCGTCCCGACGCGACCTGGATGGTCGGCAAGCCGATGACCGCGTCGGAGGCGCAGTCCCTCACCGAGGCCGGCTTGGAGGTGGTCTCCAACTACCAGTTCGGTAAGGGTGCCACCGCGGATTGGCGAGGCGGGTACGTTGCGGGCGTCAAGCATGCGAAACGTGGACTCGAGCTCCATCTGGCGGCCGGTGGCCCGTCCGATCGGCCGATCTACGCATCGATCGACGACAACCCGACAGCCGTCGAGTTCGCCACCCTCATCGCGCCGTACATCTTGGGCTGGCAGTCGGTGATCGGAGCGGAGAACACCGGTATCTACGCGAATTCTCCGACCATCGAATTGGCGTCCGTCGCAGGACTGGGCCAGTGGTATTGGCAGCACAATTGGGGGACCCCGAAGGGGTTCGTACATCCCGAAGCGCACATTCACCAGATTCGTATCGACAAGGACACGGTGGGTGGAGTGAAAGTGGATATCAACAATGTCCTGAAGTCCGATTACGGCCAGTGGTCGAAATCCGGTGCCGACATCGTCTGAATACCATCCGTGTAATTCGGTGGTCTTTTCTCCGGCCGATAAGCACGAAAACAATTCGCCCCCGGCTTCGAGGAAGCCGGGGGCGAATTGTTTTGGTCTCGTGAGCTACGGAACGTAGACCGTGCCGATCGTCGGCAGGAAGTTGCAGCTGCGCGGCGGCGCTGCGGCGTCTTCCTTGGACTGAGTGGTGATCGATCCGGACACCACGGACAGCACGCGACCGGGGCCGGTGTCGGCGATGGCCGACAACGTCGCGGGGCCGTCGGCGTTGATCTTGGCTGCGCCGGTCAGGTCCTGGGTTCCCGATCGGCGGTTGTCGATGTTGAGCCACGTCACGGTGAGCGGAGCAGACTGCTGCGCGGCGAGAGGCGCGGTACCGAGGGCGGTGAACACGAAACCGGCCTGGCCTGCAGCCGGTCCGGGGGGCGGCAACGTGGCCGGTCCGGGAACGGCCAAGGCGGTTCCGACGGAATCTGCGGTGTCGGAGATGCAGCCCTTGCCCAGGGTCGGGTACAGGAACTGTGCGATGACGGGGCCGTCGGAGGGCAGCTCGGGCCCGCCGCCGCCGGATCCGTCCAGGAAGGTGATGACCGATTCCAGCAGCGACTTGACCTGGTCCGGAAGCTGCGCGGTTTCGAGAAGGGCGCGAGCCTGGCCGAGGAGATCTGCTGCGGGAGCGGCACCCACATCGGCCGGCCCTGCAGCTGCACCGACGATGGCAGGCGCGAAGGACGCGAGTGCCTCGATGTCGGAGAGGTTGGGCAGGGGTTCACCGGGAGCGGGCAGGAACTGGGCGATCAGCGCTGCGGGATCGGCCGGAGCAGCCGGCAGATCTGCCGGAGCCATGGGCACCAGAGGCTGAGCGGATGCGCTGGTCGGCACAACGAGTGCGGCGGCTGCGGCCACAGCCAGAGCTGTGACGACGCGACGCGTTCCGCGAGTACGAAGCACGGTGATATTCCCCATTCTGATCATGACGCAGGTCCACGGCGACAGCCGGTGCCCGAGGGGTCACTCTATGTAGAGCGATCCCGGATGTACAGCCGTAGTAGGTCCAGTCCTCCCCGGATGAACTCTATCGAGGATTCTATGGGCCACGCGCTGCGAATTCTCCGCAGAATCGAACAATAGCGTGTTACACGAGTGACCAGTGTGAAAGGTGATGTAAATGTTACGAGGGGATCGGCACGGTTAGGGTGGGTATCGATCGCCCTATAAGCTCGGCTGTCGATAAACGGCATCGATACCGAACGGAACCACACGCACCGTGAACCGACTTGTTCGGCTGGCCCCCGTTCTGCTGGCAGTTTCGGTGATCAGCCGATTCGTCTGGGCGTTCGTCACCCCCAACGGTATGAACCTCGTCGACCTGCACGTCTACGTCGAAGGCTCCGCTGCGCTGCTCGGCGACAACCTGTACGACTACACGTACTCGGTGCAGACCCCGGATTTCCCGCTGCCGTTCACGTACCCACCGTTCGCCGCCCTGGTGTTCTTCCCGCTGCACTATCTGCCGTTCACGGTGGTCGGCATCGTCTGGCAGGCCGCGACGATGATCGCGCTGTTCGCAGTGGTCCGGCTCGCCCTGTCGATGGTTCTCGGCGACGACCGGGCCGCCGAGAATCGCTGGGTGAGAATCGCCATGCTGTGGACCGCGCTGGGGCTGTGGTCCGAACCCGTACGCACCACCCTCGACTACGGCCAGGTCAATGTGTTCCTGGTGCTGCTGGCGCTACTCGCGGTACGCAGCTCGCGCTGGTGGGTGGCGGGCGGACTCGTGGGGTTCGCCGCGGGCATCAAGCTGACCCCGGCCATCACGGGCCTGTACTTCGTCGCCACTCGGCGGTGGAAAGCTGCAGCATTCTCGGCGGTGGCATTCGCACTCAGTGTCGCGGTCAGCTACGCGGTGCTGGGGCGTCAGGCGGCCACGTACTTCACCACGTTGCTCGGCGATGCCGACCGCATCGGACCCGTCGGCTCGGTCTGGAATCAGTCTCTGCGCGGAGCTCTGAGCCGGATCGTGGGCGAGGACGTCGGCCAGGGACCGCTGTGGATCGCCGCCGCAGTGATCGCCGTGGTCCTCGCTGTGCTGGCATGGCGAGCACTCGATCGCCGCGACTACCTGGGAACCCTGGTCATCGTCCAACTCCTGGGCCTGTTGGTGTCGCCTATCTCGTGGTCGCACCACTGGATCTGGGTGATTCCGATGGTGATCTGGCTGCTGCACGGGCCGTTGCGCGATATTGCCGGAGCCAAGATCGTCGCCGGCTACTGGCTGGTGACGGTCACGGTGGGGGTGCCCTGGTTGCTGAGCTTCTTCCAGGAATCGATCTGGACCATTCCCCGTCCCGGCCTCGAGGCCTGGGCCGGTGCCGTCGACGTGATCGGATCGGCTCTGTTCCTCGGCTGGGTCGCCTATGCGGGACGCATCAATTCGCGGTCAGTGCATCGATCCGACGCGCCAAATCCACGTCCTTCTGCGTGAGACCGCCGGCGCTGTGCGTGGACAGCGTGAACGTGAGCGTCCGCCACCTGATGTCGATGTCGGGGTGATGGTCCGCTTCCTCCGCGGCGTCGGCCACGCGGTTCACCACCTCGATCGCGGCGGGAAACGACGTCAGCTCGACGGTGCGAGTCAGAGATTTCTCCGCCACCGTCCAGTGGGTGAGCTGTGCGTCCTCGATATCGCGGTCGGTCAGCAATTCGGTCATAGAAAGATGGTGGCATGTCCGGTACCCCTACCGCTGTGGTTGTCGCGGCCGCGTTGATCGACGACGGTCGTCTGCTGCTCGCGCAACGAACTCGTCCGCCGGAGTTGGCCGGTCGGTGGGAGCTGCCCGGCGGCAAGGTGGAGCCGGGGGAGTCCGAGGACGCCGCACTGGCTCGCGAACTGCGCGAGGAACTGGGGGTCGAGTGTTCGATCGGTGCCGCGCTCAGTGGAGACGTCGAGCTTTCCGGTGGCATGGTGTTGCGGGCCTACCGAGCCTCGATCGTCTCGGGAACCCCTGCGCCGCTGGAGCATTCGGCTCTACGGTGGGTCGATGCCGCGACGCTGCCGACGGTGGATCTGGTCGATGCGGACCGACTCTGGCTGCCGGACCTACAGGAAATTCTGCTCACTTCGCCCGAGCGGTCTTCAGACCTTTCTTGAGGTCTTTCTTGGTCGCGCCCGCGGATTCCAACTTCTTCATTCGCATGATCACGACGGGGCATTTGATGCAACGAACTTTCTTGCGGCAGCATTTTTTCTTGGGCTTCATCCCCGAGACATCTGCGGCCTTTATCTTGCCCATGGGCACCAAGACTAATGGGTGGCGCAGGTCACAGACCTGAGGGTGGCGCGGGGCACTGCCGGACTACGGGTAAACTCGATCAGTCGCGAGAACCTCGCGGTGCAGCGCGCTTCTCTAGCGACATAAGCCCGCTAGCGAACAAGAGCCCGCATTCGACTCCAGGAGAATTTTTCGCGTGAGCGCCCCAAGCAGTGCAGACAACATCGACAGCACCACTACTTTTCGCAACGTCGCCATCGTTGCACACGTCGACCATGGCAAGACCACCCTGGTCGACGCCATGCTTCGGCAGTCCGGCGCGTTCGAGGAACGTGCCGAAGCGATCGACCGCGTCATGGACTCGGGTGACCTCGAAAAAGAAAAAGGCATCACGATCCTGGCCAAGAACACGGCCGTTCACAAGCGCAATGCCGACGGCACCATCACCGTCATCAACGTGATCGACACCCCCGGCCACGCCGACTTCGGCGGAGAGGTCGAGCGCGGCCTGTCCATGGTCGACGGCGTCGTGCTCCTCGTCGACGCTTCCGAGGGCCCGCTGCCGCAGACCCGTTTCGTGCTGCGCAAGGCGCTCGCCGCGTCGTTGCCGGTGATCCTGGTCGTCAACAAGACCGACCGTCCCGACGCGCGGATCGAAGAGGTCGTCTCGGAGAGCCACGATCTGCTGCTCGACCTCGCGTCCGATCTCGACGACGAAGCGTCCGAGGCAGCCGAGCTCGCCCTCGACCTCCCCGTTCTCTACGCCTCCGGCCGGGAGGGCAAGGCCTCGAAGGTCCAGCCCCAGAACGGACACGCTCCCGACGCCGAGAACCTCGACGAGCTGTTCGAGGTTCTGCTCAGCTACGTCCCCGCGCCCAAGGGCAACGTCGACGCGCCGCTGCAGGCACACGTCACCAACCTCGACGCGTCGGCCTTCCTCGGCCGCCTCGCCCTGGTTCGTATCCACAACGGCCAGCTCTCCAAGGGCCAGACCGTCAGCTGGATGCGTGAGGTCGACGGCGAGCCCGTCGTCCAGAAGGCCAAGATCACCGAGCTGCTCAACACCATCGGCGTCGAGCGCGTTCCCGGCGAGAAGGGTGTCGCAGGAGACATCGTCGCCGTCGCGGGCTTCCCGGACATCATGATCGGCGACACCCTCGCCGATCTGGAGAACCCGGTCGCTCTGCCTCGCATCACCGTCGACCAGCCGGCCATCTCGGTCACCATCGGCACCAACACGAGCCCGCTCGTCGGACGCGTCAGCGGCCACAAGCTCACCTCGCGCATGGTCAAGAGCCGCCTCGACCAGGAGCTCATCGGTAACGTCTCGCTCAAGGTCCTCGACATCGGTCGCCCCGATGCCTGGGAGGTCCAGGGTCGTGGCGAGCTCGCGCTCGCCATCCTCGTCGAGCAGATGCGTCGTGAAGGCTTCGAGCTCACCGTCGGCAAGCCCCAGGTGGTCACCCAGCAGGTCGACGGCAAGCTGCACGAGCCCTTCGAAGAGCTGATGGTCGACACACCGGAGGAATACCTCGGTGCAGTGACGCAGCTGCTCGCCGCACGCAAGGGCAAGATGGTCCAGATGACGAACCACGGCGCAGGCTGGGTTCGCATGGAATTCATCGTTCCCTCGCGTGGCCTGATCGGTTTCCGCACCGAGTTCCTCACGGACACTCGCGGCACCGGCATCGCGAACGCCGTCTTCCACGGTTACGCGCCGTGGGCCGGCGAGATCCGCGCCCGCCACACCGGCTCGCTCGTCTCGGACCGTCACGGCACCGTGACCCCGTTCGCGATGATCCAGCTGGCCGACCGCGGCACGTTCTTCGTCGAGCCGGGCGCAGACACGTACGAGGGCATGGTCGTGGGCATCAACCCGCGTCAGGAAGACCTCGACATCAACGTCACTCGCGAGAAGAAGCTGACCAACATGCGTCAGTCCTCCGCCGACGTCATGGAGACCCTGGCCAAGCCGAAGAAGCTGGACCTGGAAATGGCCATGGAGTTCTGCGCAGGCGACGAGTGCGTCGAGGTGACCCCCGAGGTCGTCCGCGTCCGCAAGGTGCACCTCGATTCCAACGAGCGCGCCCGTGAGCGTTCGCGCAGCAAGACGCGCGACAAGGCTGCTCTGTAAGACAGATCCTGTACGGCAGAAGCGACGTGTCACCATCGTGGGACGTCGCTTCTGCCGTACCTGTAGCCGATCACGAAGGAGATCCTCGTTGCGTAACGTACTGATGCCGGTGGTTCTGGCCTCCGCCACTGCCCTGGTACTCACCGCATGCACCGCGGATCCACCGCCACCGATCGAGAGCGTCGAAACTCCGGTCACCACGACGACCGTGCCGTCGAAGACCGGCGACCCCGTTGTCGTGGCGATCGACGACGTGGGCATCGGGTTCAACCCACACCTGCTGGCCGACCAGTCGCCCGCCACCGCCGCGGTCAGTTCGCTCGTGCTGCCCAGCCCGTTCCGTCCCACCCTGAACCCCGACACCGGCGTGACCACGTGGGAGCCGGACCTGTCGCTGTTGATCTCCGCCGAAGTGACGTCTCAGTCTCCGTTCACCATCCGGTACCAGCTACGCAACGAGGCCCAGTGGTCCGACAGCGCACCCATCGCGGCCGAGGACTTCCGGTACCTCTGGCAGCAGATGATCACGCAGCCGGGCGTCGTCGATCCGGCCGGCTACGCACTGATCAGCGATGTTGCCTCTTCGGGCGGCGGCAAGACCGTCGACGTCACCCTCGAGTCGCCGTATCCGGCGTGGCAGCGATTGTTCGCCGACCTCGTGCCCTCCCACCTGCTCAAGGATTCGCCCGGCGGCTTCGAGGGTGGCCTCACCGACAACGTGCCCGTCTCCGGTTCGCGGTTCAACATCAAGACCGTCGACCAGGGCCGGGACGAAATTCTGCTGGAACGCAACGATCGCTTCTGGGGCCAACCCGCCTCGCCCGACCAGATCCTCATTCGGCGCGGAGGCACCCCCGCACAGTTGGCCGATTCGTTGCGGTCGAGTGACGCTCAGATCGCACAGGTTCGGGGTGGGTCTGCGACGCGCGCGCAACTCTCGGCAATTCCCGGGGTCCGCACCGACACGATTTACCAATCACGAGTGTTGTCGATGACCGTGAACGGCCGAGCACCGAACATGTCGGAGTCGCTTGTGCGGCAGGGGATCATGGGTCTGCTGGACCCGAACCTGCTGGCCACGGTCGGGGCCGGAGGAGGGGCGACGGATCGCCGAGCAGCAGCGCAGTTGTCGTCGCCATCGGACCCCGGTTACACCGCGACCGCACCCGCCCCGATCGGCAGAACCGCGGCCCTCGACCTGCTTCGCCGCGCCGGCTTCGTTCCGACACCCGACGCGATCGTGACGTCGATGCCGAGCGCGAGCGCATCCACGACCTCTGCTGCGCCGCCGACCACCAGCGCGCCGACCACGAGCGCGCCGGCTCCCGGAGTGCCCCGACTCGCAGACGCCGGCGGTACCGCGCTGCGATTCGTCATCGGCGCCGTCGAGAACGACGACATCGCACTGGCCGTGGCCGGCACGGCCGCGGACGAGCTCGTCAGTGCGGGTATCGACGCGACCGTCACTCCGCTGCCCGCGGACGAGTTGTACTCGACGGCGCTGACCGAAGGCGGCGTCGACGCCGTGGTCGGGTGGACCAGTGCGGGCGTGGACCCTGCAACGGCCCTGGCCTCGCGCTTCGGCTGTGTTGTCGAGCCGGCTCCGGGGAGCAGCGGCAGCGTGGACGCCCCGCGCAATCTGTCCGGTCTGTGTGTTCCGGAATTGCAGCCGACGATCGACCGCGCCCTGATAACCGGCGTCGACGCGACGATCGTTGCCGAGGAGATCGAGCCCAAGCTGTGGTCTCTGGCGTCGACGCTGCCGATCATGCAGGACCAGTCCGTGGTGGCTGCGGTGCCGGGTATCACCGGCGTCTCGCTGACCGGGCCGGTCGAGGTCGGCATCTTCGCCGATGCCGCGAAGTGGATCCGGACGGTCCGGTGAACACCGTGCGCTTGCCTCGGGTGATCATCTTCGACGTGAACGAGACCCTGTCCGACATGGCTCCCATAGCGGCGCGATTCGCCGACGTCGGAGCGCCCGAGCACCTGTTCCCGACGTGGTTCGCAGGAGTGCTGCGGGACGGGTTCGCGCTCGCGGTCGCAGGTACCGCTCGGCCGTTCGCCGAGGTCGGTTCCGGTGTGCTCGAGGCGTTGCTGTCCGATGCCGCGATCGATCGCCAGTTGGATGATGCAGTGGACCACATCATGGCCGGTTTCGCCGAGCTCGAGGTGCATCCCGATGTGGTAGCCGGAGTGAATGCGCTTGCAGCGCAAGGCATTCGGATGATCACCCTCAGTAACGGGTCCGCGTCGCTCGCGCAGTCTCTGCTCGAACGAGCCGGCGTGCGGAGTGCTTTCGAGTTGCTGCTCTCGGTCGAGGACGCCGGACGGTGGAAGCCGCACGCCGATGCCTACTGCTACGCGTTGGAGCAGTGCGGTATCGAACCCGGCGACGCGATGCTGGTGGCCGTGCACCCCTGGGATATCGACGGTGCGCACCGGGCAGGCCTGTCGACGGCGTGGCTCGATCGCGAGAACCGTCCTTATCCCGACCATTTCGTGCCTGCCGATGTGACAGCGCAGTCGTTACCGGACGTGGCTCGAATGCTCGGCGAGCGATGAACGGCTGCCCGACCCAGAGACCCAGACAAACGATGACACAGCGAGTAGCGAGCGACGAGGCATGACGGAACAGGTTGTGACAGAGCAGGTTGTGACAGAACAAGCGATGACTCAGCCGCAGCGGTTGCTGCTGGTCCATGCGCACCCGGACGACGAGAGCATCACCACCGGCGGGACCATCGCCCATTACGTGCGCGCGGGCGTCGACGTCACCGTGCTGACGTGCTCGCTCGGTGAAGAGGGTGAGGTGATCGGCGATACGTGGGCCGATCTCGTGGTCGACCGAGCCGATCAGCTCGGTGGCTACCGAATTCTGGAACTGCATCGCGCACTCGCGGCGTTGGGCTGCAACCCGCCCCGCTTCCTCGGTGGCGCCGGCCGCTGGCGAGATTCTGGAATGGCCGGAACCCCGGCTGCTCTCAAGCCGCGCGCATTCGTCAACGCAGACCGGCAGGAGGCTCTCGGGGCGCTCGTGTCGGTGATCCGCGAACTCAGACCTCAGGTCGTCGTCGGTTACGACCCCGAGGGTGGCTACGGCCACCCCGACCATCAGCAGGTCCACTCCCTGGTGACCGAGGCGGTCGAGGTCTGTGGAACGGACGCCCATCCCGCGGCCGGAGCTCCGTGGGAGGTGGCGAAGTTCTACTGGACCGTCACCGGCCGCGATCAACTGGACGCGGGACTCCGGGCGATCGCCGATATCCCCGAGGGGTGGCGCATGCCCCTCGACGGCGAGTTGCCGAGTGTGGCCGAGGACATGATCACCACCAGCATCGACGTTCGCGGTGTGCTCGACGCGAAGACCGACGCGTTGCGTGCGCACGCCACTCAGGTGACGGTTGCGCCCTCGGGTGCCGAGTACGCACTCTCCAACGACATCGTTCAGCCGATCCTGCTCGACGAGCAGTACGTACTCGTGCGTGGCGTGCTCGGCTCCGACGGGGCGGGCAGGGAGAACGACTTGTTCGCGGGCGTACTAGGCTGTGTTCCGAATCACTGATCTCATGACAACAGGGGCGGAACACACATGTACAACTGGGTAGTGCAGGACGCAATCGTCGCGTTCGTCGATTCTCTCAAGCCGCAGTTCGGCGCACAGGCAGATCTGTACCAGTACGTTCTGGGTCAGATCGCCATGGGTGCGAGCAACTTGCTGACCTCGCTGGGCTATCCGCCGGTTTCCTGAGTGCCGGTGCCCGGTTTTTCGAATGCGATGCCCGGTTTTCGAATGCGGTGCACTGAAACGACCCGGGCCAAGGCAGTATTGGGCGCATGATCTCGAAGGCCGCATCCAATACTGTCGCCCTGGTGTCGTGGGCGACGGTCGCAGTACTGGTGTTCGACGGCTTCCTGTCCGGAATCCTGTCGGTCTTCTTTCTCCCGACCTATGTGGGGTCGGTGCAGCTTCCCATCAGCGCGTTGCTCGGGGGCATCGCGAACGTCGCTCTGGTTCTGGCCGCGCGTAAGGTCGCCGAACGGCCGATCTGGGTGGCGTCGCCGCTGATCGGATGGTTCGTCGCAGTAGTGCTGTGCATGTTCGGCGGCCCCGGCAACGATGTTCTGCTGCTGGCCGACTGGCGCACGATGCTGCTCATCGTGGCCGGTGCCGGGCCTGCCGGTGTGCTGCTGTTCATGTTCAGAATGAAAGCCATCACAGCAAGCGTGCGTGCCGACCCGCATTCCGGAGCACGTCCTCGATCATCGTCGGAGTCAGCAGTCCGGTGAATGTGTTTCGCTGACTGACGTGGTAGCTGGCGAACACGGTGATCGAGCCCAGATCGAGCTGCGTGCCGTGCCCGAATTTCGGTGCGGGCCTGGGTATTTCCCACCCGTTCGCGGCGAGAATCGGTAGCAGCGACTGCCAACCGAACGCCCCGAGCACGAGAATCGACTTCAGTCGCGGACGCAGCAAGCGCAATTCGTCGTCGAGCCAGGGGCGACACCGATCGCGCTCGGCGGGAGTCGGCTTGTTCTGCGGCGGAGCGCAGTGCACGGGGGCTGCAATACGAACTCCGTTGAGCGTCAGCCCGTCGCCGATGTGCGTCGCGGTCGGTTGGCTGGCGAGCCCGACGGCATGCATGGCTCGGTAGAGCACGTCTCCGCTGCGGTCCCCGGTGAACATCCGTCCGGTGCGATTGCCGCCGTGGGCGGCCGGGGCGAGCCCGACGATCAACATCGACGCATCGGCCGGGCCGAAACTGGGAACGGCTCGCCCCCAATACGTTTCGTTGGCGAACGCGGCGCGCTTCTCGGCAGCGACCTGTTCGCGCCACTGCACCAGCCGTGGACAGGCGCGACACTGGGACACCGCCAGGTCGAGTTGCGCGATGGTCTGCGGGCGCTCCTTCTTCATCGGCTCCTTCTTCATCGGCTCCTTCTTTATCGGCTACGTCTTCACGTGCTGCGTCGAAGCCAGACGTCCCCGGCACCCGGTGTGACGGCGTCGATCATGGCCCACGCGTTCTCGATGGGTATGTCGACCACCTCGTAGCGTCCGACGCCCGCCGGTGTCGCTGCCACGACGGTGGCCACGCCGGCGCGACGTTGGAAGAACGTCTGCCGCACCGTCCAACCGATGATGCCGCCGGCTTCGAGGCTGTGCCGGGTGCGGTCGAGCGATCCGTGCTGGGTGATCAGCCAGCCGGGCAGGACGGCGTGCCCGAGGCCGCGGTAGCGGTCGTGAGCGACTCCGACGGCGGCCACGAACAGCACGGCCACGGCGATCCACGCGAGGATCGGGATCGGTGCGCCGAGAGACTGCGCAATTCCCAGTCCGGCCGCGACGACGAGCAGCGGTAGAACCGCCCGGGTGTAGCGGCGTCGCCGCGCGGCAGGTCCGTGCTGCAGAAGCGGGCGGTCGGCATTGCCGTGCATGCCTGCATCGCCGAGCACCGTGGTCATCATGCGCAGCGCCTCGGCCCGCGGAGCCTGGGGAAGCAGTAGCGACGATTCCTTCTTCTCGGCGCTCACTCCGGTCATGATGGCGTCGAGTCGGGCCCCGCCGACCGACCTCAGTAGTAGAGGCAGCGACAGAGAAGTGCCGCGCAGTCTCTTGCGGTCGAGGGTCGACTGACGGGTGCGGAGCAGCCCGTGGCTGACGTGCAACGTGCGACCCTGGTCGGTGACGGTCAGGTTGCCGTAGGTGATCAGGTATCGAACGCAGGCGAAGATGCTGGACACCACGAGGAGCACAATCAGTGCGAGGACGACGAACAGGGCGATGCCGAACCGTTGCGCCGATTCGACGCTGTTCGAGATCACCGACGTCTCCGCCAACGTTTGTCCGATGCCGTACTGGAACAGCACGCCCACTGCCGCGGCGATGGTGACGATGCCGGTGATGGAGAATGGCGCGAACCGCACCCACGAGAATTGCCAATGTGCAATCTCGACGCCGGGGTCGTTTGCGGCAACGGGCATTCCGTCGCTCGGCGTTGTTCGGCCCGACACCCGCTGCAGCAGTTCACCGCGAAGCTCCGGCACCAGTGACGTGTCGAGGGCGTTGAGCTCGAAAGCCTCGCCTTTGCCCGCCTGCTGGCCGGTCCCGATGCGGAGAATGGACAGGCCGAGCACTCGGTGCAGTACGTTCGCTTCCACGTCGACCGACCGAATCCTGTTGCGCGGGATGGACAGTACTTTCTTCTGCAACACCCCGGTGCGCAGTTGTACGTGCACCGGCCCGATCCGGTAGCTGGTGGTGAACCAGCGCGCAATCGCGAACACGACGACGACCGCGAGGATGCCCAGACTCCAGTAGTGATTACCGCTCTGACTGCCGACGAAGAACGAGATCAGCAGTACCGGCAGGATCTTGATGCCCTCGTTCACCGGATGCACCAACAACATTCGCTTGTCCAGGCGCAACCACGGCTGCTCCTCTTCGACTGCCAGCAACTCCGCCTGATCGGTCATGTGGCATCTCCGACGGTGCGGCCGGCGATATCGGTCAGTCGCGTGACGGTCTCGTCCGCAACGGCCTGATCGAGTGCGGTGATCTTCACCGCGCCCGCCGACGATGCCGTCGTCACGGTGACCGTCGCCAACCCGAGCAGGCGATCGAGTGGTCCGCGCTCGGTGTCGACGGTCTGCACCCGCGAGATGGGGGCGATGCGTCGTTCTTGGCTGAGCCAACCGGTGCGGGTGTACACGGCGGTGTCGCTGATCTCCCAGCGGTGCACGCGGTAGCGCCACTGCGGCACGATCGCGAGGTGCAGTGCGGTCAGCACGACCGATGCGACGAGGGCGGTGACGTGCAGCCACGACGTCCGGTTCGAGTCGACGAAAAACCAGACGATCTGAGCGATGAACACCGGTAGCCACAGCAGTCCGGCGCTCAGTGTCCAGAGCAGACGCGCACGGGGAGAAGGCTGCCACTGTGGGTCTGTCATCGTTGTCACGGTACAAACCTAGCGCTGCCCCGTCGTGCGCGTTGTGCGCCCTTCCGGGTACGCAAAACGCGCACAAGGGCCGCAGGCCCACCCGCGGGTGGCACGTGCGTACCAAGAAGGCGCATGATCGACTGGTGACTTCGCAGCCTGATACCGCTCCAGCCGCCTCCGCCATGCGTCGCGTTCTGCGTCGCGCCCGCGACGGGGTGTCGCTGAACGTCGACGAGGCAACCGTCTTGCTGCACGCTCGCGGTGACGACCTCGTGGATCTGATGGCGTCGGCGTCCCGGGTTCGCGATGCCGGGTTGGAGTCGGCGGGCCGTCCGAAGACCGTGTCGTATTCACGCAAGGTGTTCGTGCCCATCACGCGGTTGTGCCGCGACAAGTGCCACTACTGCACGTTCGTCACGGTGCCGGGCAAGCTCAATGCCGCCGGGCACGGGATGTTCATGGATCCCGACGAGATCATCGACGTCGCCCGCAAGGGTGCCGAGTTGGGCTGCAAGGAGGCGCTGTTCACGCTCGGCGACAGGCCGGAGGAGCGGTGGCCCGAGGCCAAGGCGTGGCTGGACTCGCGCGGCTACGACTCGACTCTGGACTACGTGCGCGCGATGTCGATCAGGGTGCTCGAGGAGACCGGCCTGCTGCCGCACCTCAATCCCGGAGTGATGTCGTGGCAGGAACTCTCGCGCCTCAAGCCGGTGGCCCCCTCGATGGGCATGATGCTCGAGACCACCTCGCGTCGGCTGTTCGAGGAGAAGGGGCAGGCGCATTACGGCAGTCCCGACAAGGATCCCGAGGTTCGGCTGCGCACGCTGACCGACGCGGGCCGGCTCAACATTCCCTTCACGACGGGCATCCTCGTCGGTATCGGTGAGACGTTGCGGGACAGGGCCGAGTCCATCATGGCAATTCGTAAGGTGCACAAGTCTTTCGGTCATGTGCAAGAGATCATCGTGCAGAACTTCCTGGCCAAGTCCGATACCGCGATGCGGTCGGTGCCCGACGCCGGTCTCGAAGAATTCCTGGCGACCATCGCGGTGACGCGCATGGTGGTCGGTCCGTCGATGCGAATTCAGGCCCCGCCGAACCTCGTCGCAGCGGAGGAGACCGCCGCGTTGCTCGGCGCAGGCGTCGACGATTGGGGCGGTGTCTCGCCGCTGACTCCCGACCACGTCAATCCCGAGCGGCCCTGGCCGAACCTCGACACTCTCGCCGAGTTGTCGGCGGCCGCCGGTTACACGCTCGTGGAACGTACTGCCGCGCAGCCGCAGTACGTGTTGGCCGGTGCACCGTGGATCGACCCGCGAATCTCGGCACACGTGCGGGCAGTGGCCGACCCGGAGACCGGGATGGCACGCGAGGGCGTCAACCCGACCGGTCTGCCGTGGCAGGAGCCGGACGAGGAATGGGAGTCCTCGGGACGGGTGGATCTGAACACCGAGATCGACACCCAGGGCCGCAACACCGAGACGCGCTCGGATCTGGCGAATGCGTTCGGCGACTGGGATTCCATTCGTGAGCAGGCGCGCGATCTGGCCGGTCTCGAACGAGTCGACCGCGACCTGGTGTCGGCATTGACAGCAGCGGAGAAGGACCCGGCCGGTCTGTCGGACGAGCAGTACCTCGCACTGGCGACGGCCGAAGGCCCCGGCATGGACGCCGTTGCCGCGCTCGCCGACGATCTGCGTAAGCAGGTCAACGGGGACACCGTCACCTACGTGGTGAACCGGAACATCAACTTCACCAACATCTGCTACACCGGATGCCGTTTCTGCGCGTTCGCGCAGCGCAAGGGCGACGCCGACGCGTTCACGCTGTCCACCGCCGAAGTCGCCGACCGTGCGTGGGAAGCGCACGTCGTCGGGGCCACCGAGGTGTGCATGCAGGGCGGCATCGACCCCGAACTGCCGGTGACGGGATACGCCGATCTGGTCCGTGCGGTCAAGGCGAAAGTGCCGTCGATGCACGTGCACGCGTTCTCGCCGATGGAGATCGTCAACGGGGCCTCTCGCGGCGGCCAGTCGATCCGCGAGTGGCTCACCGAGCTGCGGGCAGCCGGCCTGGACTCGATTCCGGGTACCGCCGCGGAGATCCTCGACGACGAGGTGCGGTGGGTGCTCACCAAGGGCAAGCTCCCCGCAGCCGAATGGATCGAAGTGATCACCACCGCGCACGACGTGGGCCTGCGATCGAGCTCGACGATGATGTACGGCCACGTCGACAATCCGTCGCACTGGGTAGGGCATCTGAACGTACTCAAGAAGATCCAGGACAAGACGGGCGGGTTCACCGAGTTCGTGCCGCTGCCGTTCGTGCACCAGTCGTCGCCGCTGTATCTGGCGGGTGCCTCGCGGCCCGGCCCGACCAACCGCGACAACCGCGCGGTACATGCCCTGGCCAGGATCATGCTCCACGGCCGTATCGACAACATTCAGACGTCATGGGTGAAATTGGGAATCACGGGTACACAGGCGATGCTGAACGGAGGCGCGAACGATCTGGGCGGGACCCTGATGGAAGAGACGATCTCGCGCATGGCGGGTTCGCAGAACGGTTCGGAGAAGACCGTCGCGGAACTGCACGAGATCGCCGACGGCATCGGACGACCGGTTCGTCAGCGCACCACCACGTACGGCCCGGCACCGGCGGTGTCGGTCGCCGGCCTGATCTGACCTACAGGTCTTTACCCGAAACGGAGTTTGCCCGACATGGACGACCGTCGAGTCGCCGCGGTACTGAGCAGTGCCGTCGCCATCATTCATCCCGTGCTCGACATCCTGGCCACGCGTGACCCGATCGGACTGAAAGGACGGACGTTCCGCGAGTCCTCCGCGGACGATTCGACCCTCGACAACGTCATCGACTTCCTGGCCAAGGCGTTCGACACCACCGACTTCCCGGGTACCGCCGGCTGGGAGAAGCTCGACAGTGATGCTCGTTCGCAGTGGTGGGTCAATCGCATCGGAGCTCTCAACACTGTCGCCGTCGCCTTCCCCGGCGTCTTCGGCATCCTGGTCAACCGTTTGCCGATCCAGGATCTGCTCGGGTTCGCCAACCAGGCGATGGTGCTCGTCGCCGTGGCTCGCGAATCCGGAGTGACCGACCGCGAGACGCACGTGGCGCTGCTCGGGTCGGTGCTGTGCAAGCGTGACCTGACATCCTTGGCCGACAGTGCTCCTGCGAAGGAGGAAGAATCGCCGAAATCCGGCCCGTTCGCACTGCTGCGCGGAATGTGGCAGATCGCCAACGTGCTGCGTGACGTGGCAGGCGAGTTGGAGAAGCGCCCGCATCCACGCGGGTTCTATCGGGTACTCGGAGCCATCCCGCTCGTCGGTGGCGTCGCCGGATATCTCGGTGAGCGGGGCGCGCTGTCGCGCGCTGCCAAGCAGGGACGCAAGTGGCTCGCCGCCCACAAGACGGCGTCGGCATCGGTGACCCAGCCCGCGAAGCAGCTCCGGCGATAGCAGGCCGGAGCAGGTGAGGTCACCCTGGTCGGATTGTCCCAGGTTCGGACCGCGATACTAGGATGCTGAGGGCGCGAGAGCGCCCACGATCTATACAAGGAGGGGAGAGCAGCAGTGACCTACTCGATTGCAGAACCGTGCGTAGATGTACTGGACAAAGCGTGCATCGAAGAGTGCCCGGTGGATTGCATCTACGAGGGTAACCGAATGCTGTACATCCACCCCGACGAATGCGTCGACTGCGGAGCCTGCGAACCCGTGTGCCCCGTCGAGGCCATCTTCTACGAAGACGACGTGCCCGAGCAGTGGAGTGCATACGTCAGCGCCAACGTCGATTTCTTCGACGATCTCGGATCTCCGGGTGGCGCAGCGAAACTCGGCAAGACCGACTACGACCCGCCGTTCATCAAGGCTCTGCCTCCCATGGGCGAGAACTGACGCCTTGGCACGCAGAGCGGTGGCAGCGACGCTGCCCGACTTTCCGTGGGACTCGCTGACCGCTGCCAAGGAGAAGGCGTCGGCGCACCCGGACGGCATCGTGAATCTGTCCGTCGGCACGCCCGTCGACCCGGTCGCCGAGGTAATTCGGGTTGCGTTGAACTCGGTGGCCGACGAGCCCGGTTACCCGACGACCGTCGGTACCGCCGCGCTGCGGGAGGCCGCGGTAGCGTCGCTCGAACGTCGCTACTCGATCACCGGTATCTCGACCGACGCGGTGCTTCCTGCCATCGGCACCAAAGAAATGATCGCCTGGTTGCCGAGTCTGCTGGGTCTGGGTGCCGATGATCTGGTCGTCATCCCCGAACTGGCGTATCCCACATACGAAGTGGGTGCGCTGCTCGCCGGTGCACGAATTCTTCGTGCAGACGGACTGAATCGTCTCGGCCCTGAACGCGCCTCGCTGATCTTCGTCAACTCGCCGTCGAACCCGACCGGCAAGGTGCTCGGAGTCGAGCACCTGCGCAAGGTCGTCGAGTGGGCCCGCGAGCGCGACGCCATCGTCGTCTCCGACGAGTGCTACCTGGGGCTGACCTGGGAAGCCGACGCCGTCTCGGTGCTCGACCCGCGCGTCTGCGACGGCGATCACACCAATCTGCTTGCTGTGCACTCACTTTCGAAGACCTCGAATCTGGCCAGCTACCGCGCCGGTTTCGTCACCGGCGACGCTTCCCTGATCGCCGAATTGCTCGAGGTTCGCAAGCACGCAGGGATGATGGTGCCGCTCCCCATTCAGGCCGCCATGACCGCGGCCCTGGCCGACGACGAGCACGAAAACATCCAGCGAGAGCGATACCGCGCTCGCCGAACGACTTTGAAGTCTGCCGTCGAGGCAGCCGGATTCCGCGTCGACCACTCGGAGGCCGGGCTCTACCTGTGGGCCACCCGCGACGAGCCGTGCCGCGACACCGTCGACTGGCTCGCCGAACGCGGGATCCTCGCCGCACCGGGAGAGTTCTACGGACCGAACGGTGGCAAACACGTCCGCATCGCACTCACGGCCACGGACGAACGTATCGAGGCTGCGGCGGCTCGCCTGCGCGGTTAGCCGAGCTTCCTGGTGCGCTGAGTGTTTCAGTGCCGCTGAGTGTTGTGGTGCGCTGAGTGTCCACAATTCGGCCCGATCGACGGGATCCCGCTTCTCGATGTGAATTGTGGACGCTGAGCTCAGTTGGCTTCGGCCCCGCTGACGCCGCTGAAGCGTGTGAGCTCGAGGTGCGCTGAGTGTCCACTATTCGGCCCGATCGACGGGATCCCGCTTCTCGGTACGAATAGTGGACACCGAGCTCAGTTGGCCCCTGATCTGGGCGGGTGTTCTCATGTACCCATGACCCTCAGCCTGCTGCTCAGCTTCGCCGGTGTGTGCTTTCTGCTGGCGATTCTGCCCGGGCCGGATTCGTTTCTGGTGCTCCGCTACAGCATCGGCGGCCTCAAGCCAGGCGTCGCTGCAGCGATGGGTGTCGCGATCGGCGGACTGTTCTGGGCCGTGCTGGTCGCCGTCGGGCTGGCGGCGATCGTCGAGCAATCCGCGACGGCATACCGCGTCGTCAAGGTTCTCGGTGGGCTGTATCTGCTGTATCTGGGCGTGAAGGCTTTCCGGGCGCGACGTAAGAACAAGGTGGACGGCGAGCCGCTCCTGCCCGTTGCTGCGTCCGCGGTGTCGGCGTTCGGTGCCGGAGTTCTCTCGTGCGCGCTCAACCCGAAGGTCGGACTGTTCTACCTAGCGGTGGTGCCGCAATTTCTCACTGTGGTCACGTTCGCCGGTGCCATGACGCTCGGTCTGGTCGAGGTGGTTGTCGCTGCCGTGGTGATGGGAGTGTTCTCAGTTCTCGCCTCACGCGCTGTGACGCTGCTGCGTAAACCGGCCGTGACCGACTGGCTGGACCGCATCAGCGCTGGATTCCTCGTCGCCCTCGGAATCGGAACGGTGGCGTCCTCGGCCTAGTTGCGGTGGACCGTCAGTCGAGGTCCGGCTCGCCGACGTCCCATCCGCCGCGCCTGATGCGCAGGATGTAGACCAATTCGTTGCTGCCGAAGGCTTCGACGGTGGTGAACCGCTTCGGTTCGGCGTTGACCTCGGGGTTGCGCGCGTGCGCCTCCTCGTAGAGCTGAGTCGCTCGGAGGTCGGCCAACTCCACTCGCGTCCAGAAATCGTCGGACTGCACCGAGTAGACCAGTCGCGGCGCTCCGTCACTGACGTGCGCGAGGTCGATGTCCTCGTCGTCGGAGTCCTCGTCCTCGAGGTCCAGGTCGAGGTCGTCTTCGGAATCGACGTCCTGTTCGGCGTCGGTTCCGATCAGATAGACACCCGCCTGCAGGTCACCGGCGGCGACCGTCATGTACTCGGCGTAGTCGCCGGTGTCGATTCCGTCCACGTCCATGTCTGTACGGTAGCCATGTGCTGCTTCGTTCACTGAACCCACTCGCCGTTGCGCGGGGAGACGATATTCCCGACGCCGTCACGATCGACGGCATCTCGCTCTCTCGTGCCGACATCCTGGGAGCGGCGACTTCCGTAGCCGAGCGCATCGGCCGGGCAGATCGGCTCGCCATCCACGCGACGCCGTCGGTCAAAACGGTGCTCGCCGTCGTCGGTGCGTTGATTGCCGGTGTCACCGTTGTTCCCGTCCCACCGGATGCCGGCTCGGCCGAACGTGAGTACATCCTCCGCGATTCGGGTGCGCAGGCGTGGCTCGGCGAAGCGCCGCCGGACACCGCGGGTCTGACGGTTCTGCCGGTGCGGCAGCATGCGCGGTCGTGGCACAGCTACCCTGAGCCGCAGCCGTCGTCGATCGCGTTCGTGCTCTACACCTCCGGCACCACAGGCCCACCGAAAGGTGTGCTGATTTCTCGCAGCGCCATCGCGGCCGGGCTCGACGCGTTGGCGCAGGCCTGGAGCTGGACGTGGAAAGACACTCTGGTGCACGGTCTTCCGCTGTTTCACGTGCACGGACTGATTCTCGGGTTGCTCGGCCCACTGCGAGTCGGCAGCCCGCTGATCCACACCGGCAAACCGACTCCCGAGCTCTATGCGGCAGCGCGGGGTTCTCTGTATTTCGGGGTGCCGACGGTGTGGTCGCGCGTCGCCGCGGATGAGACGTCCGCCCGCGCCCTGTCCCACGCCCGACTACTGGTGTCCGGCAGTGCGCCGCTCCCGGTTCCGGTGTTCGAGAAGCTGCGTGAGTTCACCGGTCAGGCTCCCATCGAGCGGTACGGCATGAGCGAAACCCTCATCACCATCAGCACCCGCGCCGACGGTGAACGTCGGCCAGGATCGGTGGGACTGCCCGTCGCAGGCGTCGAAACCCGACTGCTGGGCGAGAAAGGCGACATCCTGCCGCACGACGGCGAATCCATCGGCGCATTGCAGATCCGCTGCCCCATGTTGTTCGACGGCTACCTGAACAATCCCGAGGCGACGGCGAAGACCTACACCGAGGACGGGTGGTTCGACACCGGGGACGTCGCGCTCATCGAGCCCGACGGGTTCCACCGCATCGTCGGGCGAGCCTCGACCGACCTGATAAAGTCCGGCGGCTATCGCGTCGGCGCGGGGGAGATCGAGACCGTGCTGCTGGGGCACCCGAGCGTGGACGAAGTAGCTGTCGTCGGCCTGCCCGACGACGATCTGGGTCAACGCATCGTGGCGTTCGTCGTCGGTACTGAGGTCGAGGATCGAGTACTCATCGACCTGGTGGCCACCGAACTGTCGATCCACAAGCGGCCCCGGGAGATTCGCGTCGTCGACTCGCTCCCGCGCAATGCCATGGGCAAGGTGCAGAAGAAGCTCCTCGGCTGACTCCGCGTTGTGAGCGCGGGTCGGGTGCAACGCGCTAGCTTCGAGTCATGAACCTCGACGGCGCACGCATTCTCGTATTCGGTGCCAGTGGCGGGCTCGGCGGCCCGATCGTCGAGCAACTCGCCCAGGCCGGCGCGCGGCTGACCATCAGCGGACGCAGCCTCGAGTCCGCGGAGCATCACACGGTGAATGCCGATCTGACGCTCCCGGATTCGGCTCGCTCGGTAGTCGCGGAGGCCGTCGAACACAACGGCGGTCTCGACGGGATCGTGATCGCCGCCGGTGTCGTGGCGTTCGGCTCGGTCACCGAGGTCGACGACGACACCGTCGACGAGTTGCTGCTGCTCAACTACCTGGCACCGCTGCGCATCATGCGTGAAGCGCTGACCACTCTGGATCAGGGTGGATTCGTGCTCAACATCAGTGCGGTGGTCGCAGACAAGCCGATGCCCAACATGGGTGCCTACTCGGCGAGCAAGGCCGCGGCGAGTGCGCTGCTGAAAAGTGTTCGCACAGAGGCCCGGAAGTCGAAGATCCGTATCGTCGACGTGCGGCCTCCGCACACCGAGACGGGGCTGGCGACGCGGCCGATCGCCGGGCAGGCACCGACACTTCCGCAGGGCCTGACGCCGGAGGCAGTGGCCTCACGGATCGTCGCCGCGATCACCGACGACGAAACCGACGTCGGCGCAGACCAGTTCTCTTAGGCTATTGTCGGCACCGTGACCGAGACACATGTGACCGACGCGGGCAGAAGGCTCGTGCGTCGTCGCACCATCGATCTGTGCCTGGTCTGCACTTCTTCCTGTTCGTAACTGTCGATCGAACCCAGCCCCGACGAGCTCCACGCGCTCCTCGGGTCGTTCCGGCAACCTTTTTCGACGAACAGGATCACTCATGACCACATCTGTCTCCCATCTCGGCGGCGTCATCGCTGCCACCGACGACGCCGTGCAGGCCGACGCGAAGAACGCTCACGCTGTATTCCGTGCCTCCGCCACCGCGCACGATGCCGTCGCCAGCACCGTCACACTCGGCAAGTTCAGCGTCGAGGTCGACGAGCCTCCGGCCCTCGGCGGAGAGAACACGGCCGCCAATCCCGTGGAGTACTACCTCGCGTCGCTGCTGTCCTGCCAGGTGGTCACCTACCGCGTCTGGGCCGAGAAGCTCGGTATCGTCGTCGACGACATCAAGGCGAAGGCCGAGGGCGACCTCGACGTACGTGGCTTCTTCGGGTTCGACGACGACGTGCGGCCGGGATTCGGTGAGGTGCGCGTCGTCGTGACGGTCACCGGGCCCGAGACCCGTGAGCGGTACGAGGAATTGCAGCAGGCCGTGGACGATCACTGCCCGGTACTGGATCTCACGCGTAACCCCACGCCGATCCACACCGTCCTCGAAACGGCCTGACGTCATGAGCGAGCGAACATTCGGCCTGCGTACCAGAGCAATTCACGCCGGCGCGCGGCCCGACTCGGCAACCGGTTCGCGTGCGGTGCCGATCTATCAAACGGCGAGCTACGTGTTCGAGGATTCTGCTGACGCAGGGGATCTGTTCGCTCTGCAGAAGTACGGCAACGTCTACAGCCGCATCGGTAACCCGACGGTCGCCGCCTTCGAGGAGCGCATCGCGAGCCTCGAAGGCGGCATCGGAGCGGTCGCGTTCGCCAGCGGGCTCGCGGCCGAGTTCGCGGTGTTCGCCGCGCTGGCCGGCACCGGTGATCACATCGTCGCGGCAGCCGGACTCTACGGCGGAACCGTGACGCAACTCGACGTCACACTGCGGCGCTTCGGCGTCGAGACCACCTTCGTTCCCGGCACGGACCCGGCCGATTATGCGGCGGCGGTAACAGATTCGACCAAGTTGATCTACGCGGAGGTCATCGGGAACCCCTCCGGTGAGATCGCCGATCTCGAGGGTCTCGCCGCGGTCGCGCACGATCATGGGATCCCGCTGGTGGTCGACGCGACGATGGCGACACCGTGGTTGAGCCGGCCGATCGAGTTCGGAGCCGACCTCGTCATCCACTCGGCAACGAAGTTCCTCGGCGGTCACGGCTCCACGCTCGGCGGCGTCGTGGTGGAGTCCGGTCGATTCGATTGGGGCCGAGGCAAGTTCCCGCAGATGACCGAGCCGGTGGCCTCGTACGGGGGCCTGTCGTGGTGGGGCAACTTCGGGGAGTACGGATTTCTCACCAAACTGCGCAGTGAGCAACTGCGCGACATCGGTGCAGCACTGGCTCCGCACTCTGCCTTCACGCTGATCCAGGGCGTCGAGACGTTGCCGCAGCGCATGGACGCGCACGTGGCCAATGCGCGCGTCGTCGCCGAGTGGCTCGAGTCGGACCCACGCATCGAGTACGTGAGATGGGCTGGGTTGCAGAGTCATTCGCACCACGATCGCGCCGCGAAATATCTGCCCTCGGGTCCGGGCGCGGTGTTCGCATTCGGCATCGAAGGTGGTCGGGACGCCGGCCGTACGTTTGTCGAGAGCGTCCAGGTGGCCAGCCACGTCGCGAACATCGGCGACGTACGCACCCTGGTCATCCACCCGGCCAGCACCACCCACCGACAGCTCAGCGATGATCAACTGGCCGGCGCGGGGGTGGGGCCCGAACTCATTCGGATCAGTGTCGGCCTCGAAGACGGTGAGGACCTGCTGTGGGATCTCGATCAGGCCTTGACGCTGGCAACCGGGAAGGCGCGGTCATGAGCGAACGAACCTGGCAGGGACCCTCCGCTCAGGACCGTCAGCGGATCTTGCGTGAGACGAAAACCGTCGCGATCGTCGGTGCGTCCAAGAACCCGTCGCGAGCAAGCTATTTCGTCAATCGGTATCTGTCCTCGACAAGCAACTACGAAATATTTCTCGTCAATCCGACGGTCTCGGACATCGAAGGAACGACCGTCTATCCGACTCTCGCGGATCTACCGAAGAGTCCGGACCTGGTCGACGTCTTTCGCAAGTACGACGATCTCCCGGAGGTGTTGAGCGAAACCATTGCTGCGCAGGCGAAGACGATCTGGTTGCAGCTCGGGTTGTGGCACGAGCAGGTGGCCCACGACGCCGAGGCAGCCGGATTGAACGTCGTCATGGACCGGTGCCTCAAGATCGAACACGCCCGCTTCCACGGCGGGCTGCACTTGGCCGGATTCGACACGGGAGTGATCGATTCGCGTCGAATGCGGGGTTAGGGGTCAGGCCTTCAGTAGGCGACCGCTGATTATCGTGGCCAACGATCGTGGCGCGAGACGCACACTGCCGGCGCTGATCTTGTTGGACAGACCGGACACGACGCTGGCAGGGGTACGGCGAGAATCCAAGGCGCGCATAGCCGTCGAGACCACCTGCTCGGAGGTCTGGAAGTTGCCCACTGCGGCATCCTCGGATCCGACGACGTCGAAGAACTCGGTGCGCGTCGGGCCGGGGGAGAGAGCGAGGATCTTCAGCGGTGACGTGCGGTACTCGTAGGCGAGCGCCTCGGTGAAGTTCAGTACGAAGGCCTTCGTCGCCCCGTAGACCGCCATGTTCGGAGTGGGCTGGTACGCAGCGGTACTCGCGATGTTGATCAACGCGCCGGTCAGATTCGGCAGAAACGCATGTGTCAGATCCACCAGCGCACTGACGTTCAATGCGATTTCCGACGCCACCCGCGCCGGATCCTCGTCGCGAAAGCGCCCGTGGGTCCCGAATCCTGCATTGTTGATCAGCGTCGTGGGTGTTATCCCTTTGTCGGCCAAGTTCTTTCGTAGTGACTCGCCGATGCCCGGTACGCCCAGGTCCATGGCGACGGCGGTCGCGGTGACGCCATGGTCTGCTTCGATGCGGCGGGCAAGCGTCTCGAGTCGGTCCGCCCGTCGTGCCACGAGGACGACGTTTTCGCCGCGTGCGGCAAAGCGATGGGCGAATTCCTCGCCGAGGCCGGAGCTCGCCCCGGTGATGAGTGCTGTGGATGTCATGCGAGCAAATGTAGGCACTGTCAGCATTGTTGTCAACGCCAACATCGCCTAGGGTGAGTCCATGGCAACGGAGCGCTACCACCACGGTGATCTGCGCGCGGTGCTCCTGGAGGAGGCCGAGCAGAGCATCGCCCGCGACGGCGTAGATGCGCTGTCGCTGCGGCAGTTGGCCCGAGACGTGGGTGTCAGTCACGCAGCCCCTGCGCGCCACTTCCGCGACAAGCAAGCACTGCTGGATGCGTTGGCGCTGCACGGCTTTCAGGAAATGAATCGGCGAATGGTCGACGCGGCCACCGGTCCAGGAGAGCTGCTGGCCAAGTTTCGTGGTGTCGCCCGCGCCTACCTGGGTTTTGCCGTCGAACACCCGCAGCTCTTGGACGTCATGTACAGCACCAAGCATCACCCCGAGGCCAGCGAACAACTCAAAGACGTTGCGCACGAAAGCATGGCGGCGACGGAATCCTTGCTGCACGCTGCGATGGACGCGGGAGTCATCACCGAAGCATCGCCTGCCGTCCTCGCCCGCGTCGCGTTCGCGAGCGTCCACGGACTCGCCGTGCTCACCGTTGGCGACCTCCTCGACGGCATGCCTGCCGATGACCTGCTCGACGCCACGGTCGACACCCTGCTCCGCGGATTCACTTAGCCGACAGCGTTCCGCGGGCTCCACTCCCGCCCGTCCGGGTCATTCCGCAGGCTCCACTCCCACCCTCGGGTCATTCCGCGGGCTCCACTCCCGCCATCGGGTCATTCCGCGGGCTCCACTCCCGCCATCGGGTCATTCCGCGGGCTCCACTCCCGCCATCGGGTCATTCCGCGGGCTCCACTCCTGTGTCGCTAAGTTGTCGGTATGACCGAATACGACCTGCAACGCTTCGTCGACGCCCAGGATCCCGTCTGGAACGTCGTGGTCAAGGAGTTGAAGGCAGGCCGGAAACAGACTCACTGGATGTGGTTCGTGTTTCCGCAGTTGGCCGGCCTGGGCCGCAGTGCCACCGCTCAGCACTTCGGCATCGCAGACCTGACCGAGGCCGAGCTGTACCTGTCCCACGAAGTTCTCGGGCCACGCCTGAAGAAAGCCGCGCAGCTCACTCTTGCGGTCGAGGGCAGCACGGTCGACGAGATCTTCGGTTACCCGGACAATCTAAAGCTGCACTCGTCCATGACGCTTTTCGCCGAAGCTACCAAGGGGCAGTCCGTTTTCGTCGAAGTGTTGCAGAAGTATTTCTCCGGCGAATTCGATGGCGCAACACTCGACTTGCTCGACGAGCGATACCGCTAGCATCGCATCCATGACCACTCCACTCGCCGGATCCATTGCCTTCGTCCATGCCGCCTGGCACCTGGACATCGTCGATTGTGCGCGGGTGGGTTTCTCCGCCGAACTCGAGCAGTTGGGCCATGCCGACACCGCGGTCGACGTCTTCGAGGTGCCTGGAGCATTCGAGATCCCGCTGCACGCGCAGCGGCTCGCCAGAACCGGAAAGTATGCGGCGATCGTCGCCGCAGCGCTCGTCGTGGACGGCGGAATCTACCGACACGACTTCGTCGAAACGGCGGTGATCGACGGGCTGATGCGGGTGCAGCTCGACACCGACGTCCCCGTGTTCTCGGTGGTTCTGACTCCTCATCACTTCCACGAACACGCCGATCACACCGCCTTCTTCGCCGCGCACCTCGAAACCAAGGGTGCCGAGGCCGCGCGCGCCGTGGTGAAGACCCTGGCTTCGCTCGGAACCATCGGCTGACGCTGCCGCAGGCAGATCGGTGGGCGACGTGCGATCCGTGCTCGCGGAGCTCGAACGGCGGGAACCGATCTTTCACCGCCGTGAGTACGGCATCACGCGTGACGATTTCGATCGTCTGACCGATGTCGATTTCTGGGAGGTCGGTGCGTCCGGTACCCGATACGACCGTGACGAGGTGTGGGCCGTTCTCGAAAAGCGCTATCGGGAGGACCCGTTCGGCGACCGCGATATCGACTGGGAAGCCAGTGAATTCGAGGTCCGTGAGACCGCCTCGGACACGTATCTGTTGACGTACTCGCTGCTGCAGATGGACAGACGCACCCGGCGAGCGACACTCTGGCAGCGACGGGCAGGGGAGTGGACGATTCTGTATCACCAGGGGACCCTCGTGCAGTAGGTCATCCCTCTTAGCATGTACCACCGACAGGTTCCGGTTCGCGAATCCTCATGCACAGCAATAGTTTTCGATTGCACCATCATTGCGCATCGAACACACGTTCGATACACTTGGTTCATGACAACGGAGATCTGGCAACTGAGCGAGAGCGAACTCCTCGCCGACGTTGCTGATGTCTCCCACACGATCCAACTGTTGGAGGCCCGGCGGATTGCTCTGGTCGCCGACATCGACACCCGCGTGAGCCGAGAGAAGCTCGGCTTCCCCGGACCCGCAGGCTGGCTGACCTCCACCACCCTCCTCACCCCGAGCAAAGCGAACAAGATCGTGGCCCTCGCTCGCGGGTTGAAGAACTTCCCCGACATCGCCGACGCCGTGAACACCGGCGTCATGTCCGTCGACCACGCCGCCCTGATTCTCACCTTCGCCGAAACACCACCGAAGAACCTCCCGCAAGAGGGTCGCGACATCGCCCGCAAAGCCATGATCACCGCCGCAACCGGACCCGGCGCACGCACCGACATCATCCGAGAAGCGATCACCAAACTCGAGGACACCTACGGCGGCAACAAGCCACTACCGGAAGACACCGACCGCAACGAACTCTTCGCCTCGAAAACCCTCAACGGACGTCTCGTGGCGAAGATGGAT
>NZ_NOZE01000014.1:0-80118 GCF_002259025.1 Rhodococcus sp. 05-2255-1e | reverse complement strand
CGAGCCTCTTTCGGGCCTGCGGTGAGGTAGGTCTGCAAGCCCAGGGTGTGGAAGCCGGCGCGCGCCAACGCGTCGAGGCCGGGCTCGGTCTGACCGACGGATTCGAGCAGTTCTGCTGCTGATTCCTTGTCGAGTTCGAGCAGTTCCGACTCGATCTTCGCGTCGAGGAACACCGCATCTGCTGGAGCGACCAGGCGAGCCAGTTCGCCGATCTTCGCGTCGTCGGTCAGCACCGACTCGTCGGCGTTGAACACGTACAGGAACGGCTTGGTTGTGAGCAGCTGGAATTCACCGAGCAGCTCGAAGTCGAGCTTGGCCTTCGCCGAGAACAGCGTCTTGCCGTCGTTCAGCACAGCCTGCGCAGCCAGAGCCGCGTCGAGCGCCGGCTTGCGGTCCTTCTTGATCCGCACCTCTTTCTCGAGGCGCGGGATCGCCTTCTCGAGGGTCTGCAGATCGGCGATCGCGAGTTCGGTCTCGATGACCTCGATATCCGCGGTGGGGTCGACGCGACCGTCGACGTGCACCACGTCATCGTCGGCGAACACGCGCACGACCTGACAGATGGCGTCGGCCTCACGGATGTTGGCGAGGAACTTGTTGCCCAGGCCGGCACCCTCCGACGCACCCTTGACGATGCCGGCGATGTCGACGAACGACACCAGCGCAGGCACGAGCTTCTCCGAACCGAACACCTCGGCCAGCTTCTCGAGCCGGGGATCCGGCAGCGCGACCACGCCGACGTTGGGCTCGATGGTCGCGAACGGATAGTTCGCGGCCAGCACATCGTTGTTGGTCAGTGCATTGAAGAGGGTGGACTTGCCGACGTTGGGCAGTCCGACGATTCCGAGGGTGAGGCTCACGGTCTATGGAGTCTACTTTGACGACACGACCAGCTCGAACAGTGCCCGGCCAGCGCCTACTCGACGGCGTGATCGGCCATGCCGGTCATGTGGTGATCGCCGAATTCGGGTCCCAGCTGGCCAGGATCGGCAGGACGTGTGCCGTACTGGAATTCTCCTCGACCGTGTAGACGATCAGACTTTGATCCTGTGCGCTCGGCGAGGTCAGAAACTCGATTCCGAATTGCAGGGTGCCCGCCGCCGGGTGCTGGATGATCTTGGTTGCACCCGCGAATTCGGCGACCTCGTGATCGCTCCACCATTGCTCGAAAAAAGGCTCGGTCGAACGCAATTCGTCGATCAGCGCAGTCAACTCCGAATCCCCTGGCCGTCGGGCAAGCTCTCTGCGCAGCGCGGCAACCGAGGCCGCCGCGAACTGCGACCAGTTGACGATTCGCTCCCGCGCGATGGGATTGCGAAATAGATAGTGGAACAGCGAATCCCCGGCGGACGACTGCAGACTCAACACCGCACGAACCAGCGCATTGCTGGCCAAGATGGTTCCCGAGCGCCCGAGCAATAGCACCGGCACGTGATCGAGCGCCCGCATCACCTGGAGTAATCCCGGATCCGGTCGCTCCGAGGCGTTGGAAACGGGACCGGCTGGGGATGCGAGATCGAGCAGATGCGCGGACTCCACCCGGTCGAGTTTCAACGCCCGAGCAATTGCCCGCAGCACCTCGGGTGAGACGTTGGCCTGGCGACCCTGTTCGAGCTTGCTGTAGTAATCCGGACTCACTCCGGCCAGCGCTGCGAGCTCTTCGCGCCGCAGGCCCGGGACCCGTCGCGCACCGGGATAGGTCGGTACTCCCGCCTCGGCGGGAGTGATGCGGTCGCGTCGATCACGCAGAAATGCGCTCAGCGCCGACCTGTCGTTGTTCACAAAATCCACAGTAGCCACGCGAGCGATGGCCAACCTGGTCATGACAGACCTAGGTCGAACGACGCCTGGTCCGCTCGATTCGGCGACCGTAGACATGGCGTCATGACATCTTCCAGTTCCGCACAACTCCATGGACGCACCGCCGTCGTCACCGGATCGACCAGTGGGATCGGTGCTGCCATCGCGCTCACCCTCGCCGCCCACGGGGCAAAGGTGGTCGTCAGCGGCCGCGACGCCGAGCGCGGCAAAGCCCTGGCGGCCCGCATCTCGGAAGCCGGCGGCACAGCGGCATTCGTCGACGTCGATCTCTCGGCCAGCTACGACGAGCTTCGCGAGTTCGCCGCCCGCACTACCGACGCCCTCGGCGGCCGCGTCGACATTCTCGTCAACAACGCCGGTATCTATCCGGCCACCGCGACAGCCGATCTTCCCGACGACCAGCTCGACGCCATGCTTGCCGTCAACGTCCGAGCACCGCACGTGCTCGTCGGTGAGCTCGCACCGGCCATGGCCGAGCGCGGCAGCGGAGTCATCGTGAACATCGGGTCGTGGATGGCCACGATGGGCAGTCCGTTCGCTGCGATGTACTCCGCCACCAAAGCCGCCGACGAGCAGCTCACTCGTAGCTGGGCCGCCGAGTTCGGCCCACGCGGTGTGCGAGTGAACGCCCTCGCGCCCGGAGCCACTCTGACTCCGGGCAACGAGGATGCACGCCAGGTACTCGACGCCATGACGGCCGGAACCCCGGCAGGCACAGTGCTGTTGCCGCAGAACATTGCCGACGGTGTGCTGTTCCTGGTCTCGGACGATGCCGCGATGGTGCACGGAACCACGCTCTACGTCGACGGCGGTATTTCGGTCACCCGCGGGTGAGCACACCGCCGTCGACCCGTCACATGTTCGAGACGACCAAGCCGATGAACGCCAGGTAGAGAACGATGAAGACGCCGAAGATGATGAGGGACAGCTTGCCGAAGAACGCCGCGCGCTGCGACGAGTATTGCGCGCCTTGGACATCGCCCATCGACCACAGTGGATGGACCTTCAACGCATGATTGAACGCGGGGATGGCCAGCGGCCAGAAGAAGATGACTGCCACCACTGCCCACCCTGCGTTCGACGCCGGAAGCACCGGCGCGAAGGGCTGCGCCGCGGGAAAGTTCTGCTGATGAGTTTGCTCGTACGGTCCCGACATGTGGTGTTCCCCCCGATGAATGAAGTGATGACACCCGGTACGACGCAGCCCAGCACCATCCGGTTCCAGGCCGCCGCCACTCGGCGCACACGAGTGACCGCCGGGCGCATCGCGAAGTGTCGATTCGAGGACGTGCAAGTGCGTCACGCATAGGGTGATCGCAGTCACACCTGCGACCATGGAGACCCCACACATGTCACTGAAAGCGGCCGACGATCCACACGTCGAATTGCTGAAGACAGACCCCGACCTACCACCTGTCGGAGTCGTCGATTCCCATCCCATGACGCCGATCAAGCGTCTGATACTCGTCGTTATCGGCCTGCTCGGCGGCGTCGCCTGGACGATCATCGCCATCGTCCGCGGCGAGAATCCCAACGCAGTCTGGTTCGTCATCGCCGCGGTGTGTACCTACATCTTCGCGTTTCGCTTCTACGCCAGACTGATCGAACGCAAGATCGTCTTTCCTCGCGACGACCGAGCCACGCCCGCCGAGATCTTGGAGAACGGCAAGGACTACATGCCGACGGACCGTCGGGTGTTGTTCGGCCATCACTTCGCCGCAATCGCGGGAGCGGGCCCCCTCGTCGGACCGGTTCTGGCGGCCCAGATGGGCTACCTGCCCGGCACCATGTGGATCATCATCGGCGTCGTGTTCGCCGGAGCCGTCCAGGATTTCCTGGTGCTGTGGATCTCGACGCGCCGCAACGGCCGCAGCCTCGGCCAGATGGCCCGTGACGAACTCGGAGTAGTCGGCGGAACCGCCGCGCTGATCGCGGTGTTCGTCATCATGATCATCTTGATCGCGGTTCTTGCTCTCGTCGTCGTCAACGCGCTCGCCGAAAGTCCGTGGGGCGTGTTCTCCATCGCGCTGACCATCCCCATCGCCCTGTTCATGGGTGTGTACCTGCGCTACCTGCGGCCGGGCAACGTCACCGAGGTCTCGCTCATCGGTGTCGTCCTGCTTCTGCTCGCCATCGTCGCCGGCGGCTGGGTCGCCGAAACCGAATGGGGCACAGACTGGTTCACGCTCTCCAAGGTGACGGTCGCCTGGCTGCTCATCGGCTACGGTCTGCTGGCCTGCATCCTGCCGGTGTGGCTGCTGCTCGCCCCGCGCGACTATCTGTCGACGTTCATGAAGGTCGGCACCATCGCGCTGCTGGCCGTCGGCATTCTCATCGCCCGTCCAGAGATTCAGATGCCCGCGATGACCACCTTCGCCACCGAGGGCAACGGACCGGCATTCGCAGGATCGCTGTTCCCGTTCTTGTTCATCACCATCGCCTGCGGCGCGCTGTCGGGCTTCCACGCTCTGATCTCCTCCGGCACCACGCCGAAGTTGCTCGAGAAGGAAAAGCAGATGCGCATGATCGGCTACGGCGGCATGCTCACCGAGTCGTTCGTCGCCATCATGGCGCTCATCACCGCCTGCGTTCTCGATCAGCACATCTACTTCGCGCTGAACGCACCGGCGACGCTGACCGGCGGTACTCCCGAGACCGCGGCGGAGTACGTCAACGGTTTGGGATTGAGCGGCGGAGACATCTCGGCCGGCGAATTGAGCCAGGCCGCAGCCGATGTGGGCGAGGAGTCGATCATCTCCCGTACCGGCGGCGCTCCGACGCTGGCGTTCGGTATGTCCGAGGTTCTGCACCAGGTGTTCGGCGGAGAATCGCTCAAGTCGTTCTGGTACCACTTCGCGATCATGTTCGAGGCACTGTTCATCCTCACCACGGTCGATGCCGGCACCCGCGTCGCACGCTTCATGCTCTCCGACAGCATCGGCAACCTGCCCGGAGCCTCGGCCAAGAAGTTCAAGGACCCGTCGTGGCGTCCCGGAGCATGGATCTGCTCGCTGATCGTCGTCGCAGCCTGGGGCGCAATCCTTCTCATGGGAGTCACCGACCCGCTCGGCGGCATCAACACCCTGTTCCCGCTGTTCGGTATTGCCAATCAGTTGCTCGCCGCCATCGCCCTGACGGTGGTCATGGTGATCGTCGTCAAACGAGGTCTCTACAAATGGGCCTGGATCCCCGGCATTCCGCTTGCCTGGGACCTCATCGTCACGATGACGGCCTCGTACCAGAAGATCTTCTCCTCCACCCCGGCCATCGGTTACTGGACGCAGCATTCGCAGTTCCGTGACGCAAAGGAGCAGGGCCTGAGCAGCTTCGGCAGCGCAAAGACCCCCGAGGCCATCGACGCGGTCATTCGCAACACGTTCATCCAGGGCACCCTCTCGATCATCTTCGCGGTACTCGTCCTGGTCGTCGTCATCGCCGGAGTCATCGTGTGCGTCAGAGCCGTTCGCGGAGCTGATCTGCCGGACAACGAGGAGCCGGAGGTGCCATCGAAGATCTTCGGTCCTGCCGGATTCGTCCTCACCCCCGCCGAGAAGCAGATCCAGGCCGAGTGGGACGAACTGATCGATGCGGGCACCGTCCGACGCCCCGGGTCGGCGCACTAGATGCGCGGGCTGTGGTGGTGGATCACCTCGGTGATGGGTGATCACGATTACGACCGCTACGTCGCGCATCTGGCCCGGCACCACCCGGGCCAGGAGCCACCGACCGTGCGGCAGTACTGGAAGGACCGGCACGCGGAAGCGGACCGAAACCCAGGGGCTCGATGCTGCTGACACGGTGCTGTCCGATTTCCGCTAGCACTGGCGGGATCGCGCTGACACAGTAGGAGCATGAGCAGCGAACGGCAGGTGCAAGAACTGGACTTCGATCGGTGTTATCGCGCGGTCTCCTCGCGTGACGCACGGTTCGACGGCCAGTTCTTCACCGCCGTCTCCACCACCGGCATCTACTGTCGACCTTCCTGCCCGGCGCGCACCCCCAAGCCCGGCAACGTCTCGTTTTTGGCCACGGCAGCAGCGGCCCAACAATCCGGCTACCGCGCCTGCCGCCGTTGCCAGCCCGACGCCACTCCCGGCTCCCCACGATGGAACATCCACTCGGATCTCAGTTCTCGTGCGATGCGGCTGATCTCCGACGGAGCCGTCGAGCGCGGGGGCGTCGACGGCCTCGCCAGCACCCTCGGCTATTCGAGCCGGCAATTGACCCGCGTTCTGACGGCAGAAGTGGGTGCCGGGCCGCTTGCGTTGGCTCGCGCCCATCGCGCGCATACCGCCCGCACGTTGATCCAGACCACCGACATGTCGATGGCCGACATCGCCTTCGCCGCCGGCTTCTCGAGCGTCCGCCAGTTCAACGACACCGTCAAAGAGGTCTTCGCGGTCGATCCGACGACCCTGCGGCGAGAAGCGCACCGCTCGGCCGTACCTACTGCGGGTGGCACCGTCACGTTGCGCCTGCCGTACCGCCCGCCGCTGGACCGCGGCTGGGTCGAGTGGTTTCTCCGAGGCCACGTGGTCGAGGGCATCGAATCGTTTTCCGACGACGGCGAATACGTGCGTTCACTGCAGTTACCGCACGCTGCCGGACTGGTGGCACTGCGCATCCTGGACGGATTCGTCAGCGCCGCACTGACTCTGCAGGACATGCGCGATCTCGCCCCAGCCGTGGCCAGGATTCGACACCTGCTCGATCTCGACGCCGATCCGCTTGCCGTCGACGAAGCCCTACGCGCCGACCCCCAACTCGCGCCGAGCGTCGACGCCCATCCGGGTATCAGGGCCCTCGGGGTCGTCGACGGGGCGGAGATGTTGCTGCGCACCGTCATCGGGCAACAGATCTCGCTGAAGGCAGCGGCCACCCACACCGCCAGGCTCGTCGACGCGCTCGGGGCACCACTGGATTTCGGCGAAGGACGCGTCGGACGGCTGTTCCCCGACGCTGCCGTCATCGCCGAACGCGGCCGCGAGGTCCTCACCGGCCCGGCGGCTCGGGTCCAGACCGTCATCCGCGTCGCCGACGCCATCGCGTCGGGAACGGTGACATTGCACCCCGCGCGGGAGGGTCCCGATCTGGAACGAGAACTGCTCGCGCTCAAGGGAATCGGGCCGTGGACGGCCCGCTATGTCGTCATGCGACTGCTGGGCGACCCCGACGTTCTGCTCGACACCGATCTCGTTGTCCGCCAAGGCGCGCAGGCGCTGGACATTTCGTTGAAGAACTCCCAACGCTGGGCACCGTGGCGTTCCTACGTTTCGATGCACCTGTGGATCACCGCACTGGAAAGAAGGCAGGCATGATGGCCACCTCCGCAACGCAGGACACCCCTATCGGTCCGTTCACCACCATCGTCGACGCCGATCAGCGCGTGCTGGCGTCGGGCTGGACCGCCGACGTCGAGGAACTCCGAGTGTTGATCCATCCGACGTTGCGACCCACCGATGTCCGCTCGGCCACCGACCTCGGTGCCGTCACCGCAGCTGTCGACTCCTACCACCGCGGCGACGTCGACCGCATCGACGACATCGACGTCGCACAGCGATCGGGCGAATTCCTGATGCACGCCTGGGACGTGCTGCGCACTGTCGAACCCGGAGCGCCGGTGACGTACTCCGCGTTCGCGGAATTGTCCGGACGGCCGACGGCGATTCGCGGTGCCGCGTCGGCGTGCGCGCGCAATGCCGCCGCCCTGTTCGTACCGTGCCACCGAGTGGTTCGGATCGGCGGTGCACTCGGCGGATTCCGTTGGGGACTGCCGACGAAGAAGTGGCTGTTGGCCCACGAGGCGCTCTGACCGACACCGCGTCGGAGTGGGACGTTAAGGTTCTTCACGAACCGCCACCCGCCGAATGTGAGGACCCACCGTGACCGAATCGGCAGTTCCCGGCAGTACTGCGAAGCCCGCGAAGTCCGGACGAGATCGCGGGGACCTCATCGGAACCGGTGGCCTCTGGCTGGCGAAATGGTCGCTCATCCTGATCTCCATCGCGGCCGGCGCGTGGGTATTCGGTTGGCTGATCGGTCATCTCTGGGTGATTCTGCTACCGGTTCTACTCGCGGTGATCGTGGCCACGGTTCTGTGGCCACCGGCGAAATTGATGATGCGCCTTGGCTTTCCGCCTGCGCTGGCATCGTCCGTGTCGCTCGTGGTGTTCTTCGTCGTGATCGGCGGGGTCATCACGCTGATCATTCCGTCGGTGGCCGAGCAGGCGCCCGAGTTGGTCGATCAGGCGTCGGGCGGCATCGGTCAGGTGCAGGACTGGCTCAAGGGACCGCCGCTCAACATCGGCGACGACCAGATCGACAATGCGGTATCGGCCATCGTCTCGCGGCTGCAAGACAGCGGCGACGTCATCGCGACCGGCGTGTTCAGCGGCGTCTCGGCAGCCGGTTCCATCCTTGTGACCCTTGCCCTGGTGCTCGTGCTGTCGTTCTTCTTCGTCAAGGACGGCCCGAAGTTCCTGCCGTGGCTGCACGGATTCTCCGGCGGCCGCGCGGGACGCCATCTCGGCGAAGTCCTCTCCCGCATGTGGGTGACGCTAGGCGGTTTCATCCGGACCCAGGCCATCGTCAGCTTCATCGACGCGTTCTTCATCGGGCTCGGATTGGTGATCCTCGGTGTCCCGCTGGCATTGGTGCTCGCCACCCTGACGTTCCTCGGTGGCTTCATCCCCATCGTCGGTGCGTTCGTCGCGGGCGCTCTCGCTGTGCTCGTCGCATTGGTGGCCAACGGTCTGACGACCGCGTTGATCGTGCTCGCGATCATCCTCGCGGTGCAGCAGCTCGAAGGCAACGTGCTGCAGCCGATCCTGCAGAGCCGCAGCATGAATCTGCATCCAGCGATCGTGCTGCTGGCCGTCACCGGAGGCAGCTCGCTGTTCGGGATCATCGGCGCGTTCCTCGCAGTGCCCGCTGCCGCGGTGGCTGCTGTGCTGATTCGCTACGTCTCCGAACAGATCGACGAGCGATCGAACGAGCCCGATCAGGACGAGCTCGAGGATCAGATCCCCGCACCCGAGGGACTGACCGACGAACAGGCCGGCCTCGAAGATGAGGACGAAGACGAGAAGGCTGCGACGGAGAAGAAGTAGCTCCGATCAGGACGCAACGACCTGCAGTGTCGAGCCCGCGCGTCCACGCTTGACGTAGAGGCGGCTCGGAATGCGCTGACGCATTTCGTCGACGTGACTGACGACTCCGACGACGCGGCCGCCCGCACGTAATTCGTCGAGCACGGCCATCACCGATTCCAGCGTGTCCGCATCCAGCGTGCCGAACCCCTCGTCGATGAACATGGTATCGAGAACGACCCCGCCGGATTCGGCGGCCACGACATCGGCGAGACCCAGCGCGAGCGAGAGCGACGCCAGAAACGCCTCGCCGCCCGACAACGTCTTGGCCGAACGCACCACACCGGTGTAGTCGTCGCGGATGTCGAGACCGAGTCCACCCCGTTTTCCGCGAAGGCCGGCCTCGTCGGAGTGCACGAATTCGTATCGACCCGAGGACATCCGACGCAAGCGTGCCGATGCCGACTCGGCGACGTCCTCGAGACGGGACGCAAGCACGTAGGACCGCAGCGACATCTTGCGTGCATTCTGCCCACGCCCGGCGACCACATCCGCCAAGTTGGCGAGCTCGTCGAACTCGGCGCGCTGCGGCGCGATGGCCGCAGCCGCGACGAACAGTTCGGCGATCAACCGCTCGAGCTCGTCCGCGCGTCGGCGACACTCGGCCACCTCCCCCGCGGCAACCTTCGCCTCGCCGTCCAATTCGGCGAACCGGGCACGCAGCGGACCCAGGTCGATCGGCGGTTGCCCGCTCTGGGCGACGATGCCGGGTTCGAGCAGCACGTGTTCGGCGTGTGCGCGACGCTCCTCCGCGAGTCGAAGTTCGGTCTCGATCTGCTCGACGCGGTCCTTGGTGAGAACGGCATCTGCTGCTGCATCGGCGGAATCGAAGTTCGATGCCGATACCCGTCGATCCAGTTCGCCGCGCAGCGCGGCGTGCTGCTCGCTGGCGTCGAGCCAGGCGATTCGCGCTTCCTGCAGTCGGCGGGCACCGTCGATCAGCTTCTCGCACTGGGCAATTCGCTCGGTCAACGATGCGCCTTCGGCAATTTCCTTGGCTACCGACGCTCGCATCTGCGCCACCGATCGCTCGGTGGCTGCGATACGTTCGTCGAGCGCGCTGCGCCTGGCGACGAGATCCTGCAGCGTGACCGCCAGCGCATCCGACTCGGCGCGCAGCCGGCGCAGCTCGGTCGTCGCCGGGTCGAGGTCGGCGGCCCTCGCTCGGGCGTCTCGGACGGCAGTCGTCGCCGCATCGAGGGTGTGAGCAAGCTCCGCGGCGGAGGCTCCGCCCGTCCGGTCGTGCAGCAGATCGACCGCACGACTGGCGTCGGCGACGGCCGCGATCGACCGTTCCAGCTCGGCAGCGCACTTTCGCTCCGCGGCAGCGGCCTTGTCCTCCTGCGCTTTCGTGACCGTCGACGTGGCGGCAGCCGCCGGATTCGGATGCTCGGCCGACCCGCAGACGACACAGGGCGCACCGGGCTCGAGGCGGGCCGCCAGCTCTGCGGCCATGCCGTCGATGCGGCGTTCGCGCAGCTCCAGCAAGTGTTCCCAGGCGCTGTTGCGCGCGGTTGCGGCACGGTCCCTGACGCGTTCTGCCTCGACGAGAACGGCTCGGGTCCGCACCAATTCGAGGGCAGACTCAGCGGCCGCCTGAGCGCGGGCGCACCGCTCGTCCAGTCCCGGAAGCTCGGCAGCGGCCGCGGCTGCGCGGGCCACCCGCGCTTCCACAGCGGCGAGGGTCTCGGGAAGTGTCGCCTGTTTCGTCGTCGTGCGTTCGATGGCAGCAACGGTCTCGGCACGCTGTCTGCGCTGTTCTGCGAGCTCGGCGTCCAGCCGGTCGGCCTCACGGGCTGTTCCGAGCAGCGACTGCAGCCGTGCGACATCGGTGGTCCATGCTCGCACGAACTCGGCAACCACTGCTCGCTCGTCGGCCGGATCGGTTCGTAGCGGCGGCCACTGCAGTGCGTCGTGGAAGCGCCTGCCCTCTGCGGACGTGGGCAGTGCCTGTTCCGCGGCGGTCAGCGCTGTCGTGGCCGCATCTGCGGTGGTGGCGGCAAGGCGCAGATCGGCGACGGCGTCGGCGATGGGACCCGCAGCCGCAGAGTCGGCCAGTTCCGCGCGTCGCGCTGCTCGGGCGGCTTCGCCGTCCCGGTACTGCGCGAGTTGCTCTTCGGCGATGGCGCGTCGGCGCTGCAGGTCCAGGGCGCTGGTGGCCTCGGCCAGCGCGGCGGACGCGCGCCCGGCCGCCGCGTCGACCAGCACCGCACGACCCTGGGCGAGAGTTCTGTTCTGCCGTGCACCGTCCAGAACCCGTGCCGCCCATTCGAGGGGATCCTGGGCCTGCTCACCGGGCGCGGCGTCGTCGGTGGACGGCTCGGGTACGCCCGCGGCCTGGGACACTCTGCCCAGCATGATGTCGATGGCCTGGTCGGCGTCGGCAAGACCGGCGGCCAATTCTCGACGCCGCTCAGCGAACCATTCCTCCACGTCGCCGAATCTGCCTGTGTCGAAAAGTCTTTCGAGTAGGTTTCCTCGCTCGTCGCTGTCTGCTCGCAGAAACTTCGCGAACTCGCCCTGCGGCAACAACACCACTTGAAAGAACTGATCGGCACTCATTCCGAGCAACCCGTTGACCGCGTCGCCGATCTCGTTGAGCCGCGTCAGGTTCTGCCCACGCCCATCGAGCCACGTGAGACTCGCCTTGGCATGCTGCTTGGTGGTGCCTGCAGTCCTGAGCTTGGGGCGCGGAAACTCCGGACTGCGCACGATCCTGATTCGTCGCCCACCGAGCGTTGCTTCGAGGGTCACCTGCGGGACGGCACCTGTCGCGGCGTGGTCGGACAGCAGCCTCTTGCCCTCCCGCCGCGCTCCGGGAACGGTGCCGTAGAGCGCAAAGGCAACGGCGTCGAGCACTGTCGTCTTCCCGGCTCCGGTCTGGCCGTGCAACAGAAACAACCCGTCGGCTCCCAGCGCGTCGAAATCGACCGTCTCCGTTCCCGCGAAGGGGCCGAAGGCGGTGATCTCGAGTGAGTGCAGCCTCATGCAGCGCCGCGGTCGACGGTGCTCGCCGGTGTGCGCGTGGATTCGGCCTCGCGCTGCACGGAAGCAAGTGCGCGCTCGAAGAGTGCGGACTCGGCTGCGGTGGGCGCGCTACGCATGTCCGTCAGGAACGACGTCGCAATCTCGAGGTCGCTGCGGCCGCGGACACGATCGCGATACCGAAGCCCCCCGTCGTCTTCGGGTCGACGCCACTCGAGATGGATCGCGTGCCGAAAACGCTGTTGCAGCAACCGCATTGCATCGATGGGACGTACCTCGTCGGTCAGCACCGCCGAGACGTAGTGGTCCTCGTATTCGGAAAAGGCTGCGTGAGTGGTCAATTCCTCGACCGTGCCCTCGATGCGGGCGAGACCGCGAACCACCGGTAAGTCCACTCGATCGACGCTGCCGAGCCCGTCGGCGTCGAGTTCGAGAATCCACACGGCCTTACGGTGCGAGCGTTCGCCGAACGAGTAGGGCAACGGGGAGCCGGAGTAGCGGACCCGCTCGGTGAGTGTCTGCGGAGAATGCAGATGACCCAGGGCCACGTAGTCGACGCCGTCGAATGCCGATGCCGGTGCGGTTTCGATTCCCCCGGACGAAATCGATCGCTCCGAACCTGTCGCTTCGCCGCCGACGATGAACGCATGCGCGAGGACGACGGACCGAACATGTTGCCCTGCTTCGTCTCTCGCTGCGAGGTCGGCGCGCACCAGGTCCATGGCAGCATCGAGCACCTCGGCGTGCGTCCGTGCCGCCGGAACGTCGAGTTCGACTCGGGTGGTCTCGGGCTCGAGGTACGGAATGCCGTAGAACGCAACCGATCCGTGCTCGTCGTCGACGACCACCGGGGTCGCGACGTTGCCGACCTTGGTCATCAGATGCAGTCCACCGGCCGAGGCGAACGCAGCTCCGGCACCCAACCGAGCGGGTGAATCGTGGTTACCCGACGTCGCGACGATGACGGCTCCGGCGGCTCTGATCGCTTCGAGTCCGCGATTGCACACCACTACGGCATCCGCGCTCGGCACGGCGCGGTCGTAGATGTCACCCGGGACGACGACCACGTCGATCGACTGTGCGGCAACCAGTTCCGCGATGGACTCGAGCACTGCGCCCTGATCGGCCAACAGGTCGACACCGTGAAAGGTGCGACCTATGTGCCAGTCCGAGGTGTGCAGGATTCTCATGTCCACGACGCTATCGGCAACCACCGACAAACTATTCGAGGCTCGTCGGCCTGTCGGGCGTGAGCATCGACCCACAGCTCGTCTCGCCCGAACTTGTCGGTGGCGTGCTGCATCATCGGCACCATGAACATTCTCACCGCGCTCGGCCTGCTCGTCGCCCTCGCCATCGGCGGCGTGGTGGGGTGGCTGTTGCATGCCTCTCGGGTGGGTGATCGGGCCGTACGAGCGGAGGCACAGCTGGCGGCTCTACGCCAGAACGAGGCGCTGCTTCGCCAGTCGCTGAGCGCGGTGAACGAGGATTCCGCGCGGCGCAATTCCACTGTCATCGGCCAACAGGTGTCCCATCTGGTGGAGCCACTGCACGACGCCGTCGACGCCTTGGCCGAGCACGTGCGAGAAGTCGAGCACCACCGCATCAGGGCGTACGCGGGCCTGTCGGAACAGGTCACCGGAATGCATCGCGCGTCGATGCAGCTCTCCATGCAGACCGGACAACTGGTCACCGCACTGCGCGCACCGCAGATCCGAGGTCGGTGGGGCGAGATCCAGCTCGAACGGGTCGTCGAACTCGCCGGAATGGTCAAGCACTGCGACTTCGACACTCAGGTGAGCAAGGACGGCTTTCGACCCGACATGATCGTTCGCCTCGCCGGCGATCGGCAGATCGTCGTCGACGCCAAGGTGCCGTTCGCGGCCTACCTCGACGCCGCGCAGGACGAAGAACCGGGTGCTCGCGACAAGCATCTGCGCCGCCACGCCAGGCAGTTGCGCACCCACATCGATCAACTGGCCGACAAGGCCTACTGGGAGGCGTTCGAGCCGACGCCGGAGTTCGTCGTCCTGTTCGTTCCCGGCGACCCGTTTCTCGACGCAGCGCTGACGTCGGATACGAGCCTGCTGGAGTACGCCTTCGGCCGGAACGTGATTCTTGCCACCCCGACCACTCTGGTCGCTCTGCTGCGCACCGTCGCGTACACCTGGAAGCAGGAGTCGATCGCCGAGGACGCGGCGCGGATCCACCAGCTGGGCCGCGAACTGTACGGCCGCATCGGAATCGTCTCGACACATCTCGACAAGCTCGGAGCCCACCTCGGCAAGGCCGTGGAGTCCTTCAACTCGACGGTCGGGTCGGTCGACAGCAGGGTGGGTGTCACCGCACGCAAGCTGCACGAGCTCGAGCTGTTCGACGCCGAACCGGTGGAGATCGCGCGCGTGGACGAGCGTCCCAAGCTGTCCGATTCGTCCCGCTACCGGCACGACTTCGGTCATGTCAGCGATGCAGTGGGCTGAACTACGGCTAACCTCGAGGGGTGTCTACCTCCCAACGTGCCCGATCCGGGGTACCGCTGGATCACCGATCCATCCTTGCGACCCTGCCCGGCGTACCAGCGTGGGGTGCCGTTGCGATCGCCGCGGGGCTGACCTTTCTCGGATTTCTCATCGACGCCGCGCGTGGAACCGACCTGACCGGTGCGTTCGCGTTCCTCTACATCCTCGGCTGCATCGCCGCGGTATTGCTGGTCCGCTACCGCGGACTGTTCACCGCGATGGTCCAAGCCCCGTTGATTCTGTTCGTGGCAGTGCCGCTGTCGTACCAGTACTTCACCGACAACGCGGGCACCAGCCTCAAGGACATCATCCTGAACGTGGCGATTCCGCTGGTCAACCGATTTCCGCTGATGCTGCTCGGCACCCTTGTGGCCGTCGGCCTCGGCGCCGTACGCATCGTGCTGAAGCGGCAGAACACGCACGCGCCCGCAGTTCGACGCAGCACGAAGACCGCCGACACACCTCGGCGTCGCACGAAGTCGGAAGACGCCCCTCGTCGAAGCACCAAGGCCGGAGACTCCGCTCGCCGGAGCCCGACCTCCGAGGACGACACACTCACCCGGGCACAGCGGCGAGCACAGGAAGACCGTCCGTCACGCGCACGTAGCCGTCGAGCTGCGGCGGACCGTGACGACGTGTCCGCGGTCGAGGCCACCGACATCGTTCCCGAGCCGTACGTGGGCCGCCGAGGAACCTCTCGCGCCGCAACCGACTCCGGTGCCGCGCCACGACGGTCGGCAACAACCCCCGGGGCGACGCCCGGATACGCACGCCAGGCGAGTCCGCAGCCCGAGTACCAGCGGCCCTCCCGCTCCCACGCCCAGTACCCGCAGGATCGCACGCCCCCACCCGGCGTAGCGCGCCCGTCGCGGCCCCAGCCGTCCGAGGCACCGTATTCGACGGAACCTCGCCGGGAGCGTTCACCTCGGGTTCAGCCGCCGCGGGACGCCGTCGATCCGTACTCCAGCAGCGCTCGGCACACAGTCGAACCGGTTGTGAACGACGCGCCGCCGAACGTGCGCCGTGACGACATTCCTCCGCATCCGGTGCCGCAGGTTCGGTACCGCGACCGCCACGCCGACGACTGACCCCACCGGTACCGGCCGGTCATGGACCGGTCAGCGTGCGGGGCGCAGCTCGCGGGGCAAGGAGAAGACCAGGGTCTCGTTCGCGGTGGTGACGGGCTGCACGTCCGCGTATCCGTGCTCGGCGAACAGGTCGATGACGCCCTGAACCAGGATCTCCGGCACGGACGCTCCCGACGTGATGCCGATGGTCTCGACGCCGTCGAGCCACGCCAGGTCGATCTCTTTCGCGTAATCCACCAGGTAGCTGGCCCGTGCGCCGGCACCGAGGGCGACCTCGACCAGGCGCACCGAGTTCGACGAGTTCTTCGAGCCGACGACGATCACCAGATCGCACTCCGGCGCCATCGCCTTCACCGCGACCTGACGGTTCTGCGTGGCGTAGCAGATGTCGTCGCTCGGAGGATCCTGCAAGGTCGGAAAGCGCTCCCGCAGCTTCGCGACCGTCATCATGGTCTCGTCGACGCTCAGCGTGGTCTGCGAAAGCCAGATGACCTTGTTCTCGTCGCGCACCGTGACGCTGTCCACCGACTCCGGGCCGTCCACGAGCTGGATGTGCTCGGGTGCCTCACCTGCGGTGCCCTCGACCTCCTCGTGGCCCTCGTGGCCGATGAGCAGAATGTCGTAGTCGTCTCGGGCGAATCGCTTGGCTTCCTGGTGCACCTTGGTCACCAGCGGGCAGGTCGCGTCGATCGTCCGCAGGTTCCGCTCGGCGGCAGAAGTGTGCACCGCAGGCGAGACACCGTGCGCCGAGAACACCAGCAGCGAACCCTCGGGCACCTCGTCGGTCTCCTCGACGAACACCGCACCGCGATCGGACAGCGTCTCGACCACGTGCTTGTTGTGCACGATCTCCTTGCGCACGTACACCGGCGCACCGTGCTGTTCGAGTGCCTTCTCGACGGTCTCGACGGCGCGATCCACGCCCGCGCAGTAGCCGCGCGGCTCGGCGAGAAGCACTCGCTTACCCCCGGCATGCGCGGTCGTGTGCGAGCCGGCGGAGTGTGCGATACCAAGATTCAAAGGAACGGCCGAAGACATACCTCCCAGGATACGTGTATCGCGGCAACCGGGTCATTCCGCAGGCCCTGGCCTGTCGGCTACCCAAAGACGACGACTTCGGGCAGTCTGGTGTGCATGACTCGACTCCCCTTTGCGGCGCGGGTGGCTGCAGGCGTCGCCGTGACCGTCGTGGAAGAGGCCCGCAAGCTTCCCGGTTCCGCGTTGATGTTGCCGATGACCGTCGTCAGCGAGGCGTTGGCGCGCGGCATGCGGCTGCAGCAGCAGGTGACAGCCCTCGCCATCAAGGGCGATCTGGTCATTTCGGCTCTGCCGGTGATCGGAACTCCGCGCGAGGAGCAGCCGTCGTGGGCGAGTTTCGACGAGGACGAGGACGACGCGTTCCCGGCCACGTCGAGGTTCGACTCCGCAGCAGTCACCGATGACGTCGATGTTCCCGACGCACCGGTGGCCGAGCCCATCGCCGCGAACGGACGATTTGCTCTGTACTCGACGCCTCCGCTGGACGAACCGGTGCAGGACACGTCGGCCAAGCCCGCAGCAGCTGCGACGAAGCCCGAGATCGTCGAGATGATCGACTTCGACACTCTTGCCCTGGCTCAGTTGCGCGCACGGCTGCGCACGCTGTCCATCGAGGATCTGGAAACCCTGCTCGAGTACGAGAACGCGACGTCGGCTCGCGCACCGTTCCAGACCATGCTCGCCAACCGAATCACCACCGCCAAGGCGAAGTGAGCACTCCCCCCACTCAGTCCGGCCCCGCCCCATCCGGTGCGAGCACTGCCGAACAACCATGGCCGGTGCGCACCGTCGCGATGAAGGTCGCCGGGTGGATCGACAAACTCGGCAGCATCTGGGTCGAGGGTCAGCTGACGCAGATCAACGCCCGCCCCGGCACGCGCACGGCATTTCTGACTCTGCGTGATCCGTCGGCGGACATGTCGTTGTCGGTGACCTGCTCGCCGCAGCTGCTGGATCGTTCGCCCGTTCCACTGACCGAGGGCGCGCGCGTCATCCTCTACGGCAAGCTGTCGTTCTTCACCGGCCGCGGCACCATTTCGCTGCGCGCCACCGATATTCGCGCTGTGGGTGTCGGCGAACTACTGGCCCGCATCGAACGGCTCCGGGCTCTGCTGGCGGCCGAAGGACTGTTCGACCCGCGGCTCAAGCGTCCGCTGCCGTTCCTGCCCGGCACCATCGGGCTCATCACCGCTCGCGCCAGCGCAGCCGAGAAGGACGTCCTCACCGTCGCGCAGAGGCGTTGGCCCGCAGTGCGATTCGAGGTACGGAACACTCCGGTTCAGGGTCCACAATCGGTGCCGGCAATCCTGGACGCGTTGAAGGATCTGAACGACGACCCGCGCGTCGACGTCATCGTTCTCGCCCGCGGCGGCGGTAGCGTCGAGGATCTGTTGCCGTTCTCCGACGAGGCACTGTGCCGAGCCATCTCACGGGCGACGACGCCGATCGTCAGCGCCATCGGACACGAACCCGACAGTCCCCTCAGCGATCACGTCGCCGACCTGCGCGCCGCCACCCCCACCGATGCCGCCAAGCTCGTGGTGCCCGACGCCGTCGCCGAACAAGCGTTGGTCGCGGAGCTTAAGGCCAGAAGCGCTGCAGCGCTCCGCAATTGGGTGGAACGGGAGGCGCGCGGGCTGGAGATGCTGCGGCATCGACCGGTGTTGGCCGATCCGTTGGCGGCCCTCGAACAGCGTCGCGAGGAAGTTCGGCGACTCGCCGATGCAGCTCGACGCGACGTGCAGCGCGAGCTGACCACCCAGGACACGCTCGTCGAACATCTGCGGGCGAGACTGTCGACGCTGGGGCCTGCTGCCACACTTGCCCGGGGCTATGCCGTCGTACAGCGGGTGGTGCCGGGCGCAGATCCCGAGGTACTGCGTTCGGTCGAGGACGCGCCGCCGGGTACACAGATCAGGGTGCGGGTGGCCGACGGTGCCGTCACCGCAGCAGTAATGGGCCGAGTGAAATGACGCCGAGTGAAATGACAGAGGGAGATTCGATGAGCGAGAACGAAGACAAGCCGGTGTCCGAACTGGGCTACGAGGAAGCCCGCGACGAGCTGGTCGGCGTGGTGAAGATCCTCGAGCAGGGCGGGCTCGACCTCGACGCTTCCCTGGCCCTGTGGGAGCGCGGCGAACAACTGGCGACGCGCTGCGAAGAACAACTGGCGGGCGCACGCAAGCGCATCGAGACCGCGCTGGCGAGCACCGAGAACGACAGCTAGGGCGCGAGCGGTTCGGCGGCCTCGACCGCAGCCGCGAGAGTGGTGAATTCCTCGGTGTTCGCCGTGCCGCCCAACAGGATTCGCACGTCACCGAAGTCCGAGACCCAGTAGGTGCGCGAGCCTTCCTCGCCGTACACGACCCAGTCTCGACCCGAGACGTTCTGCGCGCCCGACGCGTACACCGTCTCCCCGGCCACGAACGGCACCACCAGTTCCTCGGACGCGGCCGTCTGAGTCAACTGCAGGTACGCACCCGATCCGGTGATGTATCCGACAGTCGACGCCGCTCCACCACTGTCACCGGAAATGGTCGCGCGGCTGCCCGAATTGGGCGTCCATTCCTCGGGAACGACCGGATTGCGCACCGGGAACCCTATTTCGGCCGCGTCGTACTGCAGTGCCGAGTTCACGTCGAAGTTGGGAATGGGTCCCTGCTTGGGTCCACCCGGGCTCAACGAGCACTGACTGGCCACCCCTGCGATCAACAAACACGCAATGACCAGCGGAATCAGCGACCAGACCATGTCGCGGTTGTTGTTGAGAATCCGAGGTTTGCTGTTTGCCACATCTCCAGTATCCCCTCTGTGCGGCAGTGCTCGGTCGGCGCGTACCTCACAGTCGACCCGACCCCACCGCGGGCATCACAGAAGTGAGATAATCCTGCCTGGGTAACACCCCACCAACCAGGAGGCTACAAACCGATGACGGCCAGCACCGAGTCCACTCGCGCCATGGCGCCAGATCGCAACCTCGCACTCGAACTCGTCCGCGTCACCGAGGCCGGTGCGCTCGCCTCGGGTCGCTGGGTCGGTCGGGGCGACAAGGAAGGTGGCGACGGAGCAGCCGTCGACGCGATGCGTCAGTTGGTCAGCTCGGTCTCCATGCGCGGCGTCGTCGTCATCGGCGAAGGCGAGAAGGACGAAGCGCCGATGCTCTACAACGGCGAGCAGGTCGGCAACGGAAACGGACCCGAGGTGGACTTCGCCGTCGACCCCGTCGACGGAACCACCCTGATGGCCAAGGGCATGCCCAACGCCATCTCGGTACTCGCCGTCGCCGAACGCGGCGCGATGTTCGATCCCTCGGCCGTGTTCTACATGGAGAAGATCGCCGTCGGTCCTGATTACGCCGACGTCATCGACATCACCGTCCCCGTCGCCGAGAACATCGCCCGCATCGCCAAGATCAAGAAGGGTTCCGCCTCCGACGTGACGGTGTGCATCCTCGACCGCCCTAGGCATGCCGAACTGATCCAGCAGGTGCGCGACGCCGGATCACGCATTCGGTTGATCTCCGACGGTGACGTCGCCGGCGCCATCGCCGCCGCTCGTCCCGACTCCGGCACCGACATGCTCATCGGCACCGGCGGAACGCCCGAGGGCATCATCGCGGCCGCCGCGATGCGCTGCATGGACGGCGCGATCCTGGGCCGTCTGGCACCCACGGACGACACCGAGAAGCAGAAGGCCATCGACGCCGGCCACGACCTCGATCGCGTCCTCGACACCAAGGACCTCGTCTCGGGTGAGAACGTCTTCTTCACCGCCACCGGCGTCACCGACGGCGACCTGCTGCGCGGCGTCCGCTACGCGGGCGGCGGAGCCCACACCCAGTCCATCGTCATGCGCTCCAAGTCCGGCACCGTGCGCATGATCGACGCCTACCACCGCCTCGAGAAGCTGCGCGAGTACTCCTCGGTGGACTTCGACGCCGACGAATCCGGCCAGGCACCGTCCTTCTGATCCCCGAAACCACGACTGGCAAAGTAAGGCTCATGACGCAGACAGACGAACAGCAGTTCCGGATCGAACACGACACCATGGGAGAGGTTCGCGTCCCCATCGACGCGCTCTGGCGCGCCCAGACGCAGCGTGCGGTGGAGAACTTCCCCATCTCGGGCCGCCCGCTCGAGCGCACCCAGATCCGCGCGATGGGCCTGCTCAAGGCAGCCTGCGCGCAGGTCAACAAGGATCTCGGTCTGCTCGACGGCGCATTGGCCGACGCGATCATCGCGGCCGCCAACGAAATCGCCGAGGGCAAGCACGACGATCAGTTCCCGATCGACGTGTTCCAGACCGGCTCGGGCACCAGCTCCAACATGAACGCCAACGAGGTCATCGCGTCGATCGCCAAGGCCAACGGCGTCGAGGTGCACCCCAACGACCACGTGAACATGTCGCAGTCCTCCAACGACACGTTCCCGACGGCCACGCACGTCGCCGCCACCGAAGCAGCCGTCACCTCCCTGGTGCCCGCGCTGCGGCACCTGCACGAGGCTCTGGTGACCAAGGCCACCGAGTGGAAGCACGTCGTCAAGTCCGGACGCACCCACCTGATGGATGCCGTCCCCGTCACTCTCGGTCAGGAATTCGGCGGCTACGCCCGGCAGATCGAGGCCGGCATCGAGCGCGTCGAAGCCACCCTGCCGCGTCTGGGTGAACTGCCCATCGGCGGTACCGCCGTCGGCACCGGCCTCAACGCACCCGACGGCTTCGGCCCGAAAGTCGTTGCTGCTCTGGTGAAGTCGACGGGCATCGACGCCCTCACCGCCGCCAAGGATTCGTTCGAGGCGCAGGCCGCTCGCGACGGACTGGTCGAGGCATCCGGCGCACTGCGCACCATCGCAGTGTCATTGACCAAGATCGCCAACGACATTCGCTGGATGGGATCGGGGCCGCTCACCGGACTCGGCGAGATCGCACTCCCCGACCTGCAGCCCGGCAGCTCGATCATGCCCGGCAAGGTCAATCCCGTTCTCCCCGAGGCTGTTACCCAGGTGGCAGCGCAGGTCATCGGTAACGACGCGGCAGTGGCCTTCGGCGGCGCATCGGGTGCCTTCGAGCTCAACGTGTACATCCCGATGATGGCCCGCAACGTTCTCGAATCCTTCAAGTTGCTCGCCAACGTCTCGGTGCTGTTCGCCGACAAGTGCGTCGTCGGTCTCGAAGCCAACGTCGAGCACCTCAAGACCCTCGCCGAGTCTTCGCCGTCCATCGTGACGCCGCTGAACTCCGCAATCGGCTACGAGGAAGCGGCCGCAGTCGCCAAGCAGGCGCTGAAGGAAAAGAAGACAATCCGTCAGACCGTCATCGACCGCGGACTGATCGGCGACAAGCTCAGCGAAGCCGAACTGGACAAGCGCCTCGACGTCCTCGCCATGGCGAAGGTCAAGGACTAGTTTCGCTGCTCTACCCGCAGGACCCGCAGGACCCGCTGCACCCTTGAACGCGCCCGCCCCCGGTTGGATCAATGTGGGTTTCAGTCACTCTGACTGCAACAAAGTCGCATTGATCCGACCGGGGGCGGGTCGCTTTCGAAAGGGGCGAACCTCAGGCCAGGTGCGCGAGTTCCTCGCGTGCCTTCAGGCCGTCCTCGCCCAGATCGGTGCGGTCGAAGATCTTCCAGCCTGCGAGCAACGGCTTGAACACCTTGTCGCGTTCCTGGTCGGCGTCGTAGATGCCGGCTTCGGCGAGGGCGGCGATGCTGCTGCCGCGGTCGGGAAGCTCGATCTCGGGGATCTTGAAGCCGTTGATACGGTCGGCCACTGCGCGCGCAGCCTGATCGGGTACGACAGCGAATGCCTCGTCGAGGATGCTGGCGAAGAATGCCGACTGCAGCTCGTCGTCGTCGGCGATTCTGCCGAGGATGGTGGCCAGCACCGGATCCTTGCCCAAAGCGATGGTGTTGCGGTTACGCAGGGCGGCGGCAGCTTCTTCGATGGCGAAGTGCGCCAGGATGTCGAGCAGCCGCTGGCTGGGCGCGTCGAATCCGAGGGTCATGTGTTCCATCCGGACTCGCTCGAGGGCGACCGGATCGACAGCGCGGGTGAGCACCAGGAAGTTGCGCAGCACGATCGACTGTCGGTTCTCTTCCGACGTCCAGCGGCCCGTCCACTTCCACCAGGCACCGAGGCCGGTGAGGGCGTGGGCCAGTTCCCGGTGGTAGGCGGGGAGGTTGTCGGCCACCAATACGCCCACCGTGGCGGACAGAATTTCGACGTCGCTCAGGTGCGACTGCTCGGGCGACCAATCCTCGCCGCCGAGGAACGCGAAGTTCTTGCCGTCGTCGAACGGCGCGAGCTCATGGGGGTGCCAATCACTCGCTGCCTCGATATGGCGTCGTAGATTCTCTTCGACCGCGGGCTCCAAACGGACCAGCAGATCACCGTCGGACAGGTTCGTAGACATGCGGTAACCGTAGCGCCTGCCGCCGAGCGTCCGACGTCGCGCCCCTGACCTCTGTGAATTCTCCTAACGCCAGGTCGTTGCGGGTCTATCCTCAGGTGCATCCAGTCATCGACGTGAGGACTCCTCATGATGCGGTCGGGTCGAAATTTTCTGTGTCTTGCTGTTGTGTGCTCTTTGGTTCTGTTGGCTGGGTGCTCCGACGACGCACCCACCGCAGACAGTCCACCGGCGTCCGAGCCGGTGCCGACCGAGGATCTGTCGCCCGGCCAGGTTGCCGGCGTCGACGTTCCGGCCGGTCGCGTCGACGATGCGGTCGGCAAGCTCGACGGTATCGCCGACGAGCTGATGGCGTCGTCGAACATTCCGGGTATGGCCATTGCCGTCGTGCACGGTTCCGACGTCGTCTACTCGAAAGGCTTCGGCGTTCGCGAAATGGGCAAGGACGACCCGATCGACGGCGACACCGTGTTCCAGCTGGCCTCGCTGTCCAAGTCGGTGGGTGCGACGGTGGTCGCGTCACAGGTGGGAGCGGGTGTGGTCGACTGGTCGACGCCGGTGGTCTCCGAGCTGCCGTGGTTTGCGCTGGACGATCCGTGGGTGACCCAGAACATCACGGTCGGCGACTTCTACGCGCATCGAAGCGGACTCCCAGAGCACGAAGGCGATCTGCTCGAAGACCTCGGCTACGACCGCAGACAGATCCTCGAGCGCCTTCGGGAGGTGCCCCTCGATCCGTTCCGATCCACGTATCACTACACCAATTTCGGGATCACAGCCGCGGCCGAGGCCGTTGCTGCCGCCTCGGGCAAGGATTGGGACACCCTCAGCCAGGACACGATCTACGGTCCACTCGGCATGACCTCGACCAGCTCGTCGTTCTCCGACTACATCGACCGCGCCGACCGAGCGGTACCTCACGTCCTCGTGGACGGCGAGTATCAGGCCCGATACCAACGCGAACCCGATCCGCAGACGCCGGCCGGTGGCGTCAGCTCCTCGGTGAACGATCTCGCCAGGTGGCTGACAATGCTCATCGCCGACGGCACCCACGACGGAAAACAGATCGTCGATCCCGACGCCCTCCTTCCTGCCATCAGCGCGCAGATCGTCTCGAGCCCGTCGACGACGGCGGATTCGCGCGCGGGCTTCTACGGGTACGGATTCAACGTCTCCACCAGTGCAGCCGGCCGCACGACCGTCAGCCATTCCGGAGCGTTCGCGCTCGGGGCGGGCACGAACTTTCTCTGGATCCCGTCGCTCGACGTCGCCATCGTCGTACTGACCAACGCCGCGCCACTCGGCATCGCAGAAACGGTCACGGCCGAGTTCGCCGACCTCGTGCAGTTCGGCGAGGTACGCGAGGACTGGCGAACGCTGTACAAGAATGCCTTCGCCGGTATGAGCGAGCCGGAGGGCGAGCTCGCGGGGAAGACCGCTCCGACGAATGCCGCTGCGCCACAACCGCTCACGTCGTACACCGGGTTGTACCAGAACGCCTACTGGGGGCCGGCCACCGTCGCGGAGGTCGACGGGAGGCTGGTGTTGACCCTCGGACCGAACTCGACTTCCTACGAGTTGTCGCACTGGGACGGTGATACCTTCGCGTTCGAGCCGACCGGTGAGAACGCACCGGACGGAACGATTTCTCAGGCGACATTCGAGGGGAACACGGTCAGACTCGAGTTCTTCGACGGCGATGGATTAGGACGGTTCACCAAGTGACTGATACCCGACAAGCAACCGATATCGTGCAAAACCTGTTCGACGCGTTGAGGCTTCGCGAGACCGATCGCGCGCTGGCGCTTCTCGACGAGAAGATCGTGTGGCACAACGTCGGGCTTCCCAAGGTGCGCGGAATCTCGAACGTAGGCAGATTTCTGACGCTGCTGGCCAAGCCGGGTTACGGCTTCGACGTCGTCGTGCACAACATCGCGGCCGACGGAGATGTCGTGCTCACCGAGCGCACCGACGTCCTGATCTGGCGTCGGCTTCGTGTCGAGTTCTGGGTGTGCGGAACATTCGAGCTGCGCGACGGCAAAGTAGCTGTGTGGCGCGACTATTTCGACAACGTCGATTTCCTCCAAGGCGTTGTGCGAGGAGTACTACGGGCTGCGGTGGGCCGGTGACCCATGTGAGTGGAACTTCGTAGCAGGCTACGAAGTTCCACTCACGAGGGGCGTCAGGCCCCTGACGGACCGAATTCCTCGAGCATTTCGGTCACCAGTGCAGCGATCGGTGAACGCTCACTGCGAGTGAGGGTGATGTGCGCGAAAAGCGGGTGCCCCTTGAGCTTTTCGATGACGGCAGCGACGCCGTCGTGTCGTCCGACCCGCAGGTTGTCTCGTTGCGCGACGTCGTGGGTGAGCACGACGCGTGAGCCCGACCCCAGTCGGGACAGGACCGTGAGCAGCACATTGCGCTCGAGTGACTGCGCCTCGTCGACGATCACGAACGAATCGTGGAGCGAGCGACCACGAATGTGCGTGAGCGGCAACACTTCCAGCATTCCGCGGGCGATGACTTCTTCCATCACCTCGGGGCTCGCGAGTCCTTCGAGGGTGTCGAAGACAGCCTGGCCCCACGGGCCCATCTTCTCGCTCTCACTGCCGGGGAGGTAGCCGAGTTCTTGCCCACCGACGGCGTAAAGAGGCCGGAAAACAACAACTTTCCGATGTGAGCGACGTTCGAGGACGGCCTCGAGTCCGGCAGTGAGAGCCAGTGCGGACTTACCGGTGCCGGCCTTGCCGCCGAGCGAGACGATGCCGATGCTCTCGTCGAGCAGAAGATCGAGCGCCACACGTTGTTCCGCCGAACGACCGTGCAGGCCGAACGCCTCACGCTCGCCGCGCACGAGCTGAAGCTGCTTGTCGGGCGTGACGCGCCCCAGTGCACTCTGCCGTCCGGCAAGCAGTCGAACTCCGGTGTGGCACGGCAGGTCTCGCGCCTCCACCAGGTCGATGACACCGTCGTTGAACAGGGTGTCCACGGCGTCGGAGGGCACCTCGAGCTCCGTCATACCGGTCCATCCGGACGGCACGACGTCGTGAGCGTGGTACTCGTCGGCGGGGAGCCCGACAGCACCGGCCTTGACGCGCAGCGGGATATCCTTGCTGACCAGCACCACATCTTTGCCCTCGGCCGCCAGATTCAGGGCGCAGGCGAGGATTCGAGAATCGTTGGAGTCGGTACGGAATCCGACGGGAAGCACCGACGGATCGGTGTGATTGAGCTCGACTTGCAGTGTGCCGCCGGACGTTCCGATGGGGACCGGCTGATCGAGTCGGCCGAATTCTACGCGAAGGTCGTCGAGCATGCGCAAGGATTCCCGCGCGAACCATCCCAGTTCGTGATGGTGGCGTTTGCCCTCCAACTCGCTGATCACGATCAACGGAAGTACCACATTGTGCTCGGCGAACCGGATGACTGCCCACGGATCCGACAGCAGGACCGAGGTATCGAGCACGAATGTCCGAAGAGGGGCGGAAACGGAGCGTGAAGTGGTCACGTGGGGCTCCTACGTTTGCGCGGCACCGCGCAAACTCTGTCGCTCGGCCGGTCGGGTCCGATGTGTCAGGTGACACGAGGACCGGGTACCGGCCCTCTCGCGCTCACTAGCTCAGTCACGTATCAGAACCTCCCGCACAGGCAGCTTCCCCGCTGCCTGTTACTGCCGACGGTACCGCCGAAACTACTTGGGGGCGCGCTGGAAGTCTGGCGTGTCGGTGAACAACGCGTTACGGCCGATTCGCCCCAGGTCGGCGGGACGTTCGGTGCCGAGACCGCCCTCCCCCGTCGGATCAATGTGGCTTTGTTGCACTCAGATCGACTGATAGCCACATTGATCCGACCGGGGGCCAGCGTGAATGAACCACTGCAGACGTCCGAACGCTGCAATGGTCCATTGACGCGACCGGGGTGGGCAGGAAAGCCAGGGTCAGCCCAGCAATCCCCAGTCTTCGAGGCCCTCGTACAGCGGCTTGCTCTGTGCCAGTTTCACGACGCGTTCTTTCAGGGCGTCGGTGGCCTGACCCGTGGCCAGGGCGGTTGCGATGATGTCGGCGACCTCGGTGAACTCGGCTTCGCCGAATCCGCGGGTGGCGAGTGCGCCGGTGCCGATGCGCAGGCCGGAGGTGACCATGGGCGGGCGCGGGTCGAAGGGCACGGCGTTGCGGTTGACGGTGATGCCGACCTCGTGCAGGAGGTCTTCTGCCTGCTGGCCGTCGAGCTCGGAGTTGCGGAGGTCGACGAGGACGAGGTGCACGTCGGTACCGCCGGTGAGGACGGAGACGCCCTTGTCGGCGACGTCGGCACCGGTGAGCCGCTCGGCGAGCAGCGACGCGCCGAGGAGGGTGCGTTCCTGACGTTCCTTGAACTCGGGCGTCGCAGCGATCTTGAAGGCGACGGCCTTCGCGGCGATGGCGTGCATCAGCGGCCCGCCCTGCTGGCCGGGGAACACGGCGGAGTTGAGCTTCTTGGCCCATTCCTTCTTGGCGAGGATGATGCCGGAGCGCGGTCCGCCGAGGGTCTTGTGCACGGTCGAGGACACGACGTCTGCGTAGGGCACGGGTGAGGGGTGTACGCCTGCGGCGACGAGTCCGGCGAAGTGTGCCATGTCGACCCAGAGCAGTGCGCCCACTTCGTCGGCGATGGAGCGGAACGCAGCGAAGTCCTGGTGGCGCGGGTAGGCCGACCAGCCGGCGATCAGCACCTGGGGCTTGGCGGCGATGGCCTGCTTGCGCACCTCGTCCATGTCGATGCGGTGATCTTCTTTCGACACCCCGTAGGACTCGACCTCGTAGAGCTTGCCCGAGAAGTTGAGCTTCATGCCGTGGGTGAGGTGGCCGCCGTGGGCCAGGTCGAGGCCCATGATCTTGTCGCCCGGGTTGATCAGTGCCATCAGTACCGCGGCGTTGGCCTGCGCACCGGCGTGCGGCTGCACGTTGGCGAACTCGGCACCGAAGAGTTCCTTGGCGCGATTGCGGGCGAGGTCCTCGACGATGTCGACGTGCTCGCAGCCGCCGTAGTAGCGGCGTCCGGGGTATCCCTCGGCGTACTTGTTGGTCAGGACGCTGCCCTGGGCCTGCAGAACCGCGCGGGGCACGAAGTTCTCCGAGGCGATCATCTCGAGGGTGTCGCGCTGACGTCCCAGTTCACCTGCCATCGCCGCGGCGACCTCGGGATCGAGCTCGGCCAGTGACAGGTTGTTGACGTCAGTCATAACAGGAGTCTCCAAGGGACAGCAGAGTAAGGGGGCATCAATAAACAACGGACCTGGGCCAGTTTACGAGACGCGTACTGCGCCCGGTGTCAGTGGCTCGTCGAGCAGTCTGCCGAACAGCTGTGCCCGCTCACTGGCGGTCTCACCCTGGTCCAACCAGCCGGCGAGAAGCTTGTAGCCCTCGACGTAGGTACTGATGTACGCCCGCCACAGCGGCGAGGACAGAAAGCGCAGACTGTGCCGTGCGCGCTGCGGCGAGGCAAGTGACCATCGCTCCAGGTAGGCGGCCACATCGTCCTCGCTCTTGTGCTGATCGTGCAGCAACAGCGCGGCGTCCTGGCGAACTCCCAGCAGTTGGCTCGACGCCGCCGAGAGTCGCTCGGCCTTGTCGCCGTCGAATCGCAGTCCGAGGTCGGCGTAGATTTCCTGCGCCCACGCGCCCCAGCCTTCGCCGACGATCGCCCCGAGAGCGTGGTCGGCGAGCCCCTCGGCCATCAGGCACTGCGGAGTGTTGACCACGAACAACGTCTGCTCGAGCTGTCCTGCGCCGACGAGCCCCGTCTCCTTGCGGCAATGCTCGGTGTGGTGGCCGGGGTAGGACTCGTGCGCGATCAGGTGGGGCAGGTTGGCCATCTGCTGTTCGATGTCGGAGTTGATCGCGACGGTGGACTGGAAGTTGCCGAGGTAGTAGTTGAAGCCGGACCACGGCTTATCGCCGACTACCTCGTACGTCACCTTCTCGTTCTCGGGCAACGAGTATTCGGCGCGGACGCGGTCGCGCAATGCGGACGAGAACGCCTCGACGCAGTCCTGCAGTCGATCCGCTGGAATGACGTCGGCGCGGCGGTGGGCGATCAACCGTTCGCTCAGCGAGCCGGGTCCGGGGAGCACCTCGTCCATCTTGCGATGCGCCTGCAGGTACTGGTCCTGATCCCCCGGTGCGATTCGAACGTCGAAGTAGGCGTGGACCTCGTCGACGAAGCCGATGTTCTCGCCTGCGAACTTGCGCGCGGAGCATTCCAACGCCCGCAGGTGGACGTCGAGAAACGTCCGGCGTTCCGCTGTCAGTTCGACGTTGCCGAGCTCGGCGCGCAGTGTCTGCGCTCGACGGACGAGCTCACGCGGCTCCGGCGCCGGGGCGTTCTCGGTGATTCGACGCAGTTCGGGATCACCGGTGTACGCGTCGACGAAACCGTCTTCGAGTCGGTCGAAACTCAGGCCCAGCAACAGGTATTCGCGAACCAGGGAAGCAGCATCCATATCCGAACCCTAGTACGGCGAACGACCCCGCCCGTGCGCGGTGGACAGGCACCGAGCACAATCTGGAACCATGCGACTCGCGCCCGACAGGAGCACCGCCGAATCCTCAGCAGCTCCGATGCTCAGGTGGCGTGCGTGAGCGAGTCCAGTCCGTACGTCGAGTTCGACCGTGTGCAGTGGCGCACGCTGCGTCAATCCACACCGCTGGTACTCACCGAGGAAGAACTGGTCGGTCTGCGCGGCCTCGGTGAGCAGATCGATCTGGACGAGGTGGCCGAGGTCTATCTGCCGCTGGCCCGGCTGATTCATCTCCAGGTGGCCGCGCGCCAGCGGTTGTTCGCGGCAACGGCCACGTTCCTCGGTGAGAAACATCCCGATCGACAGGTTCCGTTCGTCATCGGCGTAGCGGGCAGCGTCGCGGTCGGTAAATCCACCACTGCCCGTGTGCTGCAAGCACTCCTGGCCCGGTGGGATCACCATCCCCGCGTGGACCTCGTCACCACGGACGGTTTCCTGTATCCGACGGCCGAGCTCATGCGCCGAGGGATCCTGCACCGCAAGGGCTTTCCCGAAAGTTACGACCGACGCAAGCTGCTCAGGTTCGTCACCGAGGTCAAGTCCGGAACCGAAGAGGTGGGCGCGCCGGTCTATTCGCACGTGTCGTACGACATTGTCAAAGGCCAGTACCACATGGTTCGCCAGCCCGACATCCTGATCGTGGAGGGGCTCAACGTACTCCAGACCGGACCTCGGCTGATGGTCTCGGATCTGTTCGACTTCTCGATCTACGTCGACGCTCGGATCGAGGACATCGAGAGCTGGTACGTCAAACGATTCCTGGCGCTACGCAAGACCTCGTTCACCGACCCGTCCTCGCATTTCCATCACTATGCAGGACTGTCCGACGATCACGCGCAGATCGCGGCCGAGGATCTCTGGCATTCGATCAACCTGCCGAACCTGGTGGAGAACATTCTTCCGACTCGTCCGCGAGCAACGATGGTGCTACGCAAGGACAACGACCATGCGATCAACCGGCTGCGCCTGCGAAAGTTGTAGGTCAAGGTCGTGAGTGGAAGTTCGTAGCAGGCTACGAGCTGGAGTGGAGCCTGCGGAATGACCAGACGGTCCAGCCGCGCACGTCAGATACCGAACCGGCGGTGCCGTGCGGCGAAGTCGCGGAGTGCGCGCAAGAAGTCGACGCGGCGAAATTCCGGCCAATAGGCCTCGGTGAACCAGATCTCCGAATATGCGCTCTGCCACAGCAGGAAACCGGACAGGCGTTGCTCTCCCGAGGTGCGGATGACGAGATCGGGATCGGGTTGACCCGAGGTGTACAGGTGACTGTCGATACCGTCGACGTTGATGGAGGCCACCAACTCGTCCCCGGTGATGCCTTCGGCGATCTTCTCGGTGACCAGCGACTGCACGGCGTCGGCGATCTCCTGGCGGCCGCCGTATCCGACGGCGACGTTGACGTGCGTTCCGGTTCGGCCCTCGGTGCGCGCAGCCGCCTCCTTGAGCCGGCGTGAGGTCGAAGCAGGCAGCAGATCGAGAGTGCCGACGAGTTTGACACCCCAGTTCATCTCGGGTCCGCAGATCTCCTCGACGACGTCGGTGATGATGTCGAGCAACGAATCGAGTTCGTCGGCATCCCGTCGGAGGTTCTCGGTCGAGAGCAGATAGATGGTGGCCATCTCGATTCCGGCAGCGTCGCACCAGCCGAGCATCTCGGCGATCTTGAGCGCCCCCATGCGGTGGCCGTGCGCGACGTCGGTGAACCCGTTCTCCCGTGCCCACCGCCGGTTGCCGTCACACATCACCGCGACGTGCCGCGGGTGCTGCACACCCTCGAGCTGACTCAACAAACGCCGCTCGTACACGTTGTAGAGAACGCCGCGCACCTTCTGCGGAATGATCACCACTACTTCGTCACCGCTGCTCTCATCACCACGGAGGATCACCTTACGCCGACGTCTTCGAGCGGGCGGCCGGTACAGTAGCGTCCGAACCTACGGTTGCGTAGGTTCACTACGGCGGAACGGGAGGTCATCTTTCATGACGATGTTCGGACTGGACGAGATACCCGTCAAGCCACGCATGCGTGGCTGGATTCACCTGTACGCCTTCGGCGTCGCGGTAGTGTGCGCGATCACCCTCGTCACGATGGCGTTCAGCCTGGTGTCGGTCAGCGCAGGCCTCGCGACGGGCATCTATTCGATCACCGTGTGCGGGGTGTTCGGCGTCAGCGCCACCTATCACCGCGTGCACTGGAAGACCACCGCGTCGCAGATCTGGATGAAACGCGCCGACCACTCCATGATCTTCCTGTTCATCGCCGGTAGCTACACCCCGTTCGCCGTACTGGGTCTGCCGGCCGCGACGGGACGAACTCTGTTGATCGTCGTGTGGATCGGAGCGATCTGCGGGGTGGCTCTGAAGATGCTGTGGCCCACCGCTCCCCGCTGGGTCGGGGTACCGCTGTATCTCGTTCTCGGCTGGGCGATCGTGCCGGTCGCTCCCACCCTGATCGAGCACGTCGGCTTCGCACCGTTCCTGCTGCTGTTGGTCGGCGGCATCTTCTACAGCGTCGGGGCGATCCTCTACGCCACCAAGTGGCCGAATCCGTGGCCCACGACATTCGGCCATCACGAGTTCTTCCACGCAGCAACGGTGTTGGCGGCAATTTGCCACCTCGTGGCAGTGTGGCTCGTCCTGTTCTGACGACGCGTCGGAAGGCTCGGAACACCGCGTCGGCGACGTCACTTCCGCAGTGCGGCCGCCAGATCCTCGACCGACGTCACAGGCCGGTCGCAGACGAATCCGCGACACACGTACGCCGTTTCCTGCCCGTCGACGGGCGGTCGGCCCGTCAGCAGCGCAGACGAATCGGCCGATCCTGCGACCACCACGGAACCTCCGGGCGCCAGCGACCGCGCGGCGGCGAGCAACTCACCGCCCGGTGCGAGCGATACGGCGATCTGAATCGGGCCGCGCACTGCTGCCTCGGCCACGGCCAGCCAGTGACCACCCGACCTCGGGGCGCGTTCGAGGATGGCCGCCGCTCGTGCGAGCGAGGCAGCGGCCAGTTCGGCGTACCGTGCGGACGATTCGTGATCGACGAGTGCGGCGGCGGTGAGCAGCGCCTCGGCCATCGTCGACGCTCCCGACGGAGTCGCGCCGTCGATCGGATCCCGCGGCCGGGTCACCAGGATCTCGGCATCGTCGGCGGTGTCGAACCAGCTGCCGGCGTCGTCGGGATCGGCGAAGTGTTCGATCGCAGCGTCGAGGATCGTCGTCATCCGTTGGGTCCAGACGGCGTCGCCGGTGGCCTGGAACAGCGTGGCAGCGGCCACGGCGAGGCAGGCGTAGTCCTCGAGCACTCCGGTGGCCTCACCCACTGCGCTACCGAGGGACGCCCGCCGGACACGTCCCGATTCCACGTGAGTGGCGAACAGTTGCTCGCCGCATTCGACGGCCGCGTCGACCCAGATCGGTTCGTTCGCGCCGGTTCCGGCCTCGGCCAACGCGGTGATGGCCAGTGCGTTCCATGCGGTGACCACCTTGTCGTCTCGACCGGGTTGCGGCCGCGACGCTCGAGCCGCCGACAACGTGTTCCGGATGCGGGCGAACCGGTCGTAGTCCTCGGGCTCGGCGGGCAGTTGCAGCACCGACATACCGGCCTCGAACGTGCCGGCGGAGTTCACCGCGAACAGGCCCGCAGCCCATACACCGTCTTCGAAACCGAGGGTGTCGACCAGCTGCTCGGGCGTCCACACGTAGGTCAGACCCTCGACTCCTTCGGTGTCGGCATCGAGCGCCGACGCGAAACAGCCGTTGGCCGTGCGCATTTCGCCGAGCATGAATCGTGCGATATCCGACGCCACCCGACGCACCAGCGGATCATCGTCGACCCGGGCGGCGTGAGCGTAGAACCGCAGCAGCAGCGCATTGTCGTAGAGCATCTTTTCGAAGTGCGGAACGATCCATTCGGCGTCGACCGAATACCGTGCGAAGCCGCCGGCGAGTTGGTCGTACATGCCTCCGCGCGCCATTGCCGACGCGGTACGTCGAACCACGTCGAGTACCTCACCGTTGCCGGTGCGCTCGTAGTGCCGGAGCAGACCCTCGAGCAGTGCACCCGGTGGAAATTTCGGTGCCCGGCCGAAGCCGCCGTAGGTGGTGTCCTCGTCGGCGCAGACCGCCGCGACGGACGCGGCCAGAAAATCGGCGTCCAGCGATCGTCCGCCGGCCAGAATTCCGGAACTCTGCTTGCGCAGTTCGGTGACGATGGCCGCGGACGCGTCGAACACCTCCTGTCGCCGGGTGGACCAGGTATCGGCGATTGCGGTCAGTAGTTGTTCGAAGGAGGGCATCCCCTGGCGCGGGGCCGGTGGGTAGTACGTCCCGCAGTAGAACGGTTCGGTCTCGGGTGTGAGGAAACAGGTCATGGGCCAACCGCCCTGACCGGTCATCGCGGCAGTGGCGTTCATGTACACCGCATCGAGGTCGGGGCGTTCTTCCCGATCGACCTTGATGCACACGAAGTGCTCGTTCATCAGGGCCGCGGTGGCCTCGTCCTCGAACGATTCGTGTGCCATGACATGACACCAGTGGCACGCCGAGTACCCGATGGACAACAGGATCGGGACGTCGCGATCACGCGCGGACTGCAGTGCCTGCGGTCCCCACTGCTGCCAGTGCACCGGATTGTCGGCGTGCTGACGCAGATACGGACTGGTGGATTCGCCCAGCGTGTTCGCGTCGAGCATCAGGGTTCGTCGGAGACAGCGGGTTTGTCGGAGACAGCGGGTTTCGGACGGCTGGTGTCCGGTTGTGGGCTCGGCGTGATGCCCCCACGATCGGTGCCCTCGTCGAGCGCCTGATCCAGCGTGGGATCTTCTTTCTCGAACGTCGCGGGCAGACGCTTGATCTTCTTGTTCATGGACCAGATCAGCAGCGCCGTTCCGACCAGCAACGCCACGAGGATCACCAGACCGATCGGCGACGACTTGCCGAACTCGGGCCCCGTGGGCTGCTGGGCGAGGATCGACACGATCATTGTTCGGTCTCTTCTATTCCCGCGAACAGGTCGGTCTCGGGCAGTGACGTGGTCACGCGGGTGCGGGCGAGCTCGAACTCCTCGGTGGGCCACAACTTGCGTTGGACGTCCACCGGCACCGCGAAGAACGCTCCGTTGGGATCGATCTGCGTCGCATGGGCTCGCAGTGCGTCGTCGCGCTGCTCGAACCAGGTGCCCACGTCGACCTGCGTGGTGATGCGCTCCATGATCTCGTCGCGCTGACCGTCCCACCGCTTCAGCCAGTCGACGAACGGGCTTTCCTCGCCGCGATCGATGAACCAGTCGTGGAAGAGCTGCATGCGCTTACGCAGGAAACCGTGCGAGTAGTAGAGCTTGAGCGGAGTCCACGGCTCACCCGCATCGGGGAAACGCTCGGGATCGCCCGCGGCTTCCCACGCGGCCATCGAGACCTCATGGCAGCGGATGTGATCGGGATGCGGGTAGCCGCCGCGTTCGTCGTACGTGGTGATGACGTGGGGTTTGAAGTCTCGAACCACCTTCACCAACGCCTCGGTGGACACCTCCAACGGCACCAGCGCGAAACAGCCCTCGGGCAGCGGCGGCAGCGGATCGCCCTCGGGGAGTCCCGAGTCCTCGAATCCGAGCCACGTCTGCTGTACCCCGAGGATGCGCGCGGCCTCGGCCATCTCCTCGCGTCGAACCTCCCGGATGCGTTGGTGGACGCCCGGAATGTCCATCGCCGGATTGAGGATGTCCCCTCGCTCGCCGCCGGTGAGCGTGACGACCAGAACGTCGTGCCCTTCGGCCGCATAGCGGGCCGTGGTCGCAGCACCTTTGCTGGACTCGTCGTCGGGATGGGCATGCACTGCCATGAGCCGCAGTCCGGACACGTTCTTCCTCACCTCGGATTCGCCTTGTTCTTGCCTGCCCTATAGTTCCACCTGACGCCGACATGCCCCCAGCGGCACCCCCGATTTCACTCCGAGAGCTGACATGACCAACGCACTTCCCGCAGGTAGATACCCGTCGGGTTCCGGTCCGAGTGGCATTCGGCGAGCTCCGAAACGTGCGACGAAGATCGCACTGGTGGCACTGGTCCTGCTGGTCGGGCTCGGCGTGGCCTACTACGCGTACACGAAATTCTCGGTCAAGCCCGTCGAAGGCAGCCAGCTTTCGTTCGACATCGTCGACGAGAGCACGATGTCGATCCGATTCAGCGTCACCCGGGAGAACCCGGAGCAGCCGGCGGTGTGCATCGTCCGCGCTCGTTCTCGCGACGGTTCCGAGACCGGACGGCGCGAGGTGTACATCCCACCGGAGTCCTCCTCGACCACGGTGGAGCTCACCACCGACGTGACGACGTCGTCCCCACCCGCTGTCGGAGACGTGTACGGCTGCAGCCTCGATGTTCCCGAGTATTTACGAGCCCGATAGGCGAAGAGCCTGTTCGTGGTAAGCTCGGGTCGTACACGGCTGCCGCACAGGTGCCGTGTATTGCTGCATTGCGGGCAGGGTTACCTGCGTCAACGATGTCGACGGCTCCAGGATGCGGGCCGACCAAGGGGATCCATCCATTGGAGTCCCCTCTTCGTTGCGTGCCCTACCGCCTAGAAACCGGAATCGAACTCGAGATTCCGACTACGAGGGAGTGATCGAGATGACCGAGACCCAGGTGACCTGGCTTACCCAGGAATCACACGACAGGCTCAAGAGCGAACTCGACCAGCTCATTTCCAATCGCCCCGTCATCGCCGCCGAGATCAACGAGCGTCGCGAAGAGGGCGATCTGAAGGAGAACGGCGGCTACCACGCTGCGCGCGAGGAGCAGGGCCAGCAGGAAGCACGCATTCGTCAGCTGCAGGAACTGCTCAACAACGCGAAGGTCGGCGAGGCGCCCACCCAGTCGGGCGTGGCTCTGCCCGGATCCGTCGTCAAGGTCTACTACGACGGCGACGAGTCCGACACCGAGACCTTCCTGATCGCCACCCGCGAAGAGGGTGCCCGCGACAGCAAGCTCGAGGTGTACTCCCCCGCGTCCCCGCTGGGTGGATCGCTCATCGACGCGAAGGTCGGCGACACCCGCGAGTACACCCTGCCCAACGGCAAGACCATGAAGGTCACGCTGGTCAGCGCAGAGCCATACCACACCTGATTCGAGCCTTTTCTCGAACAACACCCCCGGTCGCTCAGCGGCCGGGGGTGTTGTCGTTTCGGACGATCTCAGGCAGTCATCGTCTTCTGGTACTTGCGGACCGACAGCGGCACGAACACCACGAGCATCACCACGACCCAGATCAACGTGTACAGGACCGGGTTCTGCAACGGCCACACCTCGGGCGGTGGGGCCATCGGATTGGTGTTGCCGAACTGCTCACGCACGGCCAGGGTCACCGACGAGATGGGGTTCCATTCCGCGATGGTCTTGAGCACGCTCGGGAAGTTGTCGATCGGCACGAAGGTGTTCGCGATGAACGTGAGCGGGAAGATCACGATGAACGACGCGTTGTTGAAGATCTCCGGAGAACGCACGATCAGTCCCACCAGAGCCATCACCCACGAAATCGAGTACGCGAACAGAAGCAACAGCACGTAACCGAGCAGAGCGTCGAAGAACGACGACGCGATGCGCCAGCCCACGATGAGTCCGGTGATGGACATGATCGTGATGGTGACGACGTTGTTGCCGACGTCGGCGGCCGTCCGCCCGATGACGACGGCAGATCGCGCCATCGGCAGCGACCGGAAGCGGTCCATGACGCCCTTCTGCAGATCCTCGGCCAGTGAGGATCCGGTGATGGACGCACCGAAGATCATCGTCTGGACGAAGATGCCGCCCATCAGGAAGCTCTTGTAATCGATGCCGGGTACGTCGATGGCACTGCCGAAGACATAGGCGAACAACAGCACGAACATGATCGGTGACAGCGTTGCGAAGAACAGCAGATCGGGAACTCGCTTGAGCTTGATCAGGTTTCGCTTGGTGATGATCGCCGAATCCAGGAGAACGTTGCTCATTTCTCTTCCTCCGCAGCCTCGGGCTCGCCGGTGGTCTGACCGGTCAGAGACAGGAACACATCGTCGAGGTTCGGCCGTCGCAGACCGACGTCGACCACCCCGATCCCCGCAGCTTCCAGATGACTCAACGCCGTGGACAGATCCTTCGATCCACCGTTGACCGGCATGACGATCCGTCCCACCTGTTCGTCCAGGGTGGGCGGCTCGACGCCGATCGGGGTCAGGATCTCCTTGGCGCGATCGGCCTGAGATCGGTCCGTGAGTACGAATTCGATTCGCTCGCCGCCCGTTTGGGCCTTCAGCTCGTCGGCGGTGCCGCGCGCGATGATCTTGCCCTTGTTGAGCACGATGATCGAATCGGCGAGCCGGTCCGCCTCCTCGAGGTACTGCGTCGTCAACAGGATCGTCGTTCCGTCACGGACGAGATCTGCGATGAACTCCCACATCGTGATTCGGCTGCGCGGGTCGAGACCGGTGGTGGGTTCGTCGAGGAACACCACCCGTGGCCTGCCGATCAGACTGGCCGCGATGTCGAGTCGGCGACGCATGCCTCCCGAGTACTGCTTGGCGGTGCGGTCGCGTGCATATTCGAGGTCGAATCTGCTCAGCAGCTCGTCGGCGCGTTTCCTGGCCTCGGCCTTGCGCAGCCCGAACAGTCTGCCGACCATCTCCAGATTCTCGTACCCGGTCAGATACTCGTCCACGGCTGCGAACTGGCCCGTCAGGCCGATCGTCCCCCGAACCTCGTTGGCCTGCTTCGCTACATCGAGCCCGAACACCCGCGCCGAACCGGACGTTGCCTGCAGCAGAGTGGCCAGGATCCGCACCGCAGTCGTCTTGCCCGCACCGTTGGGGCCGAGCACACCGAGCACCGTGCCCTCGGGAACCGTGAAATCGATCCCGTCGAGCGCGACGTTCTTCCCGTACCGAAGTACCAGGTTCTCTACTTCTATAGCGTTCGCCATGGCCCTCTCCCCGTTTCTTCCACTGTCGGTATAAGGACTTCCGAACGCGTAGAGATTAACCGGTTTTGATGGGAGCGGGCGTCCACAGGCCGGAACGCTGGATCTCGGTGGCTGTGATCTTCGCCGGCTCAGCCGATCGGTCGTACGGTGTGTACTGCTCGATCGATCCCCAGTCGCGATCCCAGTCCCCGTCCAGGTACGACGGGATGGTGCGGGCCGAGGCAACGACATCGATCCATCCGAGCGGGCCGCCGCCGAAATGGTCCTGCCATGCGTTGGTGATGACGGCACCGCTGCGGTCCGGCAACACCCGGTACTGCGGAACTTCGGCAACCCCGAGTCGGTGATCGAACGGATGCTGACACGGAAAGTTGAAGCCCACCTCCCAGTCCAACAGCACCGGATTCTCGCGCCCGACCACCTCGTTCAACGTCTGGGTACGCGGTACCCGCGGCGGGGTGACCGCGAGCCACTGGTCCGGGTCGCGGTCGGTGTCACTCAGTACCAAACGAATCATGTTGCTGCCGGCGGGAATCAGGTCCATCGGCACCCGCAGGTTGCGCCACGACGGCGTCGGGCCGATGTCGATGGGCGTCACCCGCCCCTGCGCCCGGCCGTCCACTCCGTACTCGAGTTCGAGGTTCTGGCCGTAGGTGACGATGCCGTCGGAGTTCACCGAGCGGATGCGTCCGGCCGCGGCGATCGAGACGAGCTGACCGGGGTCGGCGGGCAGCGCGTACCAGCCGGTGGTCAGGGTGGCGGGAGTGTCCGATCCGAACGACCCCAGTACCGGCACGGTCGCAGGGTCGAGGCCGTACGGCAGTGCACTGCCCCCGGTTCCGGCTCCGGTGGTCGATGTCGGCTGTTGCTGATCCTCGGTGTCGACGGTGTTCGAGGTGCCCGACGCCGAGGATTCCTTGTCTGCGGTGAGGTCCCGCGCAACCCCGTCCGGGGTGAACCCGTCGTTCTCGGCCCCCAGGGCGGCGACGGCGTCGCCGCTGACCGGTTGCAGCACATCGGCATTGGGGTTCGTCTCGAGCAGCACGTCGTTCGCAAGTCCACACGTGTTGCCGGCCAGCGCCGACAGGTTCGATTTCGCGACCGAGTACGACGGCCACTGAGCCACCGCGCCCTTGGCCATCGATGCCACGGCCAGCAGCACCATCAGACCTGCGGCCACGGCGATCGGTGGCACCGACCACCATCGCGCCATCGGCTTGTCGGCGCGGACGTACGGCGCACGCAGATGGAACCACACGGCGGCGAGCAACAGCAGTACCGTCAGGCCGAGGAACATCGTCGAGATACCGAGACCGGCCACGAGAATCGGCTTGTCCCAGAACGGAACTCCCCACGCCGAGACGTACCAGTACCCGTTGGTTCCGGTGAAGGCGACCGCCGTCAGGAACGACACGGCCGCTGCGAACAGCAACCGGTTGCGCCGCGAACGGAGCACCGCTGCGCCGGTTGCCACGGCCGCGAGAACCGCAACCGAGGCCGCGAGCCCGGCGAACACGCCGAAGTGATGCGTCCACTTGGTGGGGGTGATCATCATCAATGCCATGGCCCCGACGGTGATGCCGACGATGCGTCGAGCGGGCCCGGTGGCGGTGCCGGGAATCTTGCCGCCCTTGCGCAGCATCGCGATCACCACCGCGATCAGCGAGACGACCATGACGAACACCCCGAAGCGGCGCGCCAGCGAGCCGTCGATGTCCATGTTCATCAGCCACTGGTAGCGCAGGTACTCCTCGAACCACGCCTGGCTCGGCCCGGCCGCAGTGTGCACCCGCTGCATCTCGAGCATGCCGGCCACGGTCTGATTCCCGAACGCGAAGACGAGTACCACCGTGCCCGACGCCACCAGCGGGGCGAGCAGTGTTGCCGCGCCGAGTGTAGTGCTGCCGAACTCGCGAGCGCGGGCGACGACGATCTGAATCACCGGCCGGGCACCGGCAATCAGTGGCGCGAAACAGATGAAGCCCGACGGTGCGCACGTGACCGTCAACGCGGCGATCAGAATCGCCGCTGCCGCAGGGAGCAGTCGCCGTGTCGCGATGGACCGCTCCACCGAACACCACGTCAGCAACACGCCCAGAGCAACGAACGGCTCCGGGCGCAGACCGTTGTTGTACGGCAACCAGAACGCCAGCATTACCAGCCCGCCGGTCCACAGCGCAGTTTTCGACGCGCGGGCAGCGGCACCGAACCGCGGGATCACCTCACGACTGAGGACGAGCCAGACGACGACGCCGCAGATCAGCGTCGGGATCCGCATCCACACACTGGCCGTCGAGACGTGCGAGAGGAGGGTGAACATGTCGTACAACGGTGTGCCGAACGGTGTTTCGGGCACCCCGAAGTAACGGAAGTAGTTGGCCATGTATCCGGCGTGGTCGGCCGTGCGTGCCATACCCAGTTGATAGCCGTCGTCGGAGGTGTTCGCGCCGATGACGTGCCACACCAGCAAAGTCCCGACCACCACCGCGTCGGCCGGCCCGAAGCTCCACCAGCGGCGCGGCAGGAACCGGCGGGCGCGACGCCCGTCGGACAGATCGAGGCGGTGCAGGGCCACCAGCGAGATTCCTGTGGCGAGCACTCCGACGATCATCGCGAACCACTTGAGCGCGCTGGGCGTGGACGAGAACCTACTGTCCAGCTCGGCCTGCAGCTGCAGACCGGGAACGTTGCCCTGCAGATCGCTGAACACTCCGACCAGCTGGGGCCGCACGTCGCCCTCGCGGGAGACGGTGTCGTCACCGGTCAGTCCGACCGTTGTCGCGGTGCCGTTCGAGGTGATCGTCAGCGAGCAGTCGCCCGCAGTCGATGGGCTCAGTTCCGAGACCGGCTTCTCGAGCAGGACCGAATCGCGCAGCGTCACCTTCAGTTGCGACGCCTCACCGCCGGTCACCTCGGCGACGAGACCGTAGCGATAGGCGTCGGGCGATCCCTTGGGCGAGGTGGACAGCAACAGGCCGCCGTCGGAGAGATCAGCCGCGGCCGCACACGGGACGGTCGCGTCGACGCTGATCGGGGTGTAGCCGACGAGCGGAGCCTCGACATTTCCGACGATCTCGCTCTGCGGCCAGGTCAACGACGACTGTTGTTGTTCGATCGGCAACAGCGGTATCGAGATCGTCAGCAGGATTCCCACCAGTGCGGAAACGATCGCGACGAGCCGTGCCATGCAAACTTCTCCCACCGATGTCCTGGTCCAGGTCGCTGATCAAGGTACCAGTGCGACCTGTGTGAACCCGGCCGTCAGTTCTCGACCTGCACCGCATATCCCGCTGCGCCCAGGGCGTCGAGAACCGTGCCGCGGTGATCGGGTCCACGTGTCTCGACGGTCAACATGACGTCGACTTCCTCGAGACCCAGACGTCCCCCGGTGCGGGAATGCACGACGTCGACGACACTCGCACCGGCGTCGCGCACGACCCCCAGGACGCCGGTGAGTCCGCCCGGCTTGTCCGAAATCGTCACCCGCACGGCCAGATAACGTCCACCGGCCCGAAGCCCGTGGGTGATGACATGAGTGAGTAGCAGTGGATCGATGTTCCCGCCCGACAGCACCGCGCATACCGACCCCGTCAGACCCAATTCCTCGGCCGAGTGCGTCATCAGCGCTGCCACCGCAGCGGCACCCGCTGGTTCGACGATGAGCTTCGCTCGCTCGATGCACAGCACCAAGGCGCGCGACAGCGCGTCCTCACTGACGGTGACGACGTCGTCGACCCAGCCCTGCACATGATCGAACGGCACCGATCCGGGGAGACCGACAGCGATGCCGTCGGCCATCGTCGACATCGACGTCAGCGCGATCGGGTGGCCCGCCTTCAACGACGCCGGCCACGCGGCCGCGCCCTCGGCCTGCACGCCGATGACTCTGACGTCCGGTTTCGTCAGTTTCACCGCTGCGGCGACCCCCGCCAACAGTCCCCCGCCGCCGGTGGGGATCACGATGGTGCCGACGTCCGGCATCTGCTGCAGCAGTTCGGTTCCGAGCGTCGCCTGCCCGGCCACGATATCGAGATGATCGAACGGGTGGATGAGCGTGGCACCGGTACGGTCGGCGAATTCCCGTGCCGACGTCAGAGCCTCGTCGACGGTATTGCCCACCAGATGAACCGTCGCGCCGTACGCCTTGGTGGCGACGAGTTTGGGCAGCGACACTCCGACCGGCATGAACACCGTCGAGGTGATCCCCACCTGCGACGCGGCCCACGCGACACCTTGAGCGTGGTTGCCTGCGCTGGCCGCCACCACGCCTCGGGCTCGCTGGTCGGCGTCGAGTCGGGCGATGCGGTTGTACGCCCCGCGCGGCTTGAACGATCCGGTGCGCTGCAGGTTCTCGCATTTGAGGCGCACCTCGTGACCGGTCAGGTCGGACAGAATCCGTGACGCGACCACCGGCGTCCGGCGCATGACCGGCTCCAGCAACGCCTCGGCCGAGGCAATATCCGACGTGGTCACCCGAACGATTTCCGACACAACCGCAGTATGCCAGGAAGAATTGCGCCGCCGATCCGGCCGAGGTGCACCGCGTCACTACAGTTGTGGAGTGCAACACCACAGTGCCCACGACGAGTCGCGCGGAAGTCTGGAGATCAAACACCGTGCGCTGTCGAGAACGGCCATCGCGGCGGCATCGAAGGACCCTCGGGTCACCCGCACCACCGGCGGCATGTCGCGTTTGACCGGCCGCGAACTTCCCCGAGCCGACGTCACCCTCGGAGAGGACACCGTCTCGGTCAACCTCTACATCGGAGTGCGCTGGCCCTCGCAGATCACCGACGTGACCGAGTCGGTTCACCGCACCGTCGAGGCCGCACTGGCGACGATGACCGGCGTGCACGTGCATCGGGTGAACGTGCTGGTGTCGGACACGGCGCTGGACCGTACGGCGCGCGGTTCTGCTGATGATGTTGCTGCTGGGGTGGTTTCACCTCGACCACCCACGGCCGGTCCCGCGGCGATGCCGGTGGCGCTGGTGTTCGGGTTCGCCCTCCTCGCCGTGGCGTTTGTAGCCGGCCGCGAATTCTTCATCGCTCAGGGACACATCGTCGGCAGCCCATGGATTGCCGATGCCGTGCACTGGGTTTCGCAACTGCACTGGCAGGGGTGGATGATCGCTCCCGCCGTCGGATCGATCGTCGTCGGTGCGCTCTTCGTCTTTGCGGGCGTCAAACCTCGGACGAGAACTCATTCGGGATTGGGCGGCCCGACACCCACCGTCTGGGCCACGCCGACCGACATCGCTCGATTGTGCAGTGCTGCAGCGCAGTCCACCCGCGGAGTCGTGGACGCGCATACCGTCGTCACACGCAGGAAGATCGAGGTCCGGGTGCAGCGAGATCGAGCTGTTTCTCCAAACACTGCCGACGCTGCCGTGCGCGCTGCCCTCGGTCCGTTACTGTCCGTCGCCGCGGGTGGGCGGAGTCTGACGGTGCAGCACTCGGTGTCGCAACCGACACGGGTGTCGTAGTGAAAACCTTTGTCGCAGGGGTGGATCGACTCGTTGCCGTCATCGCGGGAGCCACTCTCCTCGCCGGTGGCGGCTTCGCACTTGCGTGGCACTACGACGTTCCGTGGGCACGGGAGACGCTCTCTCGCTTCGAGCGTGCTCGTATTGCCGAACTGCCGCAGCAAGGTTGGTGGGTACCGACTCTGGCAATCGTCGTCGCGGTGGCCGTCGTCGCGGCGCTGGTGTTGTTGATCGGCAACTTCTCACCACGCACGACCGGAACGGCGAGCGTTATCGAGGAGCCACACTTCTCGGCGCATGTGGACCTGAGTGCGATCGCGTCGGGCGTGGCCGCGGAGTTGGCGCAGTTCCCTGGCGTCAGACGGGCCAGGGGAACTGCCATCGACGACCGAGGTATGCCCACCATCACCGTATCGGTCTATGCTGCAGCCGATTTCGACGTCATCGGCTTCACCGCCGAAGCTGAGTCCCGCGCCGCGTTCGTGGCGCGGTCGCTGGGCGGCGCGGACGTGGCGACACGCGTCCAACTGCACATCGACAAACGGACCTGACGTCACGTTACGGTGGATCCATGACGGCATCGACGCGCAGCAGATTCGAGCGATGGTCCGGCGGAATGCCCCTCTCTGTCCCGGTGGCATTCGGAGCAGTACTGGTGATTGCCGCGTTCGCCTCGAAACTCGGTGACAGTTCCCTCTACTTCTACGTCCCCCTGGTGTTCGCGACGACCGGGACGATGATCTGGCTCAACGCCCGTCGTACCCCCGATCGAACCGGCCTGCTCCACGCCGCTGTCGGATCAGCACTGCTGATCGGATGCGGCATCGTGGTCGCGGTCTGCGGACTTGCCGGAGGCGTGATGCTGGACTCGACCACCTTCTGGGCATCGATAGCGGTGACCGCCGCAATCGCAGCACCGATCGGTGCCGGAATCACTCCGTTTTCATCGCCGCGGGCCTGAGTGCGGCTTCGCCGCAGTGGTGTGGATATGTGCCCCAGATGGCGCATCGCCACACCACTGCCGCAGGCACCTACAACCGCGGGTCAACCGGCTCCGATTCCAGTGCCAGTACCGCGAACACGGCCTGGTGGATGGAAAAGAGCGGCTCACCGCGGATCGACCGGTCCAGTGCCTCCATTCCCAACGCGTATTCGCGCAGAGCCATCGACTGCTTGTGTCCCACGTTTCGGTTACGCAGTGCAGTGAGTCGATTCGGGTCGGTGTAATCCGCACCGTAGATCAGCCGCAGGTACTCCCGGCCACGAACCTTCATGCCGGGCTGCATCTTTCCGCGCGGCATGTTGGCCGCCGGTTTGACGACCATTCCCTCACCGCCCTGTGCCGTCAACTCCTCCCACCATCTCTCCCCTGCCGCAACCGAATCCGACGACGACAGATCGACCTCGATTCGACGCGTCGTCGTGAACAGCTTCGGTGCAGTGGCCACCAGTCGATCGGCCAGTGCAAGGTGCCATTCGTGCGGGCGGTCCGCATACGTGCCGGCGTCGGAGGCCAGCAGCTGGAACGGGGCAAGACTGACGCCTGCCAGTCCATCCGTCGGCCAGCTGTACCGCCGATACGCAGCAGTGAACTCGGCGAGGTTGCGCTGCCGACTCACGTTCCGTTCCTGCAGTTCGGACACGGCCAGGCCGCGCGAGGCCGCCCGAGCGAGCACCGACTCCTCGGCCTCGAGATTCGCCCGGGACACGGCAGCAGGTGCCGCATACTCGGACTTGATCAGGCCCTCCGCCTTGGCAGACCACGGCATCAGTTCGCAGTCGAGAACCAGCCAGTGCGAGGACAATTCGTCCCACACGCCGGCCCCCTCCAGAGCGTCGGCCACCCCGGCGATCAGCACCCCGGCCGACGTCTCGTCGAACACCGGCCGACCGGTCCGCGTGTACGCGGTGCCGAGGACACCGTCGGGAGCGTCGAACTTCGCCCGAGCGATGTCCGTGTCCCGGCACACCACGACGACCACCCGCGAGCCCATGTGCTTCTCCTCGCAGATCACCGTCGACGCACCGAGCGCCCGATACGCGTCGAATGCCTCCGTCGGGTACTCGAGATAACCCTCTCGTTCCGAGGTACGACTCGGTGCCATGGTCGGCGGAAGGTAGTGCAGCCACTGCGGAGCCAAGGCGAACCGGCTCATCACTTCCAATGCGCCCGCGGCATTCTCCGGCCGAATCGACACACGCCCACGCAGCGCAGTCTCCACTCCGGTCGGTCCGATGACGTCCGACAGATCCAGCGACGACGACTCCCGAACGAACCCGCCCAGCGGCCGGGTCGGCTCGTACCAGACCTGCTCCGCCGGCACCGAGACGACCTCACGATCCGGATACCGCAGCGCCGTCAACTTGCCGCCGAAGACACACCCCGTGTCCAGACACGCAGTGTTGTTCTCCCACTGCACCTCCGGCACGGGAGTGTGTCCGTACAGCACAGTCGCCGACCCGCGATAGTCCTGAGCCCACGGATACCTCACCGGCAGCCCGAATTCGTCGGTCTCGCCGGTGGTGTCGCCGTACAGGGCGAAGCTGCGCACTCGGCCCGACGCGCGGTTGTGGTACTTCTCGATCAACCCCGCGTGCGAAACGACGAGTCTTCCGCCGTCGAGCACCAGGTGTGCGACGAGACCGTCACAGAATTCGAGCACCTCGCGGCGGAACTCGTCGGTCTCGCCGTCGAGCTGCTCAAGTGTCTCGGCCAAACCGTGTGAGGCAGTGACCTTCCGACCTCGCAGCGCCTTGACGAGCTTGTTCTCGTGATTGCCCGGAACTGCCAGTGCTGCGCCGTTTGCCACCATCCCCATCACGAGCCGCAGCACACCGACCGAGTCCGGCCCACGGTCGACGTAGTCTCCGACGAACACCGCCGTTCGACCCTCCGGCGGCGTTGCACCGACTGCCTTACCGTCTGCGTCGCGCTCGAGCGTGTAACCCAAAGTCGTGAGCAGGCTTTCGAGCTCCGACAGACATCCGTGAATGTCGCCGACGACATCGAAAGGCCCGGAAAGCTCCCGTCGGTCGCTACGCAGCGGGGTACGAACGAACGTCGCCGACGCCACCGCGTCGACACCGTCGAGGACATGAACCGAGCGAAAGCCTTCTTTGGACAGCCCTCGCATCGAGCGCTGCAACTGGGACTGCTGGCGGCGCAGCACGTCTCGGCCGAACGTCCTGTCGCTGCGGTCCGCGTTGCGCTGTGCGCAGACCGGTTCCGGCACGTCGAGCACGACGGCAACCGGAAGGACATCGTGCTCACGAGCCAAGGCGATCAGGGCCTTGCGAGCCGCCGGTTGCACGTTGGTGGCGTCGACGACGGTGAGCAGACCGGCCCGCAGCCTGGTTGCGACGAGAAATTCCAGGAGCGCGAACGCGTCCTTCGTGGCGCTCTGCAGGTTGGGGTCGTTGCTGACCATCCCTCGACAGGCATCACTCGACACGGTTTCGTACGGGCCGAACCGGTCTGCAGCGAAGGAGGACTTCCCCGATCCACTGATGCCGACGAGGACGACGAGGGACAGGTCCGGAATCTCGAAGGTACTCACTGGGACTGCTCCTCTCTGGTGAATATTGCGATCTGGGTAGGGCTACCGAGCACGTCGTCGACGGGTCCGATGCGGTCGAAGCGAACGGTGTAGGCGTGTGCGTCGGCCACCGACGTTGCCCACTGCTCGAATTGGGCACGGGTGAACTCGAATCGGTGATCGACGTGCCGAAAGGCCCCGGCATCGAGGCCCGGGTACAGCACGTTGTATTCCGAGTTCGGCGTGGTGACGAGCACCGTCCTCGGACGGGCCTCTCGAAAGACCGAGCGCACCAACGCCGGAAGGCGTTCGAGGTCGATGTGCTCGATGACCTCCATGAGCACCATCGCGTCGAATCCCTGCAACCGCACGTCGCGATAGGTCGCCGACGACTGGAGCAGTTCGATGCGTCCACGCTGCCGATCCGACATCTCGTCGAGCCGGAGCCTGCGCTGCGCCTTCGCCAGCGCACGATCACTCACGTCGGCACCGAGTATCCGCTCGATTGAGTTGTGCGCCAGCAACTCACGCAACAGACGACCTTCGCCGCACCCCATGTCGATGACCGACTTCGCACCGGCAGCATCGAGTGCAGCCAGCACCGCGTGTAGTCGCTGCTCGGCCAACGTCGGATCCCGTGGGATGACAACCTCTTCGGGTGCATCGGGGACCAGACGATCGAATGCGGACTCGACGAGCTCCCGGCGGTGCGCAAGATATCGGGCGGCGATCAACGACGACTCCGGGTGATCGCCCAGCCAGTCACCCGCTGCCCGAACGAGTTTGTCCGCCTCGTCCTCACCGACCCAATAGTGCTTGGTGTCGTCGAGCACTGGCAGCAGTACGTACAGGTACCGCAGCGCAGCCGACAGAGTGAAGGTGCCGGTGAGCACCAGATCCACGTATTCGGAGTCGCCCCAGTTCGACTGCGTCGAATCGAGTGGGATCGGAGTGGCTTCGACATTCCATCCGAGGGGACCGAACAGCCGAGGCGCAAGATCTGTCGCACCGCGCGACGGCGCGGCCGGCATCGTGACGATCAAATCGATTGCTGCAGAGACCAATTCGGGTCTTGTGGTACAGACGCCTGCCAGCGTCTGCTTGAACAGGCGAGACAACGCCACAGCAAACCCGGATGCGGCAGGACTCTTGCCGTCTGTGGCGTCGAGCAGTACTGCAAGGGTTGTCCGCTCTGCCGAGACCTCGGGATACAACACCGCGGTCTGGCCCATGGGCAGATTGCGGGTCTGTACGCGATCGGGGTGCTTGTGCAACAAATACCCGATATCGGAGGCGTCCGGGAAATCGGTTGTGGCATTTGCAGTCACGGTCAGTAGCACCGCAGCGACGTTACGGGACAGCCGCGTCCGATGCGTCCCATTTTTCGGTCGTGTACTCCCCTCTACCCGCCGGATCAATGCGACTTTGTTGCAGTCTGAGCGACTGAAACCCACATTGATCCCGACGGGAGGGCCGTCCAACGGGAGGGCCACACAAGGGAGGCCGCACATTGAGGAGGTCGCGTGCACACGCAAAAGCGGCACCCACCAGAAGGTGGGTGCCGCTGTCGTAGAGCTGGGTGAAACTAGATCACTTGATGATCTTCGTGACGCGACCGGCTCCGACGGTACGACCGCCCTCACGGATAGCGAAACGCAGGCCGACGTCCATGGCGACCGGCTGGATCAGCGTGACGGACATCTCGGTGTTGTCACCGGGCATGACCATCTCGGTGCCCTCGGGGAGGGTCACAACGCCCGTAACGTCCGTGGTACGGAAGTAGAACTGCGGGCGGTAGTTGTTGAAGAACGGCGTGTGGCGGCCGCCCTCGTCCTTCGAGAGGATGTAGGCGTTGCCCTCGAACTCCGTGTGGGGAGTCGTGGTGCCGGGCTTGATGATGACCTGTCCACGCTCGACGTCTTCGCGCTTGATGCCACGAACGAGGAGGCCGACGTTGTCGCCTGCCTGGCCCGAGTCGAGCAGCTTGCGGAACATTTCGATGCCGGTGACGGTGGTCTTGGTCGAGCCGGGGCGGATGCCGACGATCTCGACCTCTTCGTTGACGTTGACCGAGCCGCGCTCGATACGTCCGGTGACCACGGTGCCACGACCGGTGATGGTGAAGACGTCCTCGACGGGCATGAGGAACGGCTTGTCGGTCTCACGGACGGGGTCCGGAACCGAGTCGTCGACGGCCTGCATGAGCTCCAGAACCGACTCGCCCCACTTCTCGTCACCCTCGAGTGCCTTGAGTGCGGAGACCTTGATGACCGGTGCGTCCTCGTCGAACTCCTGCGAAGCGAGGAGCTCGCGGACCTCCATCTCGACGAGCTCGATGATCTCGTCGTCGTCGACCATGTCGGCCTTGTTCAGTGCGACCAGGATGTACGGCACGCCGACCTGGCGGGCCAGGAGCACGTGCTCGCGGGTCTGCGGCATCGGGCCATCGGTAGCTGCCACGACCAGGATTGCGCCGTCCATCTGTGCCGCGCCGGTGATCATGTTCTTGATGTAGTCGGCGTGACCCGGTGCATCGACGTGCGCGTAGTGGCGCTTGTCGGTCTGGTACTCGACGTGGGAGATGTTGATCGTGATACCACGAGCCTTCTCCTCCGGAGCCTTGTCGATCTGATCGAAAGCCGAGGCCTCGTTCAGGTCCGGGAACTTGTCGTGCAGAACCTTGGTGATTGCAGCCGTCAGCGTCGTCTTACCGTGGTCAACGTGACCGATGGTGCCGATGTTGACGTGCGGCTTCGTCCGATCGAACTTCGCCTTCGCCACTGTGTGTCCTCCTGGACTGATCTGTGCGCGCCCCTGCGGGGCAAGCACGCGTATGTGTTGTTACTTATTACAGGTCGAGCGTGGTCCAGCAAACGAAGAGAATTACTCTCCGTTGACCTTCGCGATGATTTCCTTCGCTACGTTCGCGGGAACTTCTGCGTACGAATCGAAGACCATGGAGTAGTTAGCGCGGCCCTGCGTCTTCGACCGAAGGTCTCCGATGTAGCCGAACATCTCCGACAGCGGAACCAGTGCCTTGACGATACGGGCACCGCTGCGTTCCTCCATGGCCTGGATCTGACCACGGCGGGAGTTCAGGTCGCCGATGACCTCACCCATGTAATCCTCGGGCGTGATGACCTCGACGGCCATGACGGGTTCGAGGATGACGGGGCTGGCCTTGCGGGCGGCTTCCTTGAACGCTTGTGAGCCGGCGACCTTGAAGGCCATTTCCGACGAGTCGACGTCGTGGTACGCACCGTCGAGCAGTGTGACCTTGACGTTGACCAGGGGGTATCCGGCGAGAACACCGTACTGCATGGCGTCCTGTGCACCGGCGTCGACCGAGGGGATGTACTCCCTGGGCACACGACCACCGCTGACCTTGTTCTCGAACTCGTACGTCGCGCCGTCTTCGCCCTCGAAAGGCTCGAGCTTGATGATGACCTTCGCGAACTGGCCGGAGCCACCGGTCTGCTTCTTGTGCGTGTAGTCGTGCTTCTCGACCGTCTTGCGGATGGTCTCGCGGTACGCAACCTGCGGCTTGCCGACGTTGGCCTCGACCTTGAACTCGCGACGCATACGGTCGACGAGGATGTCGAGGTGGAGCTCGCCCATGCCGCCGATGACGGTCTGGCCGGTGTCCTCGTCCAGCTTCACCGAGAACGTGGGGTCCTCTTCGGCGAGCTTCTGGATGGCTGTTCCCAGCTTCTCCTGGTCGGACTTGGTCTTGGGCTCGATCGAGACCTGGATGACCGGGTCCGGGAAGCTCATGGACTCGAGGATGATCTGGTTCTGCGGATCGCAGAGCGTGTCACCCGTCGTGGTGTCCTTGAGGCCGATGACGGCGTAGATGTGACCGGCAGACGCGGTCGCGATCGCGTTCTCCTTGTTGGAGTGCATCTGGAACAGCTTGCCCAGACGCTCCTTCTTGCCCTTGGTCGAGTTGATGACCTGAGCGCCGGAGTCGACCTTGCCCGAGTACACCCGGACGTAGGTCAGCTTGCCGAAGAAGGGGTGCGTCGCGATCTTGAACGCGAGAGCCGCGAACGGCTCGTCTGCGGACGGCTTGCGAGTGATCTCCTTCTCCTCGTCGCCGACGGCGTGTCCGATGGTCTCGGCAACGTCGAGGGGAGACGGGAGGTAGTCGATGACCGCGTCGAGCATGGGCTGAACGCCCTTGTTCTTGAACGCGGATCCACACAGGATCGGGTACAGCTCGCTGTTGACCGTCATCTTGCGGATGGCGCCCTTGATCTCGTCGATCGTGAGCTCTTCGCCGCCGAAGTGCTTCTCCAGAAGCGCTTCGTCGGACTCGGCCACGGTCTCGAGCAGCTGCGTGCGGTACTCGTCTGCGCGCTCCTTGAGGTTTTCCGGGATCTCCTGGATCTCGTACTTCTCGCCGAGCTTGGTCTCGCCACTCCACACGAGAGCCTTCATCTGCACGAGGTCGATGACGCCCTCGAACTCGTTCTCTGCACCGATGGGCAGCTGGATGACCAGCGGCTTGGCACCGAGACGATCGATGATGGTCTGCACGGTGTAGTAGAAGTCCGCGCCGAGCTTGTCCATCTTGTTGACGAAGCAGATACGCGGCACGTCGTACTTGTCGGCCTGACGCCACACCTGCTCGGACTGCGGCTCGACACCTTCTTTGCCGTCGAACACTGCGACAGCGCCGTCGAGGACGCGGAGCGAACGCTCCACCTCGACGGTGAAGTCGACGTGACCGGGGGTGTCGATGATGTTGATCTGGTTGTCGTTCCAGAAGCACGTCGTGGCAGCAGAGGTGATCGTGATGCCACGCTCCTGCTCCTGCTCCATCCAGTCCATGGTGGCTGCGCCATCGTGAACTTCACCGATCTTGTAGGAGATACCGGTGTAGAAGAGGATGCGTTCGGTAGTGGTGGTCTTGCCGGCATCGATGTGGGCCATGATGCCGATGTTGCGGACCTTGTTGAGGTCGGTCAGCACGTCCTGTGCCACGAGTTAACCCGCCTTGGTGTTGGAAGAGGTATTGCCTGAGCTGATCAACGCTCCGGCGGTATCGGATAGTTCCGAATACCGCCCGAGCGAGGAGATCACCAGCGGTAGTGGGCGAACGCCTTGTTGGCTTCGGCCATCTTGTGAGTGTCTTCGCGGCGCTTCACAGCGGCACCGAGGCCGTTGCTGGCGTCGAGCAACTCGTTCGCCAGACGCTCGACCATGGTCTTCTCGCGACGAGCGCGCGAGAACGTGACCAGCCAGCGCAGTGCCAGCGTGGTGGAGCGGCCGGGACGAACCTCGACGGGCACCTGGTAGGTGGCACCGCCGACGCGTCGGCTGCGAACCTCGAGGGCCGGCTTGACGTTGTCGAGTGCACGCTTGAGCGTGACGACGGGGTCGGTGCCGGTCTTCTCGCGAGCCTGCTCGAGCGCCTGGTAGACGATGCGCTCTGCGGTCGACTTCTTGCCGTCGAGAAGGATCTTGTTGACGAGCTGCGTGACCAACGGCGATCCGTAGACCGGGTCGTTGATCAGCGGCCGCTTGGGTGCTGGGCCCTTGCGTGGCATATCAGCTCTTCTCCTTCTTGGCTCCGTAGCGGCTGCGAGCCTGCTTGCGGTTCTTGACACCCTGGGTGTCGAGCGAGCCGCGGATGATCTTGTAACGCACACCCGGGAGGTCCTTCACACGACCGCCGCGAACGAGCACCATCGAGTGCTCCTGCAGGTTGTGGCCCTCACCGGGGATGTACGCGGTGACCTCTACCGAGGTGGTCAGGCGAACGCGCGCGACCTTACGGAGAGCGGAGTTCGGCTTCTTGGGGGTGGTGGTGTACACGCGAGTGCACACACCACGGCGCTGGGGACTGCCCTTGAGGGCAGCGGTCTTCAGTTTCGCGACCTTGTCGGTGCGACCCTTACGGACCAGCTGGTTGATCGTTGGCATAAACCGGCTTTCTTCGTGTCGATAAACAGGGATCTAGCAGTTGGAGCAAGAGAACACTGCTCCTCACCCATGACGTCTCCGCGGGTCTCTTGCACCCCGCGGTCGGGTGTGTCGCATACCCCCACACGTCCAGCCGGTTGCGCGCTCTCGAGACGAACGTGCGCACGGCTGTACCTCGCATAGGCACACAAACGGTCCGGCCAGGCCGGACACGACCCATAACGATACCCGGCGGCGCGGCCTCGGGTCAAAACACCCTTCGCTCTGATACGCAACCTATCTGCTCAGGTTGAGTGTGAGGTCTGCCAGCTTCGCGGCCGCCTGGCAGGGATCGGGGTGTGCGACGCCCGGACGGTACTGCACCCACCACCCGAAGATGCCCGCCTGGTCCGCTCCGGCCGACACTCCGCACGAGTCCGGGTCGTTCGGGCGTTGAGCCTGTATTGCCTTGCGGCCCTGCACTGTTGTGTCACTGACGGTGTACGTCATCTTCTCGTCGGCCGCCCGCTCGGCGGCCAGGGTGCCGGACTCGAACCAGTTGAACGTCACCTTCACGATGCCCGCGGAACCGATCAGATCCCATCGGCAGATCGCTCCGAAGAAGCCGCGAGCGATCTCGTCGGCTCCGGTGGCATCGGCAATCTGGTCGTCGGAGACGGCATCGCACTCGGTCAACAACTTGGTGAATTCTTGGTTGCCCGATCCGGCGAAGCTCGCCGGCCGCGGCGTGCCCTCGACCGTCTGCGAGCAACCGGCCGCGAGCAGCAGGGTCGCTGCGGCGGCGAAAACCCGTCTCGAAGTACCTGCTCGCGATCTCATTGCTTACGCTCCACGGTGAGCTTCGCCAGTTCGTTCCCGACGTCGCACGGCGGGCGCGCCGGAATCTGCTCGGAGTAGGTGACCGACCAATGGAAGAAGTCGTCGCCGAATTGCACACCGATCTCGCACAACGGGCCCTGCTCGGCTTCGAATCCGGGGTTGCCGACGACGGCGATGTCCTTGGCCGGACGGCCGATCAGTTCGGAACCGGCGCGTTCGCGGCCGATCGGACTGCCGCGGTACCAGGAGAAGCTGACGCTCGGTCCGCTGATGGCCACGGTTTCCCACTGGCAACCGACGGAGTTACGGGTGACTTGGGCAAACGGTCCGGCACCGAACGCGGCCTGCACCTCGGCGTCGCTGATCGATCCGCACTCGCCGAAGAACGGGCCGGGCTCGTACGCGGCCTTGCTAGTCGACGGCTCGGGCGCGGTATCGGCGGCGTCGGTATCCGAGCCACCGCAGCCTGCGATCAGCGCGGCGACCGCGGTGATCACCAGTGTCACTCGCTTCATGCCGTCCTTCGCGTGCTGGTCCGATGCTGCAGTTCGCGTCGCACCGAACCTACCAACCGAACAGGGCAGCGGTCATGTGCCGTGCACAGCGCGTCCTTGGACGTACACACCCACGATGGCCGGCTCTCGCATGGCCATCAGCAGGGCGAACAGGGTCTGGTCGCGGGCCAGCTCGGGGTCCTCGGCCCGCACGCCATGGTCGACGGCCGCAGCCAGCTGCGGCCACGCGTCGGGATCGACGACGACGAAGTCCGCCTCTTTCCCCACGTCGAAGTTTCCGATGCGCTCCTCCATGTCGAGAGCACGTGCCCCGGCGAGCGTTCCGGTGAACAACAGTTCGGCCGGATGCAACGACAGGCCTGCGTCTCCCGGTTCGGAGATGTGCACCTTGAACGCGTCGGCGAGTACCTGCGGGAGCAGCCACTCGTCACCGCCACCGAAATCGGACCCGATGGCGATGGTCACCCCGGCGGCGACGGTTCTCTTCCACGGCATCGTGCCCGAGCCCAGGAACTGCTGCGAGGTGGGACAGTGCGCGATGGACGTACCCGTCTCGGCCAACCTCGTCAGTTCCGCGTCCTCGCAGTGCACCGCGTGCGCCAGAATCGACCGTCGACCCAGCAGGCTCTTGCCCCCTACTTGCGAGCCCGGCAGGAACTTGCCGTCGTAGGTATCGAGGTAGTTCTCGACCTGGTACGCGCCCTTGGTGGCGTCGATCTCGCCGGTGCCCGGTCGGTTGTTCTCGTTGAGGTGCGTGTGGACGTAGACACCTCTGCCGCGTACGGAGTCGTAGAGCTCGCCGAGGTTCCTCAGCGTGTCCGTCGTCACCGACAGAGAAAAACGCGGTACGACGGCGACGTGCAGCATCGCCGTGTCGACGTCGCCGGTATCGGCGGCGTGCCACTTCTCTATCTCCTCGGACACCAGGCGGATCGCCTCGTCCTCACCGGTGATCAGCGCGTGCGCCGACGCGGGGCCGGTGGTCTGGATCCCGCGGCCACTGACGATGCGCAGTCCGTGCTCGAGCGTCTCGGAGAACAAAGAATCCTGTGCGTGCGGGAATGCCGACCCGAACACCATGGCCTGCGTCGTCCCAGCGCGAATGCGTGCTGCGCAGAAGTCGCGCGCGGCCGCCGCCGCGAATTCCGGATCGGCGAAGCGCGCTTCGGACGGAAAGATGCACGTATTCAGCCATTCGAGCAATTGCCCGCCGCCGTAGGAGTCACCGGCGTAGGTCTGTGGGAAATGAATGTGCGTGTCGACGAATCCCGGCAGTAGGAAGCCGGGCCGGTGATCCGACACATCGACATGGGCGTAGTGCGTTGGCAGAGAATCGAACTCGCCGCAGTACTCGATCCTGCCCTCGCCTGAGACCACGAGGGCACCGTCGGGAATCGAGACCAACGACGCGGCGGCGTCCAGCACTGTGGGCGAGCCCGCGATGTGAAAGATGTGGCCACGGTGGACGCGTGCGGAATCGGAAGTCACGAGCAGACTCAAGCACAGGTGGATCGGAACTGCAGATCGTGCGCGTCTAGTGCGCTACCGCTCCTGCGGCGGACAGCCGTGCGTTCAGCGAGGCGTCGAGCACATCGGCCCAGGCTCGCACGATTTCGACGCGGCGACGCGCGTCGTCGGTCAGGACATCCGCGAGACCGAGCCCACGCGCCAGGTCGAGCGTCGCCTGGACCAGACGGTGGGTGACGGGATCGTTGTCGTCGACTCCGAGGTTCTCGACGGCCATCGTGTGTGCTCGACGACCGAATCGCTCTTCGAGTGGGACGATCCGATCACGCAGTTCCGGATCGGCCGACGCCGCCGTCCAGACCTGCAGTGCCGCTTTGAACATCGGACCCGTGTAGTACTCGACGAGCCGTTCCACCACCAGTTTCGTTCGGCCGGGTCCGGGCGGAATCTCCTGTGCCTCGCGGCGCGCATGGTCCATCCGAGTGTCGAACATGTACTCGAGTGCCCCGGTGATGAGGTCCTCACGCGTCGGGAAATGGTGTTGGGTGGCACCGCGAGAGACGCCGGCGCGCTCGGCGACGACCCCGACCGTCGTTGCGCTCCAGCCCTGCTCGGCGAGCGAGTCGATCGTCGCCTCGAGCAGTCGCTGACGCGTCACCCTGCTGCGATCCTGCTTGGGTTCGCGCGCCATCACCATCTCCCTGCTCCTTCTCGACCTACTTTTCGGCAGCCCAGGACGGCGGCCTCTTCTCCAGAAAGGACATCATCCCCTCTCGGGCTTCCTCCGATGCAAACAACCTGGCCGATTGCTCGGCGACGGCCGTTCCGCGCTCGTCGATCTCGCGTCGGATCGCGGCGGTGGTGAGCTGTTTGGACTCGGCCAAGCCCTGCGGCGAGCACTTCCTGAACATGATCATGTAGTCGGCCACCGCGGCCGCGGGAACGGCGTCGGCCACGGTGACCAGACCGATCTCCTGGGCCGTGGCACCGTCGAATGTTTCCCCGGTGAGGAAGTATCGACTCGCCGCCCGGGACGACAGTCGCGGCAACACGGCGACGGAGATGACCGACGCCGCCAGTCCGAGGCGAACCTCGGTCAGCGCGAACGAGCTTTCCGGTCCGGCAATGGCGACGTCGCACGCCGCCACGAGCCCCATCCCGCCTGCCCGCACATGACCATCGATCTGTACGACGACGGGTTTCGGGGTGTCGATGATCAGCCGCATCAGATCCAGCATCTGCCGAGTACGAAGCTCCGGCGACGCCCCGGCCTCTCTGAGGTCGGCACCGGCGCAGAACGTCGTACCGGTGTGACCGAGCACGATCGTTCTGATGTCGTCGTCGTGCGCCGCAGCGATGAGGCCCGCTGTCAGCTCCTCGACCAACACCGACGACAGCGCGTTTCGGTTCTGCGGCGAATCCAACGTCAAATACGCTGTGTCTTTGCCCGACTCGACGAGAACGGCCATCAGTAGCTTCTCGGCAGGCCGAGCGAGTGCTGGCTCACGAAGTTCAGGATCATCTCCCGGCTCACGGGAGCAACGCGGGCGATGCGGGCGGCTCCGAGCATCGCAGCCAATCCGTATTCACTGCTCAACCCGGCACCGCCGTGGGTTTGGATCGCCTGATCGAGTGCCTTGATACTGGCCTCGGCCGCAGCATATTTGGCCATGTTCGCGGCTTCTGCCGCTCCGAAATCGTCGCCGGAGTCGTAGAGCACCGCGGCCTTCTGCATCATCAATTTCGCCAACTCCAGCTCGATCTTGCACTGCGCCAACGGGTGCGCCAAGCCCTGGTGAGCGCCGATCGGCGTCTTCCAGACCGTCCGCTCGTTGGCGTATTTGACCGCCGCGTCCAGAGCGTAGCGACCCATACCGACAGCCATCGCAGCACCGAGAATGCGCTCGGGGTTCAGTCCGGCGAACAACTGCATCAGGGCAGCGTCGGCCTCACCGACGAGTGCCTCGGCGGGCAACCGGACGTCGTCGAGGAACAGCACGAACTGGTGATCGGGCTCGACGATGTCCATCTCCATCTGCGTCTTCTGCAGTCCCGGAGCGTCGGTGGGCACGATGAACAGCGCCGGCTTGAGCTTGCCGGTCTTGGAATCCTCGGTCCGCGCAACGATCAACACGGCGTCGGCCTGATCCACGCCCGAGATATAGATCTTGTTGCCCTTCAAGATCCATTCGTCACCGTCGCGACGCGCCGTGGTGGTGATCTGGTGCGAGTTGGATCCGGCGTCGGGTTCGGTGATGCCGAAGACCATGATCTTGGAACCGTCGGCGAGGGCGGTGAGCCACTCCTGCTTCTGATCCGGCGTGCCGTACTTGCCGATGATGGTGCCGCAGATGGCCGGGCTGACGACGACGAGCAGTAGACCGGCACCGTGCGCAGCCAACTCCTCCTGTACGAGCGCGAGTTCGTAGATGCCTGCGCCGCCGCCGCCGTATTCCTCGGGCAGATTGACCCCGAGGAAGCCGAGCTTGCCCGCCTCGTTCCACAGTTCGGTCAGTGGCTCACCTTTGCGCGCCTTGGGCAGCACGTAGTCGATGTAGTTGTAGCGCTTGCCCAGTGACGAGACTGCGTTGCGCAGACCCTTCTGCTCTTCGGTTTCGATGAAACTCATGCTTGCTCCACTCCCTGCTCGGTGACTACTGGCGTGTCGGTGACTACTGCCAAGACCTGTCCTACCTCGACTTGCTGACCCTGCTGCACGTTCAGTTCGGTGAGCACACCATCGGCGGGTGCAGTCACGGTGTGCTCCATCTTCATCGCCTCCAGCCACAGAATGGGCTGGCCTGCGGTGACGGTATCTCCCTGCGCAGCAGCAATTCTGATGACGCTGCCCGGCATCGGCGCAAGCAGTGATCCGGCCGCCACCTCGTCGGTGGGGTCGGTGAACCTCGGTGCTCGAACCAATCGGACGGGGCCCAGGGAAGAATCCACGAACACGTCGGGCCCGTAGGTGCTCACTGCGAAGATACGACGAATACCGTTGTCGTCCAACGTCACCGAGGTCGGTGTGTGCCCCACCAGTTCGACACCCTCCAACGACACTCCGGCTACCGAGGAGGTGAGTCCGCTGCGTCCGATCGAGTATTCGACGGTGATGTCGTTGTACGTCTTGCGCTGCGGTTGCGACCGGAGATTGCGCCAGCCGCCGGGTAGACCCCGGTTCACCCGAGCTCGCGAGACGTTGCTCGCCGCGTCGGCCAAGGCAGCCGCGAGCGCCGACAGTTCCTCGGCCCGGCCCTGCGCGATCGGCTGAGCCAGGACATCGAGGCCGTGCGTGTCGAAGAAGGCTGTATCGGTGTCGCCCGCCAGGAACGCCGGATGGCGCAGAATGTTGACCAGCAGATCCCGATTGGTCTTCAGACCGTGAATGGTGGCGTTCTGCAGTGCTTTCGCCAACAGAGTCGCCGCTCGGTCCCGCGTCGGGGCGAAGGAGATCACCTTGGCGAGCATGGGGTCGTACTGCGTTCCCACCACGCTGCCCGTCTCGACGCCGGAATCGACTCTGATGTATCCAGCTTTGTCCGACACCTCGAACTGCGCACCGGGGATGTCGAATCGGTGCACGGCACCGCTCTGCGGCTGCCAGTCCTGAGCCGGATCCTCGGCGTACAGCCGAACCTCGATCGAGTGTCCCCGTGCCGTGGGCTGTTCGGCCGGTAGCCGCTCCCCCGCCGCAACCTGGATCTGCAGCGCAACGAGATCCAGACCCGTCGTGCATTCGGTGACCGGATGCTCCACCTGCAAGCGGGTGTTCATCTCGAGGAAGAAGAAGTTTCCCTTCTCGTCGGCGAGGAATTCGACGGTGCCTGCACCCTCGTAGCCGATGGCCTCGGTTGCCAGTGTGGCTGCCTCGAACAGCTTCTCGCGCATGCCGTCGATGCGTTCGACGAGCGGCGACGGAGCTTCCTCGACGACCTTCTGGTGCCTGCGTTGGATCGAGCATTCACGCTCGCCCACCGTCCACACCGTGCCGAATCGATCGGCCATGACCTGAACTTCGATGTGCCGCCCGGTTTCGATGTACCGCTCGATGAACACCGTTCCATCGCCGAAGGCCGAGAGGGCTTCTCGTCCGGCTGCCTCGAGCTCCGACTGCAGTGCGTCGAGACTGCGGACGATGCGCATCCCCCTACCGCCGCCGCCCGCGGAGGCCTTGATCAGTACCGGTAGCTCGTTCTCGGTGACCGACTCGGGATCGAGCCGAGTCAACACCGGCACTCCGGCGTCGGCCGTCATCTTCTTGGACTCGACCTTCGAGCCCATCGATTCGATGGCCTTGACGGGCGGTCCGATCCAGGTCAACCCGGCGTCGAGTACCTGCCGGGCGAATTCGGCGTTCTCGGAGAGGAATCCGTATCCCGGATGGACCGCGTCGGCACCGGCCTGCACCGCGGCGGCGATGATCAATTCTCCACGCAAGTAGGTCTCGGACGGGCTCTGCCCAGGCAGGCGCACAGCGGAGTCCGCCTCACGCACATGGGGAGATGCCGCGTCGGCGTCGGAGAAGACCGCGACGGTATCGATGCCCTCCGCGCGGCAGGTGGTGAAGACGCGTCGGGCGATTTCGCCGCGATTGGCCACGAGGACTTTGTTCAGCATGCGGGCATCACATCCGGAAGACACCGAAGTTCGCGGTGCCTTCGATCGGGGCAGAGGCGATGGCCGACAGGCACATTCCCACTACCGTGCGGGTGTCACGGGGATCGATGACGCCGTCGTCGTAGAGGCGTCCGGACAGGAACATCGGCAACGATTCGGCTTCGATCTGATTCTCGATCATCGCGCGCAGTCCGGCATCGGCCTCCGCGTCGAACGCTTGACCGCGAGCTTCTGCGGCGGCGCGTCCGACGATGGAGATGACGCCGGCCAGCTGTGCGCCACCCATGACGGCGGATTTGCTGGACGGCCAGGCGAAGAGGAAGCGAGGATCGAAAGCACGGCCGCACATGCCGTAATGGCCGGCTCCGTAGGACGCCCCGAGCAGGATCGAGATGTGCGGCACCTTCGAGTTGGAGACGGCGTTGATCATCATCGATCCGTGCTTGATCATGCCGCCTTCCTCGTATTCCTTGCCGACCATGTAGCCGGTGGTGTTGTGCAGGAACAGCAGTGGCGTGTTCGACCGGTTGGCGAGCTGGATGAACTGCGTCGCCTTCTGCGATTCCTCGCTGAACAGCACGCCGCGTGCGTTGGCCAGGATGCCGATCGGGTAGCCGTGCAACTCGGCCCAGCCGGTGACGAGCGAGCCGCCGTACATCGGCTTGAACTCGTCGAAGTCGGAACCGTCGACGATGCGGGCGATGACCTCACGGGGATCGAACGGGATCTTCAGGTCGGTGGGGACGATGCCGAGCAGATCCTCGGGATCGGCGAGTGGCTCGATGACCTCGGCCCGTGGCTCGGGCCCCTTCTTCTTCCAATTCAACCGGGAGACGATGCTGCGTCCGATACGGATGGCGTCCTGCTCGTCGACGGCGAAGTAGTCTGCGAGACCCGACTTCCGGGCGTGCATCTCGGCTCCGCCGAGCGACTCGTCGTCCGAATCCTCACCGGTGGCCATCTTCACCAGGGGCGGTCCGGCCAAGAACACCTTGGATCGTTCCTTGATCATGACGACGTGATCGGACATGCCGGGAACGTAGGCACCGCCCGCAGTCGAATTACCGAACACCAGGGCGATGGTCGGAATGCCGGCCGCCGACAGCTGCGTCAGATCGCGGAACATGCGTCCGCCGGGGATGAACACCTCTTTCTGCGTGGGCAGGTCGGCACCGCCCGACTCGACGAGAGAGATGACCGGCAGTCGGTTCTGGGTGGCGATGTCGTTGCCGCGGAACCCCTTCTTCAGGGTCCACGGGTTGCTGGACCCGCCGCGGACCGTGGGATCGTTGGCAACGATGAGACATTCGACCCCGCACACGACACCGATACCCATGACGGTGCTGGCACCGACGGGAAAGTCGCTGCCCCACGCCGCAAGTGGGCACAGTTCGAGAAACGCGGAGTCCTCGTCGATCAACAATTCGATGCGCTCACGGGCGAGCAGCTTGCCACGCTTCTTGTGGCGATCGACGTACTTCTGACCGCCACCGAGCAGAGCCTTGTCGTGTTCGGCGTCGATCTCGGCCAGTTTGGTGTGCATGGCCTCGGTGGCACCGGTGTACTGCTCCGATGCGGTGTCGAGAGTGGACTTCAGCACGCTCATGCCTGGTATCCCAATCGTTTTGCGGCAAGGCCGGTGAGAATTTCGGTGGTTCCGCCGCCGATACCGAGGATGCGCATGTCGCGGTATTGCCGTTCGACCTCGCTCTCGCGCATGTACCCGAGTCCGCCGAACAGCTGGACGGCTTGATTGGCCACCCACTCCCCGGATTCGACGGCGGTGTTCTTGGCGAAGCAGACCTCGGCGATGAAGTCACCGTCCTCCTGCAAGGACCGCTCGACGAGGGAGCGGGTGTACACGCGAGCGATGTCGATCTTGCGCGCCATCTCGGTGACGGTGTTCTGTACGGATTGCCGTGCGATGAGCGGCTTTCCGAAGGTCTCGCGATCACGGACCCACTGCAGCGTCAGATCGAGGCACCGCTGCGCGCTGGCGTAGGCCTGAGCGGCGAGAGCGATACGCTCGGTGAGAAATGCCTGCGCGATCTGGACGAAGCCACTGTTCTCGGCACCGACCAGGTTGGCCACCGGAACCCGTGCGTCGACGAAGGAGAGTTCGGCGGTATCGGAGGCGCGCCACCCCATCTTGTCGAGCTTGCTGGTGACCTCGAAGCCCGCTGTGCCCCTTTCGACGACGAGGAGCGACACTCCGGCTGCCCCCTCGCCTCCCGTCCGGACCGCGGTGACGACGAAGTCCGCACGGCACCCCGAGGTGATGTAGGTCTTCGACCCGTTGACGATGTAATGGTCGCCGTCTCTGACCGCCTTGGTCCGCAGATGACCCACGTCGGAGCCGCCGCCCGGCTCGGTGATCGCGAGCGAGCCGATCTTCTCCCCCGCGAGCGTCGGCCGTACCCACTTGTCGATCTGCTCAGGATCTCTCGCGGCAACCAAGTGCGGCAACGCAATTCCACAGGTGAACAGAGAAGCGAACAGTCCGCCCGACGCGCCGGCCTGGTGCATCTCCTCGCAGATCAGCACCGCGTCCGCGAGATCACCGCCGTCGCCGCCGACGTCCTCGGGAAACCCTGCGCCCAGCAAACCGAGAGCGGCCGCCTTCTTGTGCAGCTCACGCGGAATCTCGCCGTCGGCTTCCCACTGGTTCATATGCGGCGCGATGTCCTGCTCGACGAAACTGCGAACGGTCTTGCGAAGCTGCTGACGCTCCGGCGTCGTCCAGATGCTCATATGAGTGCTGCTTTCTTGTCGGGTCGTTCCGCAGGCTCCACTCCTGTGAACACGAGTGTTTCGGGGATGTCGATGTGACGCGACCGCAGCCACTCACCGAGCCCCTTGGCCTGTGGATCGAATCTGGCCTGCGATGCAACGCCCTGGCCGAGAATGCCGTCGATGACGAAGTTCACCGCCCGCAGATTGGGCAACACGTGGCGCGTGACCGTGAGGTGCTCGGCCTCGGGCAGCATCGTTTTCAGGGTGTCGACGGTCAATGCGTGGACGAGCCAGGCGAATTCGTCGTCGGTGCGCACCCACACTCCGACGTTGGCGCTCCCACCCTTGTCTCCGCTGCGGGCGGCGGCGATGGTGCCGAGTGGTAGTCGGATGGTGTCCTCGGCGGCTCGCGGTGCCGGCAGCTGCGGTTCGACCAGCGATTCCAGGACTCGCGTCTCCGCCGAGGGTGCGATGCTGCGTTCGGTGCCGTCGGCCAGGTGGGCCGTATGCGGTACGTCGTGTGCGTCGACGAAACCTGCGGTGAACACCCCGTACGGGGCTCCGTTTCCGGGCGGTGCGGTGACCGAGAAGCCCGGGTAGCTGGCAAGTGCGAGTTCGACCGCCACAGCCGAGAACTGGCGTCCCACCGCGTCGGGGTTACTGTCGCGGGCGACGCAGCGCAGCAACGCGCTTGCGGTTTCCTCGGTCTCGGCGTCGGGCTTGTCGGTACGCACCAGAGTCCAGTCCAACTCGGTCGGTCGGGCGGGCAACCACGACTCGAACTGCCGTTGCGCCAGTTCGGCTTTGGCCTCGATGTCCAGGCCGGTCAACACCATCGTGAATTCGTTGCGGAAGCCGCCGAGCGCGTTGAGCGAGACCTTGTAGGTGGGCGGCGGCGCTTCTCCGGTGACCCCGCTGATCGATACTCGGTTGCTGGACTCCTGCGCCAGGACCGCCGTGTCGATGCGCGCGGTGACGTCGGGGTTCGCGTATCGGCCACCGGTGATCTCGTACAGCAGTTGCGCTGTGACGGTACCGACGCTGACGGCACCGCCGGTGCCCTCGTGCTTGGTGATGACGGAGGATCCGTCGGCTTCGATCTCGGCGATGGGGAACCCGGGACGGGACATGTCGGCGATCTCGGTGAAGAACGAGTAGTTGCCGCCGGTCGCTTGAGTACCGCACTCGATGACGTGGCCCGCGATGACCGCGCCGGCCAATGCATCGTAATCGGTTGTCGACCAACCGAAGTGAGCGGCGGCGGGGCCGACGATGACACTGGCGTCGGTGACGCGACCGGTCACCACGACGTCGGCACCGGAGTTCAGGCATTCCACGATTCCCCACGCACCGAGGTAGGCGTTTGCCGTCAGCGGGCTGCCGAGGCCGAGTTCGCCTGCCCTGCCGAGGAGGTCGTCGCCGTCCACGTAGGCGATCTTCGCGCCGGAATCGAGCTTCTCCAACGCCTCGACCAGTCCGCGCGGATTGAGTCCGCCGGCATTGGCCACGATCTTCACGCCCTTGTCGAGTGCCAGTCCGAGGCAGTCCTCGGCCTGCCGCAGAAAGGTTTTGGCGTAGCCACGGGTCGCGTCCTTCATTCGGTCGCGTCCGAGAATGAGCATGGTCAGCTCGGCGAGGTAGTCACCGGTGAGGTAATCGAGGTCTCCTCCCTCGAGCATCTCCCGCATCGCGGACAGTCGATCTCCGTAGAAACCGGAGCAGTTGCCTATACGTACGGTCATGCTTTCTCGCGTCCTGCCTTGTCTCGTCCCTGTCCGGGAGGGCCTGCGAAGGCTTGGGCGATGGTGAGCCAGTGTGCGGCGTCGGCCCCGTCGGCTCGAACGTCCAGATCGTCGCGGTGTGCGCGCTGAGTGACGAGAAGGCAGAAGTCGAGTGCAGATCCGGTGACACGCTGTTCTGCGTCGTCGGGACCCCACGTCCACACTTCGCCCGAGGGTGCGGTGAGCTCGACTCCGAACGGTTCCGCCGGCGGAGTCTGCTCGTTGACAGCGTAAGCGAAATCCCGTGTCCGCACGCCGATGTGTGCGACTCCGCGGATTCGGTCGGTCGGCACGCGGGTCACGCCCAGCGCATCGGCGACATCCTGTCCGTGGGCCCACGTCTCCATGAGACGGGCGGTGGCCATGGACGCGGCACTCATGGGCGGCCCGAACCACTGGATCTTGACGCCCGACGGGACCTGCTTCAGCGCGTCCGTCATGGCGTGGCGGCGGGTTCGCCAGGCGCTCAACAGTTCCGGATTGCCCGCTTCCTCCTCGGCGGCGTCGTCGACGAATCCAGTGGGGTTCTCCCAGGCCTTTTTCAGCGTGCGGGCGAACTCCTCCTCGGCCGCGGTATCACCGGACGCTGCGGATGTGGTTCGCTCCGCGACGTGATCCGTCCACGACAGGTGCGCGATCTGATGTGCGATCGTCCAGCCCGCCGCCGGAGTAGGTGCCGCCCAGCGTTCGGGTACCAGCTCGGCCACCAGCGCGTCGAGGTCGTCACCCTCGGCACGGAGATCGCCGACGAGTGAGTCGAGGTCTGCCATAGGACCAGCTTCACAAAGGCACGAGAAAAAAGCAAGCACGCTTGCTTGTTAATTCGTAACCTTACGTTCGCTTACCGTCTCTACGGTGGGAAACGTGAAAACGTCGAGACTTGTGGCCGTCGCCGTTACCCTCGCCGTCATGGCTGCCGGCTGCTCCACCACGGACCCGTCTGCTGCAGACCCGACCCCCGACGAACCGTCGAGCATCCGGGTGGCGACGTTCAACGCCAGTCTCAATCGGTCCGCGGCCGGACAGTTGGTCACCGACCTGAGCGCGGAGAACGCCCAGGCTCGCGCAGTGGCCGACGTGATCTCCGCGAACTCACCGGATGTTCTGCTGGTCAACGAGTTCGACTATTCGGGGTCCGATGGCCCCACCCTCTTCAACGAGAACTACCTCGACGGGCAGTACCCGTTCTTCTTCACTGCTCCGGTGAACACCGGCGTCGACTCGGGACTCGACCTGGACGGGGACGGCGCACTCGGTGGCCCCGGTGACGCCTGGGGATTCGGACAGTTTCCCGGTCAGTACGGCATGGTGGTGTACTCGAAGTTCCCGATCGACACCGGTTCGGTACGCACGTTCCAGAACTTTCTGTGGAAGGACATGCCGAACTCGCTGTTACCGCGCGACTATTACGGAGAGAACGCAGACGCGCTTCGACTGTCCAGCAAGTCTCATTGGGACGTGCCCGTCGACGTGAACGGGAAGACGCTGCACGTGTTGGCTTCGCATCCCACTCCCCCATCCTTCGACGGACCCGAGGACCGTAACGGTAAGCGCAATCACGACGAGATCCGGTTGAGCGCCGATTACATTTCCGGTGCCGACTACCTCTACGACGACAACGGCGTGCGAGGCGGACTCGACGAGGGAGCGTCGTTCGTGATGATGGGCGACCAGAACAGCGATCCGGTCGACGGCGACTCCGTGGCCGGTGCCATCGCACAGGTTCTGGATCTTCCGCGGGTTCGAGATCCGGCACCCACGTCCGATGGACATGGAACGGACACAGCCGATTTCGCTGATCCGACGCCGGGTGACCTGCGGGTGGACTACGTGCTGCCGTCGGACGATCTGACCGTGCGCGACTCGCAGGTGTATTGGCCCGATCAGGCCGAGCACCCGTCGGACCACAGACTGGTGTGGGTAGACCTCGAAATATGATGCGTGAGTGACCGATCTGCCGATTGTCGAGTTCGCCTACCCGGGCCCACTACGGGACACGCTGGTTGCGGCCGTGCTGTCCGGAGCGAAGACCAGCACGGCAAGCCTGTTGGCTCAGTACACCGACGAGGAGCTGCCGAGGGTCGGCGAACGCGGTGCGGTGGTGAATTCGGCGGGTGCCGTAGTCGGGGTCATCGAGACCACGGCCGTCGAGGTCGTTGCGCTGAGCGATGTTCCGCTGCAGCATGCGCTCGACGAGGCTGAGGGATACGCCGATGTGGCGCAGTGGCGTGCCGGACACGAACGATTCTGGCAGTCCGTCGAAGTCCGCGAGGAGCTGGGCAATCCGAATTTCACGGTCAACGACGACACTCAGGTGGTGCTGGAGCGATTCGAGCTGGCATGAAGGTCTGCCTGTGCCGCTGTCACCACAGCCTGAAGACCGCGGGCCTGTGGACTCCGGTCATCCTTGCTGATGGCGTCGAATTCTGGGTCTCCAATGCCGGCACCACTGCCGTCACCGTGCCTGCAACAACGCAGCTCGCCGATTGCGGCCACCTACCGACCGTCTACCGCAGACCCCAAGGCGCGGAACAGCAGGCAGATTCATCGACCTCGAACTCGAGCCGGGCTAGGAACGTAGAGCGTCAGACCCGATCCGCGTAGACGACGATGTTGTCCTCGTAACTGGCGACATCCGAATCGAATTGGCCACCGCATGTGATCAGACGCAACCCTGGGTGGTCGAGATCGCCGTACACCTTCTGGGTGGGGAAAGCATCCTTCGGATACTGCTCCACAGCGCTGACGACGAACCGGACCGTACTTCCATCCTCGGCAGTGACGGACACATCGTCTCCCTGCTCCAGTTCGCGGAGTCGGTAGAAGACACCTGGACTACCGGCCCAATCCACGTGGCCGGCAACGATGGACGGTCCCAGCTGACCGGGGACCGGCGATCCGGTGTACCAGCCTGCGGGAAAACCGCCCGGCGGGACTTCCATTGCTCCATCGGGATTCAACCCGAGGTCCATCACATCGGAATCGACACCGATCGCGTCGATCTCGATACGTTCGGGCGGAGATGCAACATCCTCGGCCGAACCACCGCCCTGGGCAGGGATCGAATTAAGTTGAGCAACAACGTCAGCCGATGTCGCCGCTGACGTTCGAGTCGGAGCGGGTTCATCGACGGGTGTCGCACACCCCGACACGAGGGCCACCACCATCAGGCAGGCTGCTGCCGCAGCCCGCACTGCAACCCGGCGACGGGTTACAGTGCGGGAAACTTCTGCAGCAGTATCGATCTCAGTGGTCACGTGTTACTCAGCGTCGACGACGGCTGAGCGCCAAGGCGGAGACCCCGCCTGCAGCGAGTACCAACAGCACAGCCCACATCGACGTCATCGACGCCGCGCTCGGCCGCACGCTGGTGCTGCCATCGCCCGTTTCGACTCCACCGTTGGGAATCTGGGTGATCTGGCCACCGGGGTTGTATGTACCCGGCTGATCAGGGCCGCCCGGCTGATCGGGAGTGCGCGGCTGATCCGGAGTGCGCGGCTGGTCCGGGGTGTTGGGCTGGTCCGGAGTCCGAGGCTGGTCCGGGGTGTTCGGCTGATCGGGAGTGCGCGGCTGATCCGGCGTGTTCGGCTGATCCGGCGTGTTCGGGTTGTCCGGCACGTTCGGGATACCCGGAATCGGCGGAAGCGTGATGCCGGGGATCGGCGGCAGACCCGGGATCGGGGGTACTTCGATGACGATCGGCGGCGTACCGCCACCACCGCCGTCACCCGGTGTACCCGGCGTTCCGCCACCATCACCCGGCGTACCGCCGCCGCCACCCGGGGCGGTCGTCGTTGTCGTGGGTGCCGGTGTCGTTGTCGTAGGCGCCGGCGGTGTGGTCGTCGTGACCGGAGGCGTCGTGGTCGTGACCGGAGGGTTCGTGGTCGTGACCGGCGGTTCGGTGATCCCACACTCGGCGTTGCTGATCGTGTTCGAGTCGAGGGTGACTGCGCCGGTCAAAGCCAAGAGCCGTCCCCGCACATCGGCATCCGTCGTCGCGGTGATCGACGCCTGCGCCATGACCGTGCCGACGAAATCGGTGCCGGTGCCGAGAGTGGCCGAGCTTCCCACCTGCCAGAACACGTTGCACGGGCTGGCCCCGTTGATCAGTGAGACACTGCTGTTCGAGCCCGTGATGAGAGTGGATCCGGCTTGGAAGATGAAGACCGCAGCGGAATTGCCTTGCGCATCGAGCGTCAGAGGCAGAGATCCGGTCAATCCGAGCGTGTCGCCCTTGTACAGACCGGCATACCGTGTGGTGCCCCCGAGCTCGACGGGAACCAGTTCGGGACCAGACCTGTTGGCAGCGTTGGTATATGCAACCTGCAGAGCAGCTTTCGCATTCAAGGCCCGTTCGTTCTTGTCATCGATCACGCCGTTGGTAATTTGGCCCTGCAGCAGGCCGCTGACGCTCGAAGGGTTCCCGTCACCTGGGCTCACACCCACGGAGCCGTTGATCACAGATCCACCCGCATCGGTCACGGTGGAGCCGGCAAGAATTGCGTACGGATCTGCGGCACCGAGACCGACGGTGGGGACGACGACAGCAGGTGATTGAGCGTCGGCCGAAGAGGCGTTGACCAGCATGAGCGCGCTGGTGGCCAGTGCGACGGTACCGACGAGGGGAATCAACGCCGAGCCCTTGCGTCTGGATGTGGACGGCGCAGGACGATGTTGCGGAGAGTACATGGTGTGTACCGATCTGCTCGAGGAGATGCGTGCGAGGCTTGTTGCCGCACAACGCTTTAGGGATATCGATTCCCCCGACGAGATTCGATGGTGTCTGCAGCGGTACCGCGACGGTCGACGATGGTCACTGGAATTCACCAGGGGCGTCGAGGTCTCGCGGAGTCCGTATATCGGTGGCGTCGCCGGCTGGCTGTTCAACTGCGCGACATGAGTAGAGGGGGCGCGGAGGCTCGTGGCCCACTCCGCAACAGCGAGTTTCCCCGTATCTCTACGGTGTAGAACTACAGCACACCATGTGTAGGGTCGGGGGTCAAGCGAAAAGCGTTGGTGAACAATAAGATTGTTTATCGACCGAAAGCCGTCGGCTTGCCGCTTATCCGAATAACCGAAAATGGTGGAGCAATGTGATGACCCCCTCGGATCGCAGCAGCCACAACTCTCGGGACAGAATCGACCACGAATTCGTCGTGTCGGCCGCCCTCGCCATCATCGACGACACCGGACTCGACAGCCTGACCATCCGCAGCCTGGCCGTCTCGATCGATCGCGACCCCATGACCGTGTACCGGTACGTCGCCACCAAGGAAGCACTACTCGACGCCGTTGCCGATTCGATTCTCGGCGACCTCGTGTCGGTGGACGGATCGGACACCGATTGGCGACGTCAGCTGACGATCTTCGGCCGGCATTATCGCGAACTCGCCTTGGCACATCCGCGCGCGGCCGTTTTGCTGGCGACTCGGCCACGAGCAACTCCGCTGGGTTTGGGCACCACCAGGTCCCTGATGTCACTCGAAGGCATATTGAGCCTGTTTGCCACCGCGGGATTCACTGTCCCCGAGGCGCTCTCGGCCTACCGGTTGCTGATGTCGATGCTCCGCGGTCACGTGCTCAGTGAAACGCAGGAGACGACGGACAACCCGGACGAGACCGTCGACAGACTCAGCCTCGCGTTGCGCAGACTCCCGATCGAGGACTTCCCGATCATGTCCGTACTGCCGCCACTCATCACCGCATACGACGGTGCCCGCGAGCTCGATCGCGGATTGAAGGCCCTGTTCGACGGCCTGCGTCACACACCGTGACCACGGACTAGGCTCGGCGAATGGGCGCGAACGTCTGCACTGCATCCCGGGTGAAGAAGTCCAGCAATATCGCATTGGACAACGCGGGCTTCTCGACCAACACACCATGCGAGGTACCCGGGACTATTGCCAGCTCGGCGACCGGCATACTGCGGTAGAACTCGGCAGCATGCTCGATGCTCACCTCGTCGTCGTCACCGATCATCACCAGAGTGCGCACCGACAACTCGGCGAGATCGCTCGCAGTCAGTGCGGGATCTGCACTGTGCATATCGTCGAGCCGGCGTACGAAATCGCTACGGTCGGCGTCGCCGAGTCCGGACAACCCGCCGCCCCAACCATCGCGATGGAAGACACTCGCGACGCAGGCGAGACGATCCACCAGATCCGGGCGTTGCAGTGCGACCAGTAGCGCTACGACACCGCCGTCGCTGCACCCGGCCAACCGCGTCCGTCGCCCGACGACCTGCTCGATGAACGCAACGGTGTCGTCGACCATGTCCGAGAACGTCAACTCGGAGGAGAGACCAGGCCCGGAAACATCCGTGGTGCGGCCATGCCCTCGACGTTCGGGGGTGAGCACCCGAAACGCCGAGGACAGCCCGGCGACATTGACATCCAGCGCTCGCGCATCAGCGCCCCCAGGATGGAGAAGGACCAGCGGTTCCCCGTCGCCCACCTCGGCGTACCAGGTGTCCACCGAGCCGAGCCGAACCCAGTTCTCCGAATTCACGCCATCAATGTAGACCCGTGCCCACGTCGTTCGCTCGCTCTTCGTCGCGTTCCTGCTGAGCTGCCGCCAGACCCGACATCGTGCGCAGCGGCACCTCCTTGAGGAAGAGCACCAGGACGAATCCGAGGAGCATCAGGATCGACACGGCCAGGAACACGTAGTCCATCGCGTCGGAGAAGCCGATGCGGAACGGCTCGGCGAGCGCGGGATCGAGCTTCTGGATGAACGAACTGTCCTGCAAGGCACTACCGGCAACGGATGCATCACCCGAGGCGATGGCCTTCGCGAACCCGGACTCCAACGGATCGGCACTGGTGGCCGCGCTCTGCACGGCCTGCTGGAACGCGGGCGTCGAACTCGCGGCGACCAACGCATCGCCGGTCTTGGGCGTCAGCTGCGTGAACAGCATCGACAGGAACACCGCCACGCCGACCGTCGCACCGATCTGACGGAAAAAGGTTGCCGCCGAGGTGGAGACGCCCATGTCCTTGGGCGGCATCGCATTCTGGATGGCCAACGTGAGCGGCTGCATCATCGAACCGAGACCGAGACCGAACACACCCATCACGACCATCGTCTGCCACAACGGAGTGTCGGCGTGCACGTAGTGGAACGTGAACATGGCGATCGCCATCAGCGCAGTGCCGACGATCGGAAAGATCTTGTACCGCCCCGTCTTCGAGATGATCGAACCCGACACGATGGACGCGATCATCAAAGCGCCGACGAGCGGCAAGGTCTGATAGCCGGCGAGAGTCGGCGAGGAACCCTTGACCACCTGCAGGTACTGCGGCAGCAACGAGATGCCGCCGAACATGGCTGCGCCTGCGATGACACTGACGGCAATACACAACGAGAACAACGGGTTTCGGAAGAACCGCATGGGGATCAAGGCGTCGTCGCCCATCTTGATCTCGGCGAGAACGAACGCGATGACGCCCACGATGCCGATCCCGAAGCACAGCAGTGCCCGCGGCGAACTCCATCCCCAGACGCGGCCCTGCTCGGCGATGATCAGCAGCGGCACGAGCCCGACGCTGAGAAGCACTGCGCCCCACCAGTCGACGCGGGCCTCGCGGCGGTAGACCGGCAAGTTCAGCACCCGCCAGACGACGACGAGCGCGATGATGCCCAGCGGAACGTTGATGTAGAAGACCCAGCGCCAGCCGGTGATGCCGAGAATGGACGACTGTCCGGCCAGCAGACCGCCGATGACCGGCCCGAGCACACTGGACGTACCGAACACCGCCAGGAAGTAACCCTGATACTTGGCCCTCTCCCGCGGGGGCACGATGTCGCCGATGATCGCCAACGCCATCGACATCAGGCCACCTGCACCCAAACCCTGCACGGCCCGGAAAGCTGCGAGCTCGTACATCGATGTCGCGATGCCGCACAGCATGGACCCGACGACGAAGATCGAGATGGCCGTCATGAAGAACGGCTTGCGCCCGTAGAGATCGGAGAGCTTGCCGTACAGCGGGGTCGAGACAGTGGACGTGATCAGATATGCCGTTGTCACCCAGGCGAGAACGGAGAAACCGTTCAGGTCGTCGGCGATGGTACGTACCGACGTGGACACGATCGTCTGGTCGAGAGCCGCCAGGAACATGCCCATCATCAGACCCGACAGAATCGTCATGATCTCGCGGTGCGAGTACTCGCCACTCACCGCACTCGCTTCACGCTCGGCGGTCGCTTCAGGCTCGCTTACCATCTCTTTGTTTCACCTTTACGTAACGTTTGCTTGTGTCCTACAACGATATTCGGACCACCAGCATGCTCGTAGAAAGCCGACTAAGCAAAGGTTTATTTGCGGCGCATCCGGTCTCGGACCTCGCGCATCGTGTGCGGGTGGATGCCGTCGGCCGCAAGCACCTTGCGCGTCTTGCGCCGCGTCGCCAGCACCCCGATGATCGCGATGATCCACACGGGAAACTGCACCAGCATCGCGACCCGGAAACTGTCGAAGTCGTAACCACCCATCGCGTCGAGAATCCACCCGATCGCCGCGATGACCAACAGCGATGCCAGGAAGCCGCCGATGTTGACCATCCCCTGAGCCGTCCCCAGATTGGCACTCGGATTGAACGTGCGGGCGAGGTCGAATCCGATCACCGACCCGGGCCCACCCACGGAAATCACCACGACGAGAAGAACGAGCAGCCACAGCGGCGCAGGTCCGGGCAGCGACAGCACGATGGCCCACATCGTGGCGTTGCTGACCATGATCGCCAGCACCAGCCAGGACCGACGCATCGGGTAGCGCCCGGTGAGCAAACCGAGCACGATGCCCGACGCCACCGCCGACAGCACCGACAACGTCAGCAGCGCTCCGGCCGTCGACGCCGACAATCCCTGAGCGGTGGTCATGTACGGCACACCCCACAACAGGGCGAACGTGGTGATCGAGAACTGGGTCCCCATGTGCGAGAAGAATCCGAGCCGGGTCCCCGGTCGTCGCCACACCTCGCCGATGGAGTCCAGCGTCTCCCGCAACGACGTCGGCTCCGGTTCCGGAGCAGTGCTGTCGTCGGGACGATCTCGAATCAGAGCGAGTGAGAGGACGAGTGCGAGCAAACCCAGTGCCGCCGCGCTACCGAAAGCGAACGTCCACCCCGGCCCGTTCAACAGAATCAGAAACGGCACGGCCGAGAGCACCTGCCCGAGCTGACCCAGCAGCCCGGTCAACTGGGACACGATCGGCACCCGCCGCGGCGAGAACCAACGCGGCACCAGACGCAGGACCGAGATGAACGTCAGCGCGTCGCCGATGCCCACGAATGCACGTGCCGCCACCGCGACCGGCAGCGATTCGGTGAGCGCCAACGTGATCTGCGCCGACGCCATGACCAGCGCACCGGCAGCAATCATCTTGCGCGAACCGATCCGATCCAGCAGCACTCCGGCCGGAATCTGCATCGCCGCGTACACGACCACCTGCAGCACCACGAACGAGGACAGCAGAGACGGGGAGATCGAGAACCGGTCCGCTGCGCTCAGCCCGGCGACCCCGAAGGCCGTCCGATGCAGCACCCCGATGACATACGCGAAGACACCGACGCCCCACACCACCCAGACTGTCTTGCCAGTACTCACCGGGCGATTGTGTCAACCACGCTGTGGAATGATCGGACCCGGTAGTTCGTAGAGCAGGAAAGCGAGTGACGTCATGGCCAAGCAAGTGCTGGTGCTCAACGGTCCGAACCTGAACATGCTCGGCACCCGCCAGCCCGAGGTGTACGGCAGCGCCACCCTCGCCGACGTCGTCGCCCTGTGCGAGAAGACCGCCGCCACACACGGACTCGACGTGAAAGCAGAGCAGTCCAACCACGAGGGACAGTTGATCGACTGGATCCACGAGGCACGCGGGGTGGCGTCGGGCATCGTCATCAACCCCGGCGGACTGACCCACACGTCGGTGGCGCTGCGTGACGCACTCGTCATCCCCGAGGTCCCGATCATCGAGGTGCACATCTCCAACGTGCACGCCCGCGAGGAGTTCCGGCACCACTCCTACGTCTCTCCGATCGCCAGCGGAGTCATCGCCGGACTCGGCATCGACGGATACCGATTCGCAATCGAACGACTCGCAGTACTTGTCTGATACTGCACTTATTCGACACAGCTCTCATCTGACACTCAGGTTGTCCTGCATAAACTGGTCGCCGTGAACACCAGCAACAAGGCATCGAGAGACGGCAGAGCGTCCAAGGACATCCGGGCAATGCAGAACGGCGACAAGAATCGTCGAACGCTGATCCAGATCGTCGTCGCGGTCGTTCTCATCGCACTCGTTGCAGCCATTGCTCTGTTCATCGTCAACAAGGATTCGACGTCGGGTGAGGCATCTCCCGACGCGAGTTCCACATCGGGCCCGCAGCTGACTCCCACGTCACTCACCGCGAACGGTGCCATTCGTTTCGGCAACCCCGATGCCACCACTGTCGTCAGCGTCGTCGAGGACTTCCAGTGCCCGGCCTGCAAGGCATTCGAGTCGGTCAGCGGATCGACTCTGCAGCAGCTGGCCGACGCAGGCAACGTCGCCGTCGATTACCGTCCCATCTCCATTCTCGATCGCTTCTCGAACGGCACGATGTATTCCACTCGTGCTGCGAGCGCGTCGATCTGCGTCGCCGAGAACGATCGGGACAGTTGGACGAACTGGCACAACTCGATGTTCGCCGAGCAGCCCGCTGAGAACGGCAACGGTCTGCCCGACGACAAGCTCGTCGAGATCGCCGCCGCAGCCGGTGCCGACTCCCCCGCCACCGCGTCGTGCATCACCGACGGCAGTTACACGGACTGGGTCACCACCCAGACGCAGACCGTCATCGGCGAGGGCATCAACGGAACGCCGAGCGTCCGCGTCAACGGCACTGACGTCGCCACTCCGACACCCGAGAACATCCTCGCTGCCGCCGCGGCAGCCGGAAACTGAGCAGCAACCGGTAACCGACCATGAGAACTCGCGCCGGCGCTGCAGTCTTCACACTCTTCAGCGCACTGGGGCTCCTCGCCGCACTGACCCTGACGATCGAACGATTCAAGCTCCTCGAAGACGCGTCCTACGTTCCGTCGTGCAGCCTGAATCCGGTGCTCTCGTGCGGGTCGGTGATGGTCACGAAGCAAGCTGCGCTGTTCGGATTCCCCAATCCGATCCTCGGAATCGTGGCGTTCTCCGTCGCTCTCGTCGCCGGTATCCTGTGGCTCGGCCGCGTCGAACTCCCGCACTGGTTCTGGCTCGGACTGAGTGCCGGGCTGCTGCTCGGCGAAGTGTTCGTGCACTGGCTGATCTTCGAGAGTCTCTACGAGATCGGTGCCCTGTGCCCGTACTGCATGGTGGTGTGGGCGGTGACGATGCCACTGTTCGTACTGGCGCTGAGCCGGCTGATCAGTACCGGCTCCAGTAATCCGGACGAACGCCCGGGCACAGTCGGCCGTCTTTTCCTCGAATGGCGGTGGACGCTGCTCGCCGTGTGGTACGCAATCGTCGTCGCGCTCATCGGAATCCGGTTCTCGGACTACTGGGGCTCGTTGCTCTGAGTTTCGTTGCTCTGACAGTTTCGCAAAACTCATGAGTCGATCGGCTGCACCGTGCATGATGGTTGCAGCACCCGGGTGAGTCTGATCACAGCTCCTGGCTCGGGGAAGAACGATCGAGTAACAGGAGTCGAAGCATGGCAGGCGATCCCTTCGCAGTCATCGTTGCCGTCATCGTGTCTGCCGCAGGCGCAGTCGCCGGAACGGACGCCCCAGCTCCACTGCAGAATCAGGCGGTGAAGGATCAGGCAGCCGCGGTCGCTGCCGCTGCCGAGGACCAGGGCAAAACGATGTCCGACCAATGGGCAGACCTGATGGGCACCATGCCCGAACCCGCCGCCGACGTCGCAGACCGGACCCTGAACGACGCCGCCGAGGGACTGCACACCGCCGTCGAACCGATGCTGCCGGACCTGCCCGCGGTTGCCGAGATCGAGACCCCGGACGCTGCCGCAGCTGCAGGCGCTGCCGACACTGCTGCGCCCGGGGCGGTGTCCCCAGCTGCAGGGGCAGCCGTCACACAGGCTGCGATCACTGCCGGTGCCCCGCTTCCCTTCAGTGTCTTCTCGTCGAACAGTGTCTTCTCGTCCGGTACGGCATCCAGCGCCGTCGCCGGGCTCGCCACCGGCGCCCTGCAATTCGCCGGCCGGACGTACACCGCCGCCGACATCGCGACCCAGACGGCGTTCATGGCGTCGGCCGAAGCCATTCGGCGAGCACTGTTCCCCGGTCTACCCATAACGTTCACCGGCATCAATGTGGGCCCTATCGGTTTGGGCGCGGTGGGAGCGATCACCGCGTTCGTTCCGTGGTTGCAGAAGGCAGGCAACATCTGCGGCGGCGTCAAGGCCACAACGATCGCCGCGCTCTATGCCGCAGAGAACGGATTTCGATACGGTCCGACAGCTCCGGTATCGAGCACCGGCGCACAGGGACCCGGCCAGTTCATGCCGGGAACCTGGGCAACCTACGGCAAGGACTACGACGGCAACGGCGTGGTCGACGTCAACAGCATCGGTGACTCGGTCATGGCGTCGGGAACGATGCTGTGCGACATCTACGGACAGGTCGACAGCTGGAAGCGCGACGGCAAGGTCTCGGGCGACACGACGGACCTGACCCTCGCCGGATACAACGCCGGAGCGGGCGCAGTGTTGCGCTCGGGCGGAATGCCCTCGGGGTCAGTCGATTACGAGACTCAGACCAAGCCCTACGTAGCGCGCATCCGGGCCACCGAGGCCCAGTTCGCGGCCATCCTCACTCCGTTCGCCGGGCTCGATCTCACCGGAATGGGCGGGCGGGCAGTGCAATTGGCGATGGATTACCTGGGCCTGCCGTACGTGTGGGGCGGCGGAAACATCAACGGACCGTCCGGCGGCGGATTCGACTGCTCGGGCCTGACGTCCTACGCACTGTTCAAGGCCTCGGGCGGAAAGGTCACCCTGCCGCGTACGTCGGAGACGCAGTGGAACGTGGGCACCGAGGTGCCGATGGCCCTCGCCCAGCCCGGCGATCTACTGTTCGGCAACTGGGGCGCGGCGGGCCCGGGACACGTGGCGATCTACATGGGCAACGGGCAGATGGTGCATGCGCCCACCACCGGTGACGTGGTGCGGGTGGCACCGGTGTTCGACGGGATGCGAGCTCGCCACATCCTCTGACGGGTATCACGTGGGTCCACCCGCGTACAGTGCGGACGTGACCAATGCACGCGTGGAACCGGCCGGCTTCGACGACGAACTGGCACCCGAGCCGCCGCCCGGTGAAGGCTTCGAGACGAGCTGGCCAGTACGTACCGGCGACATCGACCCCAACAACCGACTCCGGTTCGACGGTGTCGCGCGCTACCTCCAGGACATCGGCACCGACAATCTCGACGCCACCCCTCTGGGTAAGACCGACCCGATGTGGATCGTGCGACGCACCGTCATCGACGTCTTCGAGCCCATCCACTTTCCCGACCGCGTGCACCTGCGGCGCTGGTGTTCCTCGATGTCGACGCGCTGGTCCAACATGCGGGTGGCGGTGACGACCCCCAAGGGCGGTCGCATCGAGACCGAGGGCTTCTGGATCAACATCAGCAAGGACACCGGCATGCCGACGCGCATCAGCGACGCGGCACTGGAGATGCTGGCCAAGACCACCGATCAGCACCGCTTGCGCTGGAAGGCGTGGCTGGCCGAACCGGTACCGTCGCAATCCCAGGACGATATCGAATTCCCCTTGCGCGCAACCGATATCGACCCCTTCAATCACCTCAACAACGCGGCGTACTGGCACGCGGTCGAAGAACTCCTGGTGGACTTGCCGCACCTGGCCGCAGCGCCCCACCGCGCCGTCATCGAATACCTCACGCCGGTGCTGGCGAACGAACGCGTGACGCTACGTCACCGCTACGAGGGCGGAGCGCTGACCGTCTGGTTCGTCGTCACCGGAGCCTCGGGCGAACCCACGGTCCGCACCGTCGCCAAGGTTGCACCCAAGGCCTGACGATCGAGCTTGCCGCGCGGGGTACGCGGCAAACCGTCGACGATCGCGATGACGACGGGCAGACTCGGGTCGGGGAGCAACGAACGCAGGTGCCGCCGTATCTGCGCTACCGTCGGTGAATCATTCTCTGCTACAACCACTCCGGCGGCCGGTATCTCCCCCGCTCGATCATCGGGCAAGCCCAGAACTCCGGCATCGAGAACACCGGGGACCGACAACAGCGCTACCTCGATCGGGGGCAACTCGACCGTGAGGCCGGCTCGAACGATCGTCTCGCTACCGCGGCCGAGCAAGGTCAGCCGGCCCTGGTCGACGCTGCCGCGATCACCGACCGTCATCCACCCGTCGACCGGGCCGTCCGTCAGGGTGGTGTGCTCACCCACCCGACTCAGATAGCCGTCGAACAGCATGTCGCTGCGCACGGCGGCGGCCGCTCTCGAAGATGCTCCGACACACCTGTATTCGGTACCGACTATTGCCTGGGACATCGCGCGGTCGCACGTGCAGTACCCCAGCGTCCGCGAGGTGCTGTCGTCTGCGGCGAGATGGCCGCAGTCGGGTCGGGCGGCACTTGCCACGGTGCTACCGAACGCGACCATGACGCACTTCTACGGCGCGTCGGAACTGAGCTTCGTCTCGTACGACCGTCGAACGTCCGAGGGGGCGGGGATCGAGGGGGCGG
>NZ_NOZE01000043.1:0-81658 GCF_002259025.1 Rhodococcus sp. 05-2255-1e | reverse complement strand
TTCGAGGTAGGCGCGTAGCTCGGAGTCGACGCAGAACTTTCCCTCGGACATGCCGTCGGAACCCTGCTCACCGAGGTAGAAGAACGCATCCCGTTTCCGTGGCCTCGGCTTCGCGTTCTTGTCCTCGTCTTCGTTCTCGTCGAAGTCGCCGTCGGGGTCGAGGATCGAATCCAGATGCGCCACCAACGGCGCGAAGTCGTCGGGCCGTCTGGTCGAGGCGAGACCCACCAACTGCTGTTCGGCGCGATCGCGGGTCTGCGGATCCACACTCGACGGTAGGTGCCGGAAGAATTCGCGGATCATCTGCACGTGCTGGGCATCGAGCAACCCTGCCCGTACCGCTGCAGCGGTGTGTGGCAGCAAAGGCGGTAGCGGTTCGCCGGCCAGTGCGGTGCGGTCGCCCAATTCGGCAGCCAGACGTACTCGCGCACCGGCTGTTCGTGGGGTGATTCGCAGCATCCATGCCACCGAGCACGGCACCGAACCCGGATAGACGTCGAGGCCGTGTTGTGAGATCAGCTCGTTGAGCCAGGTGTGCGAATACGCCGTCACGGACCGCGACACAGTTTCCATGCGTTGGATCACCGCACGCCGGTCGGCATTCGACCATGCCACCGACGCCTGCCCCGCCAACTCGGCGACCGCCGACTCCACCGCCTCGACCAACCCCGCCAAGACAGGGTCGGACACGACGGGGGCAGGCGGCACCGTCTCGATGCCGTCCACCCCTGATCCGCCGTCCCCCGAAAGCATGATCAGAATCTACCGCGACCCACCGACACACTTTCGAACACACGTTCGTCGATCCGAGGGAAGTCAGTTGCGTGAGATCAGCGACCGCGCGAAGAACATCAGGTTGGCCGGCCGCTCTGCCAGTCTGCGCATGAAGTAGCCGTACCACTGCTCTCCGTAGGGCACGTAGACACGCACGTGCTTTCCGGCGTCGACCAGTCGTCGTTGTTCCTGGTCGCGGATTCCGAACAGCATCTGGAACTCGAAGTCGGCTGCGGACCGTCCGGCGTTCGCGGCGAGCCGCTCCGCCGCCTCGATCATCTCGGGATCGTGGGAGGCGACCATGGGGTAGCCGCTGCCGTTCATCAGCACTTCCAGGCACCGTAGGTAGGAGTCCGAGACGTCCCGTGCACCCTGGAACGCCACCGACGCGGGCTCGTTGTACGCGCCCTTGCACAGGCGGATCCGAGATCTGGGTCCGGACAGTTCCCGGCAGTCGGCCTCGGTTCGTTTCAGGTACGCCTGCAGCACCGTGCCGAGATCGGGAAAGTCCTGCCGCAGTTCGCGCACGATGGACAGGGTCGAGTCGGTGGTGGTGTGGTCCTCGGCGTCGACGGTCACCCACACTCCCGCCGCTGTTGCCGCGGTACAGATTTCGCGCGCGTTGTCGAGCGCCAGCGTCCGGTCGATTCCCTGACCGAGGGCCGAGAGTTTGAGCGATACCTCGAGCGCGGTCTCGGCGGTACTACGCGTCGAAAAGCGTTGTATCAGTGACAGGTACGACTGCACGGTGGCCGTCGCCTGTGCGCGGTCGGTGGTGTCCTCGCCCAGATAGTCCACCGAGACGAATCGTCCCGACGCCAGCAGGGCATCGACGGCGGTGACCACGGCGGGCTCCGATTCACCGGCGACGAAGCGGTCGACGAGCGATCGGGTGGCACGCAGCCGCGTCACGGTGGCCTGCAATTTCGGTGAGCGTGCGGCCGCCAGCAGAGCCGGCCGCAGTGGGTTGCTCAGCACTGTGGTCATCGTGTGCCCTCGCCTTCCTGATGGGGGTAGCCGTGTGCGGTCGGCGGGACGAACGTTTCCTTGACCGTGCGTGCCGATGCCCAGCGCAACAGGTTCTGCGGTGAGCCGGCCTTGTCGTTGGTACCCGACGCACGCGCTCCGCCGAACGGTTGCTGGCCCACGACCGCGCCGGTGGGCTTGTCGTTGACGTAGAAGTTTCCGGCGGCGAATCGCAGCGCCGAATGGGCCTGCTCGACGGCCGTGCGATCGGTGGCAATGACGGCACCGGTCAGTGCGTACTTCGATCCGGTGTCGACGGTGCGGAGTACGTCGGCATAGGCGTCGGGCCGGTTGTCGTCGTAGACGTGCACGGCCAGAATGGGGCCGAAGTACTCGGTGGTGAAGGCTTCGTCGGTGGGGTCGTCGCCGAGAAGAACTGTGGGAGAGACGAAGTATCCTTCCGTGTCGTCGCACGTTCCGCCGGCGGCGATGGTCAGGCCGGTCACGGATTTCGCGCGGTCGAGCGCTGCCGCGTTGCGGTCGAACGCCTTTCGGTCGATGACGGCACCGCCGTAGTTCGACAGGTCGGTGACGTCGCCGTACTTCAAGGCCGACACTTGCTCGATGAACGTCTCACCCATGCGAGCCCACAGCGACTTCGGCACGAATGCCCGCGATGCGGCCGAGCACTTCTGCCCCTGGAAGTCGAAGGCACCGCGAATCATGGCCGTGGTCAACACGTCCGGATCGGCCGAGCTGTGCGCGACGACGAAATCCTTGCCGCCGGTCTCGCCGACGAGCCGCGGGTAGGAGTGGTAGTTCGAGATGTTGTTGCCGACCTCGCGCCACAGCGTCTGGAAGGTCGCAGTGGATCCGGTGAAGTGGATGCCCGCCAGGCGTGGATCGGCCAGGGCTACTTCGGAGACCATCGGACCGTCGCCGAGGACGAGGTTGATCACTCCCGGCGGCAGACCTGCCGCCTCGAGGAGCTGCAGCGTCAGGTACGCAGCAACTGCCTGGGTGGGAGACGGCTTCCACAGCACCGTGTTGCCCATCAGTGCAGGCGCTGTGGGCAGGTTGCCGGCGATGGCGGTGAAGTTGAACGGTGTGATCGCGTAGACGAAACCCTCGAGCGGGCGGTACTCGACGCGATTCCACACACCCGGGGCCGACACCGGCTGATCGGCGAGGATCTGTCGTGCGAACGCGACATTGAACCGCCAGAAGTCGATCAGCTCGCACGGTGCGTCGATCTCGGCCTGGTAGGCCGACTTGGACTGCCCGAGCATGGTTGCGGCAGCGATCCTTTCGCGCCACGGACCCGACAGCAGATCGGCCGCGCGCAGGAACACTGCAGCTCGCTCGTCGAACGGAAGATCGCGCCAGGCCGGTGCAGCTGCGGTCGCCGCCGAGATGGCGTCCTGCACGTCCCGGTGCGTTGCCTCGGCGAAGCTACCGATGACCGACGCGTGCTTGTGGGGTTCCACCACATCGGTATCGGTGCCGGCGGCGTCGCGGTGGACACCGCCGATCACCTGATGGATGCGGACGGGGTTCGCACGCAGTTCGTCCAAGCGGATGCGCAGCCTGGCGCGCTCGGCGCTTCCGGGGGCATAGGTGTTGACCGGCTCGTTGACCGGGGTGGGAACTGATGTGACCGCGTCCATGGTGACTCCTCGCACTCGGGTGTGTGCTGCTCATTGAAGTCGCCTCGACGTCCCGTTCAATCAGCTCATCGGCCAAAGAATTCGTGGTGTACTTGTCCGCATGGCCAATACTGTGACGCTGCGTTCTCTGCTGACGTCGCTGCACAGCGCCGTGGTCGAGCTCGTGGTCGCGCCGGCGGGAACCGAGATCACTGTCGAGTCCGTGGCCCTGCTCGACGGCGACGACCTCCGTCGACCGCCGGGAACGGCAGCCGATCTGACCCTGCTGGTCGGCGTCACCGAGACCGATGCGCTGCGGTGGTTCGACGATCTGGCACTGCGTCCGGTGGTCGACAGGCCCCTTGCGGTGCTGACCAAGGTGGCCGACTCGACCGCGTTGGCCCACGCCGCCCGAGAGACCGGAATCGCCTTGGTCGCGGTACACCACCAGACCCGCTGGGAACTGCTGCTGTCGACGATGCGCGGGGTCCTGGACCAGTCCCGCTCACCGGCATCGGACGACGGGCTGTTCGGAGCGGACACCGATCTGTACGAGCTGGCGCAGACGGTTGCGTCCTTGACCAAGGGCATGGTGAGCATCGAGGACGAGCGCTCGCACGTATTGGCGTACTCGGCATCGGACGACTCGGCCGACGAGTTGCGGACCCTGTCGATCCTGGGGCGAGAAGGACCGGCCGACTACCTTCGTCGTCTGCACGAGCGGGGGGTGTTCGATCGACTCCGCCGTACCGACGACGTCATCGACGTGCCGGCCGATGCCGAACTCGGTATTCGTCGACGCCTTGCCGTCGGGATACGTCGAATAAGCGGCGCAGCAACGACTCTGGGAACGATCTGGGTTCAGGAAGGCGCGCGTCCGCTGTCGGTGGACGCCGATGCGGTGTTGCGCGGAGCGTCGGCGGTCGCCGCCCGGCTGATCACCCGCATCGCGAACGCCCCGACCAACGAGGCGCTGCAGATTCAGCGACTGCTGGGCGCGCGGGGTGGCGGCGTGGACATTCCGTCGCTGGCCGCGGCGCTGTCGATTCCGACCACGGGGACGGCCGCGGTCGTCGGATTCGCCGCCTGTGGTGAATTCGACATCACCGGTCTGGCTCCGTCGATCCGGTTGCACGCCAGCGCATTCAGGCGAGACTCGCTGGTGACCGTCATCGGCGAGAGAATCTACGTACTGTTCTCCGGAGCTGCGTCGGGGACGGCGATTCCGGTGTGGACCGCAGATGCCGTGTCGCGCATCGAGACTCGAACCGGACTGTGCTTGCGCGCTGCGGTGGCCGCGCCGATCGCCGATCTCGACGGGGTGGCTGCAGCCCGGTTCGAGGTCGACCGAGTATTGGACGCGACCACCGGCGACGTTCGGGTCACCACGCTCGCAGAGTCGAGAACGTCTGTGCTGCTGGGTGAGATCGTCGACATCATCTCGAATCACGAGCAGTTGCGGGACCCGCGCATCGCAGCGCTGGATCGGTACGACGCCACCCACGACGGCGCGATGCGCGAGAGCCTCGAGACGTATCTGGCGTGCTTCGGTGACGTGCGTGCGGCAGCGGAGAGGCTGCACATTCACCCGAACACGGTGCGTTACCGCATCCGACGCGTCGAGCAGATTCTGGAGTTGGATCTGTCGGATCCGGACGCGCGGTTGTTGGTGGAGATTCAGCTACGGATGTGAGCGTCACGGGCCTCGGCAGTGCTGGACCGGATCACCAGGCTCGGCTCGATGCGCGAGCGCCGGGTGCTGCGGTTGCCGGAATCGATTTGGGCCAACAGTATTTCGACACTGCGGATGCCGACCTCGCTGAATTCCTGACGGATCGTCGTCAGGGGAGGGGAGAAGAACTCCGCGTCGGGAACGTCGTCGAAACCGACCACGCTGACGTCCGTCGGAACTTTTCGGCCGTGCACTTCGAGGGCGCGCAACACCCCGAGAGCCATCGCATCGTTTCCGGCGAACACCGCTGTGACATCCGGGTTCTCGGCCAATCGGCAGCCGGCCTCGAAGCCGGACTTCGCGGTCCAGTCGCCGGCGAGAACGAGTGGCGGTTCGACACCGGCCTGCTCGTGGGCCGAGCGCCACCCGATGACGCGGTCGGCCGCCTCGTACCAACCCGAGGGGCCTGCGACGTGCCAGACGGCGCGGTGACCGAGTGAGAGCAGATGTGTGGTGGCGGACTGCGCGCCGGCGACCTGATCGACCGAGACGACCGCCAGATCGCCTTCCGGCGATCCTTCGACGGCCACCAGTGGCAGTTCGGCAGCCAACTCGGCGATGTCACCGCCGTCGGTGCTCAACGGCGCGATGACGACGACGCCGTCGACGCCCTGTTTCTGCAACCTGCGCACGCAGGTGCTGATCGCCACCTCGTCGAACGAAGTGGGGACGCCGACGACGACGGAGTATCCGGCCTGTCGTGCGGCCTGTTCGACGCTGTAGAGCGTCGACACCGGCCCGTACAGAGCGTTGCCCGTGCCGACGATCCCGATGGTGCTGCTGCGGCCGGTGACCAGAGCGCGAGCTGCGGTGTTCGGCCGGTAGCCGAGCTCCGCGATCGCCTGCTCGACCCTCGTTCTGGTCGCCTCGGTGACGTTGGGATGGCCGTTGATGACCCGAGAGACGGTCTGGTGGGACACACCCGCGAGCCGAGCGACGTCGGTCATGGCCGGTCCGCGGGTCGGCGTCATCGCACGCATCCTCCTTCGCTGGTCGAACACCATCTCAGCATGCCCGGACCGGATCGGCGCGTCACCGCCCGGATCACGTCGTTTTCGTCATCGATGCAGAGGTCGGCGGTGCGGGCTTTCCGGGCTCGCCGGGCGAGAACATCTCGGCGGGTACCGGTACGCCCAGGTAACTGGTGGGGGACGCGGCTTTGTCTCCCTTGCCGCCCTTACCGCTCGCCGCACGACGCTTGGTCCAGATGTCGAACGCCACGGCGGCGAGCAGCACCAGACCCTTCACCAATTGCACTCTCTCGCTGGGTGATCCGATCAGCGACATGCCGCTGTTGATCACGGCGATGATGAGTCCACCGGTCAGCGCGCCGACGATGCGGCCGACGCCGCCCTGTACGGCTGCGCCACCGATGAACGCCGCCGCGATGGCGTCGAGCTCGAAGCCGTTGCCCGCAGTAGGACCGGCCTGGTTGAGGCGTCCGGCGAAGATGATTCCGGCCAGAGCCGAGAGGACACCCATGTTGACGAAGATCCAGAACGTGACCGGCTTGACCTTGATACCGGACAGGGACGCGGCGTGAATGTTGCCGCCGATGGCGTAGACGTGCCGACCGAATACGGTCTTGCCGGCCAACGTCGAGTAACCCATGACCAACACGGCGAGCAGGATCAGCACGTACGGCAGGTTCTTGAAGCGAGCCAACTGGACGGCGATCGCAAGCACGAGAGCGGCGGCGAACGCCATCTTGATCAGGAACAGCGGCATCGCGTCCACGGTCTGGCCGTACTTCTGCCGGCCCGTTCGAGAACGCCACTGGCTGAACACGATTCCAGCGACCGCGAGAATCGCGACGAGCAACGTGAAGATATCCGCCCCACCCAATGGCCCGAGTCCCACATTGCCCATGAAGCCGGGCAGGAAGCCGTTGGACAGTGTGCGTACCGGTCCGGGGAACGGCCCGATGCCCTGGTTGCCGAGGACGATGAGAGTCACTGCGCGGAAGACGAGCATTCCGGCGAGGGTGACGATGAACGCGGGAATGCCGAAGTACGCGACCCAATAACCCTGCCAGGCACCGATCAGGCCGCCGACGATCAACGTGATCAGCACCGCCAGTGGCCACGGCACGTTCTGTTGGACCATGAGGACACCGGCGATGGCTCCGGTGGCCGCCACCACCGATCCGACGGACAGGTCGATATGGCCGGCGATGATGATGACGACCATGCCGATGGCCAGAATGAGAATGTACGAGTTCTGCACCACCATGTTGCTGATGTTCTGCGGCACCAACAGCTGACCTCCGGTCAGCACGGTGAAGAGCACGATGATCAGCGCGAACGCGATGAAGATTCCGCTCTGTCGGAGGTTTCGCGTGAGCAGCCCCCGAACGGTCGACAGCTGGTTCATCGAAGTACTCCTGTTCCACGGGTCATGAGATGCATGAGAGATTCCTGGGTTGCGTCCTCGCGGTCGACCTCACCGGTGATCCGGCCGGCGGACAGCGCGTAGATCCGGTCGCACAGACCGAGAAGTTCCGGAAGTTCGGACGAGATCACCAGCACTGCCTTTCCGGCGTCGGCGAGTTGGTTGATGATCGAATAGATTTCGAATTTCGCGCCGACGTCGATTCCTCGCGTCGGTTCGTCGAGGATGAGCACGTCGGGATCGCTGAAGATCCATTTGCTCAGCACGACTTTCTGCTGATTGCCGCCGGAGAGTTTGCCGACCACGGCGGAGACGTTCGGTGCCTTGATGTTCATGCTCTTGCGGTAGCCCTCGGCGACCTTGTATTCCTGGTTGGCGTCGACGAAGCCTCCCGTCACCAGTTTGTCCAGCGCCGCAGTGGAAATGTTGCGCTTGATGTCGTCGATCAGGTTCAGCCCGTACCGTTTCCGGTCCTCGGTGGCGTACGCGATGCCGTGATGGATGGCATCGTTGACGGACTTGACGTGAATTTCCTTGCCGTACTTGTAGAGCCGTCCCGAGATGTCGATCCCGTAGCTTCGGCCGAAGACGCTCATGGCCAACTCGGTACGGCCGGCACCCATCAATCCGGCGAGGCCGACGATCTCACCGCGCCGCAGCGTGAGGTTCGCCTTGTCGACGACGGTTCGGCCCTGCTGGGTCGGACTGTGCACGGTCCAGTCCTCGATCCGCAGAACTTCCTCTCCCACAGTCGATTCGTGGGGCGGAAACCGGTGCTCGAGATCGCGGCCGACCATCAGCGAGATGATGCGATCCTCGGTGACGTCCGGGTCTCGCATGTCCAGCGTCTTGATGGTCTTGCCGTCCCGAATGATCGTGGTCCGGTCGGCAATGGCCGCGATCTCGTTGAGCTTGTGCGAGATGATCACGCACGTGATGCCCTCGTCCCGTAGACCGCGCAACAGATCCAGCAGATGTGCGGAGTCGGAATCGTTGAGTGCCGCAGTGGGTTCGTCGAGAATCAGCAGGGTCACGTCCTTGGACAGTGCCTTGGCGATCTCGACGAGTTGCTGCTTGCCGACGCCGAGGTCGCTCACGACGTTGACGGGATTCTCCCGCAGCCCTACCCGGTTCAGTAGGGCTGCGGCCTCGGAATTCGTTCGGTTCCAGTCGATGAACCCGCGCTTGGACCGCTCGTTGCCGAGAAAGATGTTCTCGGCAATGGAGAGATGCGGACTCAGTGCGAGTTCCTGATGGATGATGACGATGCCCTCGGCCTCGCTACTCCGGATGTCGGAGAACGAGCACTCTCGACCGTCGAACACGATGTCGCCGTCGAATGTGTCGTGCGCGTACACACCCGACAACACCTTCATGAGCGTCGACTTGCCTGCTCCGTTCTCGCCGCAGATCGCGTGGATCTCGCCGCGATTCACCGAGAGAGTGACATCCTGTAGCGCCTTGACGCCGGGAAATGTTTTGGTGATGCCGCGCATCTCCAGAATCGGGCTCGTCATCGCCGAACTCACTTCAACTGATCCTCGGTGTAGTAGCCACCCTCGACGAGCAGCTTCTCGTAGTTGTCCTTGTAGACGATTTCGGGCTGCAGCAGGTACGCCGGAACGACCTTCTCGCCGTTGTCGTAATCGGTGGTGTTGTTGGTCTCGGGAGTCTGACCGTTGAGCATTGCCTGAGCCATCTGGATCGTGACCTCGGCGAGCTGGCGCGTGTCCTTGTAGATCGTGGAGTACTGCTCACCGGCGATGATCGACTTGACCGACGGCACCTCGGCGTCCTGTCCGGTGACGACCGGGTAGGGCTGACCGGCGGTTCCGTAGCCGTTGCTCTTGAGCGCGGACAGAATTCCGATCGACAGACCGTCGTACGGGGAGAGCACGCCCTGAACCTTCTGGCCCGAGGAGTACGTCTTGGTCAGCAGGTCTTCCATGCGCTTCTGTGCCGTCGCCGGATCCCAGCGCAGGGTGGCAGCGGTTCCGAAGTCGGACTCGCCACTACCGATCTTCAGAGTTCCCTTGTCCAGGTACGGCTTCAGGGTCTCCATGGCACCGTCGAAGAAGAAGGTGGCGTTGTTGTCGTCGGGCGAACCGGCGAAAACCTCGATGTTGAGCGGGCCGGCGGGCGCGTCGGCCTTGTCGGTGCCGTCCTCGTTCTTCAGCCCGAGGCCGACCAACAGTGAGGTGGCCTGGTCGACGCCGACCTTGTAGTTGTCGAACGTCGCGTAGTAGTCGACGTCCGGGGAGTTGCGGATGAGCCGGTCGTAGGCGATGACACCGATGCCGTTGTCCTTGGCTTCCTGCAGCTGGGTGGTGATGGCGGTGCCGTCCACCGAGGCCACGATCAGCAGCTTCGCGCCCTGGGTGATCTGATTCTCGATCTGGTTGACCTGGGTGGGAATGTCGTTCTCCGCGTACTGCAGGTCGACCTTGTATCCCTGGCCCTCCAACGCGCTCTTGAGGTTGTCGCCGTCGGCGATCCAACGGGCGGAGGACTTCGTCGGCATGGTGACGCCGATCAACGCACCTGCGGTGCTGCCGCCCTCGGCCGGAGCCTCGTCTGCGGTCTTGGTACTCGATCCGCACGCACCGAGCGTGAGGGTGAGGGCCACCGCGGCCGTAGCCATGGATAGCTTTCGAAACTTCATCGTTTCTCCCTGTGTTGTGAGGTAGACCGTGAAGCGGAGGCCGTCGGGTGGTCCCGTGTGGTTCGCATCACATCAAAACGAAAGTGTGAGCGATAACATCGGCATTGTCAAAGATTTCTTTTTGCACCGCGCGTGAGCAGTGTGAGCGCTAACATCTGCCGCCGACGACTCTCGGCGAAGCGCCGAAGTTGCGGCCCGTCAGTGCAGCTCGTGCACCGACTGCTTACCGCTCTTGAGCCAGCGGCTCGGCAGCCGGCCGACCAGCTCGCCGAGTGGATGCACCGCCGCCGAGAGGATCTCCACGGAATCCTGCAGGATGTCGATCGAGATACTCATACGCTCGATGTTCGGAGCCACAGACGTCAGCGTCTCGGAAAGTTTGACCAACTGGTCCAGCGGCCCGCCCTTGGCCGTCAGACGCTCGACGGCACCGTCCTCGGCCAGCATCGTCTCGAGGATGCCGTTCTCCGCGATGGCCCGTTCGATCAGACCGTCCTGACGCGTCAGCACCTCGAGCGGACCGTCCTTCGCCGTCAGGCGTTCGAGGGGGCCGTTGGTGGCGGTGATCCTGTCCAATAGACCGCCCTCGGCGAGCAACCGTTCGAGCGGTCCGTCCTCGGCGAGCAGTCGGTCCAGCGGTCCGCCGGGAGCGAGAATGCGCTCGACCGGTCCTCCCGGAGACAGCAGGCGTTCGAGCGTGCCGTCCTCGGACGTGAGTCGATCGACGACGCCGCCCTGGGCGAGCAGGCGGTCGAGTGGCCCGCCCTCTTTCAGGGCGTTGCCCAACGCGCGGTCGTCGGAGGTGAGCTGGCCGAGCTGGGTGAGCAGCTGCATCGTGCCGCCGCGCGGATTGGCGAGCGACGCCACTCCGGCCGTGCCCGACGCGCCCGTGGCCAACGCCATCCTGGTGGTCGCCAACGCAACCTCTGCGACGCCGATCGCCTGCTCGGCGATGGCCAAGCCGGCCCGTGCGGGCAGTGTGATCGCTGACACCCAGTTCATCGTTTTACTGTAACTGCTTGTAGCCGGGAAAATCAGTGAAGAACCTTCAGTCCCACAACGCAGCCGACGATGCCGACCAGAAGTACGACTTTGAGGAACGACGCTGCTTCGGCACCGGTGATCATCGCGTACGCCACGGTCAAGGTGGCACCGATGCCCACCCACACCGCATACGCGGTTCCGGTGGGCAACGACCGCATCGCTACCGCGAGACCGATCATGCTGAGCACCACCGCGACACCGAAAACTACCGATGGTCCGAGTTTGGAGAAGCCCTCGGATTTACCGAGTGCGGTCGCCCAGATCGCTTCGAGAACGCCGGAAACGACGAGAATCAGCCATGCCATGAGAAATCACCTCTCGGCACCGTCTTGTCGCTGTTCGGGTACGGCGCGCCTCGTCCGATTGTCGGAAGTGACCTGTACGACGGTACCAATTTTTCTTCGGCGGGGACGCGAATTCTCCGGTGTCAGTACGCGTACGTGTTCGTCGGCGGGTCGATGCGCCGGGCCGTCGAGACCGTCATCGTGGGGGTGAAGGCGGTGGCTTCGGTCGCGGTCGACGCGTCGACGGTGCCGGTGAGCTGCAGCCAGGTTCCGTCCGGAACATTCTCGAGGACAGTCGAATTGGAGTCCAGATGAATTCGGATGGATCGTGCGTCGGCCGCGCAGCAGATGATCAGGACACGGGCGAGGTCGAGGCCGTCGGTTGTGCCGTCGACGCGCGGCGACCCACCGTTCGCGGTCGCTACGGCGAATCCGGTGACACTGATCTCCCGGCCGTCGAGGCTGTCCTCGGAATCTCGGACCGCCCGCTGTACGACGTCGAGCAACGGGACGTCCGGTGCCTGCCCGTCGGGTAACGGCGGGAAGGGTGTCTTCTCGTGGGTCGAGACGGCGTCCACGGATCGGTCGCCGACCGCCGAGACACCGAGCGCGGGCGGGGCGACGAGGAGGATCACCGCAATCGGCACGAGCAGCAGCCAATACGGGCGTGCGTCGTGATCGTGGCCGTCCGTCGGCCCACCGCGCAGGATGTCGGCGACGATCGAGGCTGCCGCGAGGACGACGATCAGCACGCCCGCGATCAGCAGATACGGATGCAGCGACGGTTTGACGTATCGAACGAAGCTGCCGTCGAGCGAGATCTTCACGATCGCTCCGCCGAAGAGGAACAGCAGGACGTTCTGCACCTCGCGTTTCATCGCGCGCCGATCAGGAATCCGCCGACGACCGAGGCGCACACGATCGCCACGACGAAGGTCAGTGGTGCGAAGCGGACGACGAAACCGCGCCCGAAGCTGCCTGCCTGCATCGCCATCAACTTCAGATCGACGGCCGGGCCGACCACCAGGAAGACCAGGCGCGGCAACAGCGGCAGCATCGACATACTGGCCGCGACGAACGCGTCGGCCTCCGAACACAGCGCCAGCAGAACCGCCAGTACCGCCATCACCACGATGGACAGCAGCAGCTGACCGGCCAGGTGCGCATAGACCCGATCGGGAATCACCAGGTGCAGGGCCGCGGCTGCCGCGGCACCGAACACCAGAAACGCCCCGGCCTGCAGCAGGTCTGCACGAGCCGACTCGCGGAACGTCTCCCACCTCGTGCCTCCGTGATCGTGACCTCGATCCGCCAGCCGCGCGGTGATCCACTCGGCCTTACCGAATCGCGTCCACAGCCAGCCCATCACCACGGCCGTGGCGAGCGAGGCGAGGAACCGGGCGAGAACCATCGCCGGCTCACCAGGAAAGGCCACCGCAGTCGACACGAGAACGACGGGGTTGATCGCCGGTGCCGACAGCAGAAATGCCAGAGCCGCCGACGTCGGCATTCCCTGATCCATCAACCGCCGGGAGACGGGAACAGCTCCGCACTCGCACCCGGGCAGCGCCATCCCGGCGAGTCCGCTCACACCGACCGCCGCGGGCTCGTTTCTCGGGACCACGCGTCGAAGCACCGCCGGGGAGACGAACGCGGCGATGCCGCCGCTGACGAGCACGCCCAGCACCAGGAACGGCGTCGCCTGCACGAAGATCCCGGTGAAGACGGTGGCTCCGGTTCGCAGGGCAGGGGAGGCGGCGACCCACTCGGCGAGGTACGGACCTGTCACGATGCCCAACACGAGCAGAGTTGCGAATACGTGCATGGAAGTGACCGTCGGCCTGCGCCTCGTGCGGCGATCGGTGTTCGCAGGGAGCATCGCGCTCCATCATGCCCTCTCTTGGGCCCCTCTCTGCCGGGGCTCACAGCAACCTCACAGCGAGAGTCCAGCGGACGAGCAGCAACGCGCGCGATGATGGACACCGTGAGCGAAACCCCCGAAGCGCGTGTACTGATCGTCGACGACGAACCGACCATCGTCGAGCTGTTGGCGGTCAGTCTCAAGTTCCAGGGATTCGAGGTCGCGACGGCGTCCTCCGGCCCCGAGGCCCTGGACAAGTCGCGTACCTTTCGGCCCGAGGCACTGATCCTCGACGTCATGATGCCGGGCATGGACGGCTTCGGTCTGCTGCGCAGGCTGCGCGCAGACGGAGTGGATGCTCCGGCGTTGTTCCTGACGGCGCGAGATTCCGTGGAAGACAAGGTGACCGGTCTGACGCTCGGCGCGGACGACTACGTCACCAAGCCGTTCAGCCTCGAGGAAGTGGTGGCTCGGCTCCGGGTGATTCTGCGCCGGTCCGGTCGGACCGAGGAGACGGAATCGTCGCGAGTCGCGTTCGCGGACATCGAACTCGACGACGACACCCACGAGGTGTGGAAGGCAGGCGAGCCGGTCTCGCTCTCGCCGACCGAGTTCACACTGCTGCGGTACTTCATGGTCAATGCCGGAACAGTGCTGAGCAAGCCCCGCATTCTGGATCACGTGTGGCACTACGACTTCGGCGGTGAGGTGGGAGTGGTGGAGTCGTACGTGTCGTATCTGCGTCGTAAGGTCGACACGGGCGATACCCGATTGATCCACACGTTGCGGGGCGTCGGCTACGTCATGCGGCAGCCGCGGTGACCGGCCTCCGCTCACGGCTGGGGGACATCCCGCTGCGCTTCACTCTGGTTGCGGCCCTGCTGCTGTTGGTCGGGCTCGGACTGCTGGCATCGGGTGTCGCGGTGACGTCCTCGTTGGAGACGTCGTTGATGCGTCGCCTCGATCAGCAGTTGGTCGAGGCATCTCGGGGTTGGGCGCAACCGGACTCCCGCCCACTTCCACCCATCGGCGAGCCCAATCCTGGTCGCCCGCCGTCGAATTTCTACGTCCGGTCCGTGGCGAACGACGGCACCGTACGGGGACCCATCAACGATGTGGCAGAAAGTGTTCCGGATCTATCCGGTGTCACCGCCGATCGCCCGACGACGGTCGGCTCCGAGAGCGACCCAGGGAAACAGTGGCGCGTGATGACGGTGACCAACAGTGACGGATCCACCACGGTGGGTATCCCGCTCGGTCCCAATCAGCAGACCGTCAGCCGACTGATGGTGCTCCAGTTGTACATCGGGGCAGCGGTATTGGTGATGTTGGGCGTGGTGGCCTACTTCGTGGTGCGGCGCAGTCTGCGGCCGTTGCGTGAGGTGGAGACGACGGCAGCCGCGATTGCCGCAGGCGATCTGCACCGGCGGGTGCCCCACCGCAGCGAGAAAACGGAAGTCGGTCGACTGTCGGCGGCGTTGAACGGAATGCTCTCGCAGATACAGCGGGCGTTCGCAGCGACCGCCGCCTCGGAAGAAGCGGCGCGGGCATCCGAGGATCGGATGCGCCGGTTCGTCGCCGACGCCAGCCACGAACTGCGGACTCCGCTGACGACCATCCGGGGATTCGCCGAGCTGTACCGGCAGGGGGCGATGAGCGACATCGCATTGTTGATGACGCGGATCGAGGGCGAATCGGCGCGCATGGGACTGCTCGTCGAGGATCTGCTCATGCTCGCGCGACTCGATGCCCAGCGTCCCCTCGAGGTACGTCGGGTCGACTTGCTCACCATCGCCGCCGATGCCGTGCACGATGCGAAGGCCGTCTCGCCCGCACGCGACATCTCGTTGAAGGTATCGGCAGGACCAGGTATTCCGGAGGTCGCCGGCGACGATGCCCGGCTGCGTCAGGTGTTGGCCAACCTCGTGGGGAACGCAGTGCGGCACACGCCCGAGTCCGCGTCGATCACGGTGTGCGTGGGCACCACCGAGGAGTCGGTGGTACTCGAGGTGCAAGACACCGGCCCTGGGCTGGGTGAGGAGGAAGCAGCTCACGTCTTCGAGCGCTTCTATCGCACCGACTCGTCCCGGACCCGTGAGAGCGGGGGCAGTGGGCTCGGCCTGTCCATAGTCGCAGCCCTGGTCGCCGCCCACAACGGGACCGTGGACGTGCGAAGTACTCCCGGCGCGGGTGCAACGTTCCGGGTCGAACTACCCAGGGCTGCAGACTGATCTGCTCACCCGGCCATGGACCGATCCTTCTTGCGTTCGGCGATCTTGGTGTACGCGGCAGCAGCGAGGGGCGCGGCCACGAGCATCGACACCAGCCGGATCACCTGAACGCAGGCGACGAACGTGACGTCAGATCCCGTCGTCGCGGACACGGCGAGCACTGCGGCCAGTCCGCCGGGCGTCGTCGCGAGATAACCGGTCAACATGCTGACTCCGGTGACGGCGGACAGCGCCCAGCCCAGGAGTGCGCAGATCAGACCGATCGTGAGTACGAGCAGCGCGGCCCACGGGAAGATGCGACCGATGGCCCGCAGGCTGGCGACGGTGAAGGCAAGTCCCGCCTGCCATCCGATGACGATGAACGCCAACGGCAGTAGGACTTCCGGGACGGCGATGTCGACGGGCCAGCCGAGTAGCTCGCAGGCTCCGGCGACGATCAAGGGTCCGAGCGTGGCGGGGGCGGGGAGTCGGATCGCTTTCGCGAGCAGGATTCCGACGACGACGGCACCGATCAGAAAGGCCGTGCCGATGTACCACGGTGTCGTCGACGCCTCGTCGCTACCGGACGTGCCACCGGTGTCGGTGTGAAAGGCGAAGGTGACGATCAACGGCATCGTGACGACCACCAACGCCACGCGAAGGTACTGGACCACGGCGACGATGCGCTCGTCACCGCCGAGCTCGCGGGCGACCGACACCAGACCTGTTGCGCCACCGGCAATCAGAGACAGTGCTCCGGTCACCGGATCGACGTCGCGGTGCAGTGCCAGCAGGGCACCGCAGCCGGCACTGACGATCAGGGTTGCCAACCCGACGGTGACCGCGGGAAGCCAGTTCTCTCCCAGCGCAGCGAGGGTGTCGGTGTCGAGCATGAGTCCGATCGTCACCGCCAGCGTGCCCTGCGCTGCCATGGACGCGGGACGGGGGACCGCGGCCGGACCCAACCCGGTCAATGCGAACACCACGGCGACGACGAGTGCGGCGAACAGCGACGGCGCGGTCAGGCCCAGACTCGCGAAAAGGGCGCAGCCCCCGACGGATACGGCCGCGAGGCCGATCCATCGGAGGCTGTGCCGCACTACGGTCGTCACCTTGTCGGCAACATTCACGCTCCGGACTTGACCAGTAGAACCGGAACCGGAATTTCGAGCAGCAGGCGCTGAATCGTCTGTCCCATCAGGAACTTGCCGACTGCCGAGCGGTGCCGGGAGCCGACGACGAGGATCTCGGACTTCTGCTCCTCCACCAGAGTCAGCAGAGTGTTCACGGCGTCGGGATCGGGGCGACCCACCGCCACGGTCCAGGCCACGGCCTCGGCGTTGTCGATGTCGGCCAAGGCGGTCTCTACTGAGGTGGAGACCGCAGCGGTTTCGCCTGCCTCGGCGGACGGCTCGGCCGATCCCGACAGTGCGTGCAGGACGACCAGATCGGTCTCTCTGATCCGAGCTTCTCGAACGGCGGCCGCGAGTGCTGCGCGGCCCTCGGGTGAATTGTTGTGCAGTACGCCAACAGTCATGACGGTGTCTCTTTCAGGAAGGTGGGGGTGAGGGATCAGCCGAACGGAATCTGACCGAGGACGATGCCGACCGCCAGCATCGCGAGGGAGACGACCACCGCTCGCCACAACACCTTCTTGTGGTGATCGGCCAGCGAGACTCCGGCCAGGGTCACCAGGAGCAGGATGGCCGGAACCAGCGGGCTCTGCAGGTGGACGGGCTGACCGGTGATCGAGGCGCGGGCCATCTCGACCGGGTCGATGCCGTACTTGCTTGCGGTCTCGGTGAGCACCGGCAGGATGCCGAAGTAGAAGGCGTCGTTGGTCATGAAGAACGTCAGCGGGATGCTCAGGATGCCGGTGATGACGGCCAGGTACGGGCCCATTCCCGACGGGATGACGTTGAGCAGCCACTCGGCCATGGCCTCGACCATGCCGGTGCCCTGGAAGACGCCCGTCAGGATTGCTGCGGCGAGCACCATGGCGACGACGGAGACGATGGAGGACGAGTGCCGAGCGATCGCGTCGCCCTGCTCCTTGACCTTCGGGAAGTTGACCGTCAGCGCGATCGAGGCAGCGATCATGAACAGCACCGGAATGGGAAGAATGTCCATGACCAGGATGACGAGGAGAACGACCGTCAGAGCAGCGTTGAACCACAGCAACTTCGGGCGCAGCGTGTCGCGATTGGGGTCCAGACCGTCGAAGAACTGACCCGATTCGCCGGAGCCGTCCGATCCGCCGGTTCCTGCTCCGCCGGTTCCCTTGCCGCCCTTGCGGATGCTTCCACCACCGCCGGATGCAACCAGCTCGGGTTCGTAGATCAGCTTGCCGATGCGTCGACGCTCCATGATGCCGAGGTGAACGGCGAAGAGCAGCACGATGATCAGGCCGACGATCATCGACGGAACCATCGGAACGAACACGTCGGACGGGGAGATTCCCAGAGCGGATGCAGCGCGAACCGTCGGGCCGCCCCACGGGATGATGTTCATCGTGCCGTTGGCGAGTCCGGCGACGACCGTCAGAATGACCGGGCTGACACCGAGTTTGAGGTACAGCGGCAGCAGTGCGGACGTGACGATGATGAAGGTGGTCGAGCCGTCGCCGTCGAGCGAGACGACCATGGCCAGAATGGCCGTTCCGACAACGAGTTTCATCGGGTCGTTGCGTACGACACGCAGGATGCCGCGCACCAGTGGGTCGAACAGTCCGACGTCGATCATGATTCCGAAGAAGATGATGGCGAAGAACAGCAGGGCCGCGGTGGGAGCGAGGGACTTGATGCCGTCGGTGATCATGTCACCGATGCCGAGTCCCGCGCCGGCCAGCAGACCGAAGATGACGGGGACGAGGGTGAGTGCGACGACGGGCGTGGCTCTCTTGGTCAAGATCAAGAACATGAAGGCGGCTACCATGAGGAAGCCGAGTATCACCAACATCGTGCACTCCTTCTCGAAATGTGTGAGGTGGGTCCGGTTGGACTACGTGTTGTGACTGAAGTTACGTAACCGGCATCACATGTTCGCCGTTGTGCGCACTACCCGCGCAAGCAACGTAAAGAGCCTTTTGCGCATTGTGCTCGAGCAGCTCTCGCTCTAGCCTTGGCTGGTGCGATTGAGGACTCAAGTGCTGCTGCTGCAGGCCGCGTTGGTTGCGGTCGCGCTGGCAGTGGCGTTCGGAGTATTCGCGATCAGTAGCGGCGAACAGGCCAGCGAGGAGTACGGCGAGCGGGCACTCGCGGTCGCGCGGACCGTAGCCTCCGACCCCGAGGTGCGTTCGCTCGTGGGGCAGTTCTCGGCCGCGGACACCGCGGGCACCGATGCTGCGCCGGCCGGAGTGCTGGCAGGCGGTGCGCTGCAACGGACGGGCGAAAGCGCCCGGGAGCGCACCGACGCACTGTTCGTCGTCATCACCGACGACCGGGGACTGCGCCTGGCACATCCGGATCCGACCGTCCTGGGGCAACGGGTGAGCACCGATCCGTCCGGGGCGTTGGCGGGCAACGAGGTCGTCGAATCCGAACGCGGCACACTGGGCGACTCCGTCCGTGCCAAAGTGCCCATCCTGGCTCCGGGCTCGGCAGACGTCGTGATCGGCGAAGTGAGCGTCGGAATCTCCACGACGGCAGTGCGAACCGAGCTGGTGAAGGATCTGATCAACGGCGCACTAGTCACCGGCGCAGTCCTGCTGTTGGGTGTGCTGGGCTCGATCCTGCTGGCGCGCAGGTGGAAGCGGCTGACCCTGGGCCTCGAACCCGAGGAACTCGCCGAGCTCGTGCGCGAGCAGGAGGCGGTGCTGCACGGCATCGGCGAAGGCGTGGTGGCCATCGATCCGGACGGCATCGTCACCGTCGTCAACGACGAGGCGCGCACCTTGCTCTCGATCGAGGGGAAGCCGGGAATGCGCGTGGAGGACATCGGTCTGACACCCAGATTGCTCGAGGTCATCGAGATCCCTACGGGCGAGCCGGTACTCGCGGCCGTCGACGAGGTCGTCGTCATCGCGGCGGCGCGAAAGGTGCTGCGTGACAATCGAGATCTGGGAACGGTACTCACCGTGCGAGATCGAACGGACGTGGAGGCACTGACGCGTCAACTCGACGCGGTGCAGTCGATGTCCGCGGTGCTGCGCGCCCAGCGACACGAGTTCGCGAACCGGATGCATCTGGTCAGTGGGCTGCTGCACGAGGGCCACCCCGATCGGGCGTCGGAGTACATCGACGAGATTCTCGGTGTCGGACCGAGATCGGAGGCGGTCGAGGGCATCGATGCGGTCTCCGACGCCTACCTACGTTCCTTCCTCACGGCCAAGGCGGCACACGCGCGCGAGAGTGGCGTGCGACTGGTGTTGGGGGAGAACACCTGGGTCGGTGGAGAAATGGTCGGACCGGTGGACGTCACCACCGTGCTGGGCAACCTGATCGACAACGCCATCGACGCAGCACGGCTCGGTGCACGTCGACCTGCCGAAGTGGAAGTCGAGCTGGTGCAGGAGGATTCGACCTTGCATATCGTCGTCGTCGATTCGGGTGACGGCGTTGCGTTGGCGCCCGAGCAGGTGTTCGTCGAGGGAGTCTCGACCAAGTCGACGGCAGATACGCCGGGTGGCCGAGGTGTGGGACTGGCACTGAGCCGACAGATCGCGCGAACCCGAGGCGGCGAAGTGACGTTGGCCGATGCCGGCGGGCAGATCACGGCCGACAACGATCGCGGAGGCGCAGTGTTCATCGCCTCGATTCCCGACGCACTACTGATCGAAGAGGTGACGCAATGAAAGTTCTCGTCGTCGACGACGACTTCAGGGTCGCAGATCTGCATGCGGCACTGGTGAATTCGCTCGACCAGTACGAAGTGGCCGCAGTGGCGACGAGTATCGCCCAGGCACGCGAGCTGCTGACGACACAGTCGTTCGACCTGGCACTGGTGGACGTCTATCTACCGGACGGATCCGGTATCGACCTGGTGCGAGAACTACCGTGTGACGCGGTGGTGCTCTCCGCTGCTGCGGATCAGCACACGGTGCGCTCGGCGATGACCGCGGGCGCATGGACGTATCTGATCAAGCCGTTTCCACGCTCGGCGCTGGTCGATCGCCTCACCGGATATCTCGCATACCGCGGCGCGCTCGACCGCACGGACGAACTGACTCAGGCGGACATCGACGGTGGGCTCGACGCCCTCCGCCCGCGCGCTGCGGCTCCGTTACCGGCCTCGCAGTCGGTCACCCGAGACCTGGTGCTCGACGCGGTGCGCGGGACGGCGGAGCCGATGTCGGCCGGAGAAGTTGCTGCGGCCATCGGCATTTCGCGAGCGACGGCCCAGCGGTATCTGGCCACCCTGGTGTCCAAGGGTCGGTTGCGAATGCAACTGCGGTACGGATCGACCGGGCGTCCCGAGCAGGAGTACTCGCTACCGCCGGGTGCGTGACATCGCCACGACCGCAGCTCCGACGAGTGAAATGGCCGCGGTGAGCAGAGCCGCGGTGTTCCAGCCCGTGACCAGAGCTGCCGCGGCATGATCGCCGGCCGGCACGGCGACCACCGCAACCACGGTGACCCCGACCGCGGATCCGACGTAGCGCGCGGTGTTGTTGGCCCCGCTGCCCATACCGCCGCGTCCGGGCGGGACGCTGGCCACGGCCTCGCGTCCCAGCGCGGCGTTGAGGACGCCACTGGCGACGCCCGCCACGAGCAGTCCCGGCAGCAGCCGAGGCCAGCCGGCGTCCGCGGCGAGGCCCGTCAGCATCACCATGCCGAGTGCCACACCGATCAGTCCGGCGGCGAGCTGGGTCCGGCCGCTGATGGCGGCCGGGATTCGCCGAGCCAGCAGGGCGGTGACGACCGAGGTCGCCGACCACGCGAACAGCAGAATCGCTGCCCCGAGGGCATCGATGCCGAGCGCGGTGCCCACGAACCCGGCCATGTACGACATCAGTGCGATGATCCCGCCGCCCGTGGCCAGGGCGGCGACCGTGGCGGCGAGAAACGGTGGATGCCGAAACAACATGAGATCGAGCATCGGGCTCGCACTGCGCAATTCGAGCGCGACGAAGGCCAGCAGCAGGAGGGCGGCGAGAACGAACAACACGATGGGAGTCACGGCGGTCCACCCCTGCCGCCCCTCGACCAGCGCGGCCAGTAGTGCGCCGATGCCCGTGGCCAACAGCACCGCGCCGCCCGGATCGAGGCCGCGCGGGGCGTCGGACATGGATTCTTCGACGCGCAGCTGCGCGACGACGGCGAGCACGAGAGTGGCGATCGCGAGGACCACGTACGCCTCACGCCAGCTGGCCCACCGGTCGAGGAGCGCGGCGAGCAGCGGGCCGAGCGCGATGCCGGCCCCGACGCTGGCACCCCAGACTCCGCTGGCCTTGGCGCGCACCGGCCCGGCGGGGTGAGTGTGCGCGATGATGCCGAGGCTCGATGCGACGACCGCCGCGCCGCCGAGGCCTTGCAGGATGCGAGCGAGGACGAAGATGAGGGTGTTGGGAGAGACAGCGCAGACGATTGCGCCGACGGCCAGAACGGCTGCTCCCAGTACGAAGGTGCGGCGACGGCCGAAGTCGTCTGCGACGGTCCCGGTGGTGAGCAACGCGGCGGCGAGGCCGATGCTCATCGAGCTCAGAATCCAGGTCCGTCCCGCTGCGTCCGACATCAGGTTCAGCGCGGTGCTGTTGATCGTCGCGAGCGGAGCGGTGAACGCCATCAGCGTCAACAAGGTGCCGGATGCGGCGACGGCCAGTGCGCGGGTGCCGTTCGTGGTGCCGGCGGGCGTGGGTGCAGTGTCGGTCATCGTCGTCTCTCTGGTCTGGTGATCGAACTGTAAACGGCCAACTTGGTTCGGTCAACAGACTGTACGATCGGCGCATGGCACTCGGAACCGACTACGCCCGCCAGGACTGCCCCTTGGCCCGCGCGCTCGAACTCGTCGGCGAGCGCTGGACCATGCTCATCGTGCGCGACAGCTTCTTCGGGGTCCGACGCTTCGGCGACTTCCAGGTCCACCTCGACATTTCCAAGGCAGTTCTGGCTCAACGGCTCGGCACCCTGGTCGATGCCGGATTGCTCGACCGGCAAGCCCGAGCCCACGGCGGCGGCCACGACGACTACGTCCCGACGCACGCCCTCGAAGGACTGTGGCCGGCCGTCTACGCCCTGAGCTACTGGGGTGAGGAACAGAACCCCAAGCCGACGGGCACACGTCGCCGATTTCTTCATGCGTCCTGCGGGACAGATCTGGGACCGCTCGGACTGTGCCCCGAGTGTGGCGTCGCACCCGGCCCACGCGACATCGACACCGACGTCGGGCCGGGCTACGACCCGGACAACCGATCCGACGCGGTATCGACGCAGCTACGAACGCGCCGACGGCTACTGGCACCTCTGCGCTGAGCAAGGCGCATCAGTTAGGGACGTGAGCCTCGTGCCCGAGGTGGCGTAGCGCTGCTCGAAGCTTGTCGGCAGCCTCGTCCTGTGACTCCGCGGACGGGTTCGGATCCGCACCGGAGATGTCGAAATTGCCCATGTCGTACGCCGGAAACACGTGCAGATGCAGGTGCGGCACCTCGAGACCGGCGATCAACAGCCCGGCCCTGGGCGCGTCGAACGCCGTCCTGACAGCCTGACCGATGATCTGCGCGACGGCAGTGATCTTGGCGAACACGGCACCGTCGACGTCCTGCCACTGATCGATCTCCTCACGCGGAACCACCAACGTGTGTCCCTGAGTGACGGGGGCAATCGTCAGAAACGCCACGACGTCGTCGTCTTGCCAGACGAACCGTCCGGGAATCTCACCTGCGATGATCTTGCTGAAAATAGAAGCCATGGGGACAGAATGCCTTATTGGGGCGTCTCCCAGGTGATTGCCAGGTTCGTCGCAGCGTGGGTCCAGCTGCACACACGAGTGTTGCCTCATGACAACGAACTACCTCGCCCGAGCAGCAGGCCACCGGCCCGGCTCGAACGCAACGGCCACGCTCGAGGTGGTCATCCCGGTGTACAACGAAGAGGCGGATCTCGAGAAGTGCATTCGTCGACTGCACGAGCATCTCGAGGAAAGGATCCCGTTTCGGTCGCGGATCACCATCGCCGACAACGCAAGTACCGACGGCACCCTTGCGGTGGCGCATCGGCTCGCCGACGAGATCGACGGAGTTCGGGTTCATCACCTCGACGAGAAAGGACGCGGGCGGGCACTCAAAGCGGTGTGGCTCGCGTCCGACGCCGACGTCGTTGCCTACATGGATGTCGATCTGTCCACCGACCTCAACGCCCTCATGCCGCTCGTCGCTCCATTGCTGTCGGGTCACTCGGACATCGCCATCGGCTCTCGGCTGAACCGGTCGTCCCGGGTCGTTCGCGGAGTGAAACGTGAATTGATCTCGCGCAGTTACAATCTCATCCTGCGCACCTCGCTGCGCGCCCGCTTCTCCGACGCCCAGTGCGGGTTCAAGGCGATGCGCACCGATGTTGCTCGCCAGTTGCTTCCACTCGTCGAAGACACCGGATGGTTCTTCGACACCGAACTGCTCGTCATCGCCGAGAAGGTCGGCCTACGGATTCACGAGGTGCCGGTCGATTGGGTCGACGACCCCGACAGCAGCGTCCACCTCCTCGATACCGCCGTCAAGGATCTGCAGGGATGCTGGCGCGTCGGTCGTGCCCTTGCGACCGGAATGCTCCCCGTCGCCGAACTGCGTCGAAGCCTGGGACGGGAGCCGCTCGTGGCCGGTGTACCGCACGGAATGATCGGCCAGCTGGTGCGATTCGGCATCATCGGTGTCGCGAGCACCGTGGCCTACGCACTGCTGTATCTGGTGCTGCATCCCATGATCGGGGCACAGGCCGCGAACTTCGCCGGACTGCTCATCACCGCGGTACTGAACACAGCGGCCAACCGTGCCTTCACTTTCGGCGTCCGAGGGCCCGCGAGCGCGGGTAAGCATCAGCTGCAGGGTCTGGCGATCTTCGGCTTCGCGCTGCTGATGACCAGCGGCTCGCTCGCGATACTGCACGCCTGGTCCCCGGACGTGTCGCGGCACGTCGAACTCGCAGTTCTCGTCGTCGCCAATCTCGTTGCCACCGTGTGCCGATTCGTCGCACTGCGGTGGGTCTTCCGTAATCCGGAGCCCGATCTTTCGGTGTCCGATCTTTCGGTGTCCGATCCTTTGGGGGAGAACCGATGACCACGACGATCGAACGGCCGTCCGCGGCCGCGCCGACCGAGCCGGCGACCTCCCGGCGGTGGGAACTCCTCGGGTTGACCGCTCTGCTGATCGGCACGGGCGTGGCATACATCTGGGGACTCGGTGCCTCGGGTTGGGCCAACTCCTTCTATTCCGCAGCGATACAGGCAGGTTCGGTGTCGTGGAAGGCCTTCTTCTTCGGATCCTCCGATGCCGCCAACTCGATCACCGTCGACAAGCCGCCGATGTCGCTGTGGTTGATGTCGTTGTCGGTGCGGGTGTTCGGGCTCAACACCTGGGCGATGCTGGTGCCGCAGGCGCTGCTCGGAGTCGCCTCCGTTGCGCTGCTGCGAGCCGTCGTCGTCCGCCGATTCGGTGCGGCCGCCGGGTTGCTCGCCGGACTGGTGCTGGCGCTGACTCCCGCTGCCGCACTGATGTTTCGGTTCAACAATCCCGACGCGTTGCTGGTGCTACTGATGATCGCCGCCGTCTGGGCCATGTTGCGAGGCGTCGAATCGGGAAAGACCAAGTGGCTGTTGATCACCGGTATGTTCGTCGGATTCGGCTTTCTCACCAAGCAGCTTCAGGTGATGCTCGTCGTACCGCCGCTGGCCTTGACGTACTTGATCGCCGGGCCGCCCAAACTCGGCACTCGAGTGCTGCAACTGTTCGCCGCACTCGGAGCCATGATCGTCTCGGCCGGTTGGTGGTTGCTGATCGTCGAATTCTGGCCGGCATCCTCGCGGCCGTGGGTCGGTGGCTCGCAGAACAATTCGATTCTGGAACTGACTCTCGGCTACAACGGGTTGGGCCGACTCAGCGGCAACGAGACAGGAAGCGTCACCCCGGGCGGTGGTGGTGGCGGGTCGATGTGGGGCGAGACCGGCATCCTCCGCATGTTCGACGCCTCCCAGGGCGGCCAGATCGCCTGGCTCATTCCCGCCGCATTGTTGTTGCTGGTGACGGGGCTGGTGTTGCGAGGAAAAGCCCCTCGCACCGATGCGCAACGCGTGTCGTTGATCGTATGGGGCGCATGGCTGCTCGTCACCGGTCTGACGTTCAGCTTCATGGCCGGCATCTTCCACTCGTATTACACGGTCGCACTCTCGCCTGCCGTCGCTGCGCTCGTCGGTATCGGCAGTGTTGTGCTGTGGCGCGAACGACAGCGGTTGTGGGTCCGGATCGCGATGGCGCTCGCGGTGGCGTCGACCGTCGCACTGGCGTGGGTGCTGCTCGGCCGTAGCGCGAGCTTCGTGCCGTGGCTGAAGTGGGCGATCCTGGTCGTCGGTGTGGTGGCGGTGGTGGCTCTGCTGATTCCGGCCCTCACTCGCGGCAGGCTCGCCGCGGTCGCGATTCTCGCGGTGATGTTCGCCGGACTGGCCGGGCCGACGGCGTACGCGGTGGACACGATCGGCACCCCGCACACCGGATCGATCGTGTCCGCCGGGCCGAACACCGGTATGCGCGGATTCGGCGGCATGGGTGAGGGCCGGCGCGGGCAGGGTGGTCTGCCGGGTGGAATGCAGCTGCCTCCCGGTGCACAGATGCCGGCCGGAATGCAGCCACCGGCGGGACTCCCGGGTCAGGCCGGCCAGCTGCCGGGCGGAGCCGAGATGGGCATGGGCGGCGGTATGGGTGGACTGCTCGAAGGCAGCACCCCGACCGCCGAGGTCACCGCAATGCTCGAACAGGACGCAGGTTCGTACACCTGGGTGGCGGCGGCCATCGGTGCCAACACCGCGGCGGGTTATCAACTGGCCACCGAGGATCCCGTCATGCCCGTGGGCGGCTTCAACGGAACCGACCCGTCGCCGACGCTGGCCGAGTTCCAGCAGTACGTGGCCGACGGCCGAATCCACTACTTCATCGGAGGCGGCGGTATGGGTGGCAGGGAGTCGGGTTCCTCGGCCGAAATCTCGGCATGGGTGACCGAGAACTTCACCGCGACCACCGTCGACAACGTCACGCTGTACGACCTGACACAGTAATCTCGCCATCCCCGACGGGCCCCGCATCACGACAGGTGCGGGGCCCGTCGGCGTCGAGCAGATAGTCTGATGCACTGTGCGCGTACTCGTCATAGGTTCCGGTGCTCGTGAGCACGCCCTTCTACTTGCGTTGAAGGCCGACCCGTCGGTCGACAAACTGTTCGTCGCTCCCGGCAATGCAGGCACAGCCACGCTCGCCGAACAGCACGCCGTCGACGTGGCATCCGGTGAGGCGGTGACAGCACTGGCCACGAAGCTCGAGGTGGATCTCGTCGTCATCGGGCCCGAGGTGCCCCTGGTTCTCGGAGTGGCCGATTCTCTGCGCGAGGCCGGCATCGCCACGTTCGGCCCGTCGGCCGACGCCGCACGCATCGAAGGATCCAAGGCCTTCGCCAAAGACGTCATGGCAAAGGCAGGCGTGCGAACCGCACACAGCGAAATAGTCGACTCGCCCGCACTGCTCGATGCCGCCCTCGACCGATTCGGCCCCAACTGGGTCGTCAAGGACGACGGACTCGCCGCAGGCAAAGGCGTCGTCGTCACCACCGACCGCCTCGTCGCCCGCGACCACGCCGCCGAACTCCTCGAAAACGGTCACCCGGTACTGCTCGAGTCGTTCCTCGACGGCCCCGAGGTGTCCCTGTTCTGCCTCGTCGACGGCGAGACCGTGGTTCCGCTGCTGCCCGCGCAGGACCACAAACGCGTCGGCGACGGAGATACCGGCCCCAACACCGGGGGCATGGGCGCGTACACCCCACTCCCATGGTTGCCCGAAGGTGCCGTCGACGAGATCGTCCGTGACGTGGTGAAACCCGTTGCCGCCGAGATGGTGAAGCGTGGCGTGCCGTTCTCGGGTCTGCTGTACGCCGGCCTCGCGATGGGTGCCGACGGCCCGGCCGTCGTCGAATTCAACTGTCGCTTCGGTGATCCCGAGACACAGGCGGTGCTGGCCTTGCTGGAGTCGCCGCTCGGCGAGGCGCTGAATGCGACGGCCACCGGCACGCTGGCGTCACTGCCCCCGCTGCGTTGGAAGGACGGCGCGGCGGTCACCGTCGTCATCGCCGCCGAGAACTACCCCGGTCGCCCCCGCACCGGTGACGAGATTCTCGGCTCCGAGGGCGAAGGCGTCCTGCATGCCGGCACTGCGGTCAAGGACGGAGTGGTGGTGTCTGCGGGCGGACGCGTGTTGAGTGTGGTCGGCACCGGATTCGACCTCACCGCCGCCCGAGATGACGCCTACTCCCGGATCGCCGGAATCCGATTGCCGGGCAGTCACTTCCGCACCGACATCGGCCTCGCTGCAGTGGAGGGTCGCATCTCGCTGTAGGTCGATGCACGCGAAGCAGGTGTGCTGAGTGTCCACTATTTGCCGTCGTGCACGGGATCCCGATGGCCGGGGCTGAGAGTGGACGCTGAGCCCAGTTGCTGAGGCTAGCTGTGCTGGGTGTCCACTATTTGCCGTAGCACACGGGATCCCGATCGCCGGCTCGGAAAGTGGACACTGAGCCCAGTTGTCCACAGGCATTCGCGTTGTCCACATTTCTCGGATCGGGCTCCCGCGAACGGTTCTCGAGCGCGAAGCTGTTCGACCATGGGGGTATTCACGAGACAGCAACTACTCGACAGTGGCGTCAGCGCAGGGGCAATCGACTATCGGGCCAGGGTCGGCACACTGACTCGGCTGTTGCCGGGCGTCTACTGCACTGGAGAGCCGTCGTTCCGCGAGCGATGCGTCGCCGCGACGCTGTGGAAACCGGCTGCGGTGCTCAGTCACCTGACTGCGGCGTGGTGGTGGAACCTGATCGATGACGAACCCGAACAGGTGCACATCACCGTGCCCCGCAGCACGCGAGCGCGGTGCCCTTCGTGGCTCCGCGCATATCGTCGAACCATTCGAGAGACGAGTTTCGTCGACGCCCTCCCTGTCGTGACGATCGAGCAGTGCATCGTCGACGTGTCGGCGTCACTCGGTGGGGCAGCCCTGGAACCGTTCGTCGACGCAGCGCTGAGCGGGTCCGTCAGCAAACGCGGATTGGCGACGCAATGCGCGAAGTCGGCCGGAATGGCAGGGGTCACCGAAGCGAAGAAGCAGCTGCGACAGTGCTGCCCACGCACGCTCTCCGAACCGGAACGACTGGTGGCCCGCGCACTCACCGCGGCAGGCTACTTTCTCGAGATCAACGCGGCGGTGGGGCAGTACTTCGCCGATCTGTTGGACCGTCGAGCCCGGGTGATCATCGAGATCGACGGCCGTGAATTCCACAGCGCGCCGGGGGTGTTCACCAACGACCGAGTGCGCCAGAACGCACTGCAACTCGACGGGTGGCTCGTGCTGCGATACTCGGCCGCGCTGGTGATGACCGACCTCGACGCCGTGGTGCGCCAGATCATCGAGACCGTTCGACGTCGCCGGAAGGCACTGAGCTGAGTGTCCACTATGTGTGGCCGGAGGCGGGATCCCGTGCCTGCCGCGAAATTGTGGACAGTGAGCTCGCCTGTTCGGCTCCACTGTGCTGAGTGTCCACTATTTGTCGCTGGAGGCGCGATCCCGTGCTTGCCGCGGAATTGTGGGCAGTGAGCTCGCCTGTTCGGCCGAACTGTGCTGAGTGTCCACTATTTGTGGCCGGAGGCGGGATGCCGTGCTTGCCGCGGAATTGTGGGCACCCAGCTCACCTGTTCGGCCCGCACAATCCCGTGCCTGCCGCGAAATTGTGGGCGATGAGGTCAGTAGTGTCGATGGAATGCACAGTGAATCGCAGCGATCGAAGGTCGAGCCGTTCCACGTGATGGATGTGTTCGCCGCGGCGGCCGAGCGGGCGCGTACTCACGGTGATGTGCTGTCTCTTGCCGCAGGTCAGCCGGCGACCAGGGCACCCGAGCCGGTGTTGCGCGCCACCCGAGACGCTCTGGATTCGCATTTGCTCGGGTACACCGAAACGCTGGGCATTCTGCCGCTACGGCAAGCGATCGCGGATTATCACAGCACGCGGTACGGCATCACCGTCGAGGCCGACGACGTGGTGATCACCACTGGGTCGTCGGGCGCATTCACGTTGCTGTTCCTCGCTGCGTTCGACGCGGGGGATACCGTCGTCATGGCCAGGCCGGGGTACCCGGCATATCGAAACACGTTGGCGGCGTTGGGCTGTCGCGTCGTCGAACTGGATTGTGTGGAGGAGACACGGTTCCAGCCCACTGTCGCGATGCTCGACGAACTACCGGAGCCGCCTGCCGGGCTCATCGTCGCCAGTCCGGCCAATCCCACCGGCACGATCATCGACCCCGACGAGCTGGCCGCCATCGCACGCTGGTGCGACGAGCACGGAACCCTGTTGATCTCCGACGAGATCTATCACGGCATCTCCTACGGCGACGCACACACGTCGAGCGCCTGGGAGACGTCGAAGGAATCCGTGGCCATCGGGTCGGTGTCCAAGTACTTCTCGATGACGGGGTGGCGCATGGGCTGGATGCTGCTGCCGGCCCGATTGCGCAGGGCCGTCGAACGTTTGGCGTCGAACATGACGGTCTGCCCGCCGGCGATCTCGCAGGTGGCAGCCATTGCGGCGTTCACCGAAGAGTCGCGCCGCGAGCTGGATTCGCATGTCGAGCGGTACGCCGTCAACCGCAGGATCCTGCTCGACGGTTTGCCTGCGTTGGGTATCACCGATCTGGCTCCGGCCGACGGTGCCTTCTACGTGTACGCCGACATCGCGCATCTCACCGACGACTCGCGTAGTTGGTGCGCCCGAGTGCTGGCCGAGACCGGTGTCGCGTTGGCACCCGGCGTCGACTTCGACACCGTCCGTGGGAACCACACGGTGCGATTCTCGTTCGCGGGCACCACGTCCGACGTCGAAGAAGCGTTGGAGCGACTACGTCGCATGTGAATGGAAACTCGTAGCAGGCTACGAGGCAGGAGTGGAGCCTGCGGAACGACAGGAAAGCGCTGCGCTCACGTGCGGTGCAGCCGCTCCAACACTTCGTCGATGTCGGCGGCGGACACGTCGCGATGCGTCACGAAGCGCACCTTGCCGGCGACGGTGACGGCCGCGATTCCCAGATCGGCCAGCTCGGTCACCGTCCGAACAGGATCGGCGACGGCGGCGAGCACGATGTTCGTCTGGGGTTCCGCGACCTCCCAGCCGCGTTCACGAAGGCCGCGTGCCAGCGTCGAGGCATTTGGTGATCCTCGGCGAGATCGCCGATTCGATCCAGGGCGACGAGCCCTGCCGCAGCCAGAACCCCGCCCTGACGAACGCCGCCGCCCAACATCTTTCGCACACGCCGGGCCTCGTGGATTCGCGCGGCATCGGAGACGAGCATCGAGCCGACGGGTGCGCCGAGCCCCTTGCTCAGGCAGACCTGCACCGTGTCTGCGCCGGCGGTCAACGACGCGATCGGAACATCCAGTGCCACAGCGGCATTCCATAGCCGAGCCCCGTCGAGGTGAATTCTCAATCCCGAGTCACGTCCGGCAGCAACGAGTTCCGCCCACTCGTCCGGTCCTAGCACGGCACCGCCGGCGAAATTGTGTGTGTTCTCGAGTGAGAGCAATGTGGTCCGCAGGGCGAAGTACGGCCCGACGCCGCCGGCTGCCGCACGCACCGTCGACGCAAGGGGGCGTCCGGGGCCACCGTCGTGGGGAAGTGCCTCGGGCATTCCGCCCGCCAACCAGGCTGCGGTGCCGAGCTCAGAGCCCAGGACGTGCGCGTGCTCGGGGGCCAGGAAACGATCGCCGCGCTGCAGATGGAGCATCAGCGCGATGATGTTGCCCATCGAACCGGACGGCACCCACAGCGCCGCCTCGAAGCCGAGCAGATCCGCCACTCTCTCCTCGAGCGCCGCCATCGTCGGATCGTGATCGAGGACGTCGTCGCCCACTTCGGCGTCGGCCATTGCTTGTCGCATGATCGAATCTGGTCGGGTGATGGTGTCGGAGCGAAGGTCGATAGGTCGATGAGCCACGAACACTGACAATTCCATAGCGCGAAAGCAGTCCGACGAACGGCTGCGAGCTGGCACGATGACTGGAATGTCCGCAGGTCCGACCGAGTCGCAGCACAAGGTGTCGGGTGCGACTCCGAAGGGAGTGCGCCGCCGCCACGCTCTGGCGTCGGCGGCTGCAGACCTGCTGGTCGAGGGCGGATTCGACGCGGTTCGGCACCGGTCGGTGGCCGCTCGCGCCGGACTGCCGTTGGCGTCGACCACCTACTATTTCGAGTCGCTCGGCGACTTGGTGGCCGCGGCGGTCGACGTCGTCGGGACCCGCGAGATCGACGTCATGCGCGGACGTATCGACGACGAGGGCAAGTGCTCGCAGAAGATGGAGTCGACCGTCGACCTCATCGTCGATCTGCTGATCGGCCCGCAGGGCGGCCACGAGCAACTGGTCGCCAGATACGAGAGGTTCATCGCGTCGGCTCGGCATCCCGAACTGCGCGAGGTGCAGTTGAGGCTGCGCGCCCAGATCGACGACCTGCTCACCGACGTGCTCCGCAGATCCGGCCGAACGGTGCAGGAAGAGCAGTTACGACGACTCGTGGCAGTGGTCGACGGTGCAGTGGTGGGCGCGCTCAGCGAGGTGGATCCCGATCCGCGCGAAATGGCGCGGAGCATGCTGTTGGCCGTCATCGACATCGTGGCACCGGCGGAACAGGTGTCGGCCGATTGATTCCGGCCCCCTCAGGCCTGCCCCCCTCAGGCCGGCGTGTTCAGCCCGAAGTCGTTCTCGCCCGAGTCTGCGTCTCGGATCGGCGGCACCTCGCACACACCGTCCTCGCAGACGGGGCCGCGGTCGTCGCCGACCATCTCCAAGTCGCCGACCATTTCGAAAGGGCCACTCATGCGCCGGCCGCGGCCTTCTGCAGGACGTCGGCGAACACCGACGGTTCCTGCGCGCCCGACACACCGAGGCGACCGTCGATCACGAAGAACGGCACACCACTGATTCCGTAGGCGATGGCCTGCTCCTTGTCCGCGCGCACGGCGGGCAGGTATTCCTCGGACTTCAGCGCCTCGACCACCTCGTCACGATCGAGACCGAGCTCCGCGGCCAGGTCGGCGAGGTCGTCGACGCGTCCGACGTGGCGGCCCTCCTCGAAGTAGGCCGCCAGCAGCCGTTCCTTCATCTCGACCTGCTTGCCCTTCGACTTGGCGAAGTGCAGGAGTTCGTGCGCCTTGACGGTGTTGGTGTGCTGCACGGCGTCGAAGTCGTACGCGAGCCCCTCGCCTGCGGCCAGCTCGGTCATCTGCCCCAACATCTGCGTGACCTGGGCGGCCGGCATGCCTTTGTGGGAGACGAGGAAGTCGACCTCGGTGCCGTCGAAGTCGACCGGTGTGTCGGGTGCCAGCTCGAACGAGTGGAACTCCACCTCGAGCGTCCCACCATCGGCGATGAACTCCGCAGCACCTGCCTCGAAACGGCGCTTACCGACGAAGCACCACGGGCACGCGATGTCGGACCAGATGTCGACCTTCACTGTTCGGCTCACGGCGGCTGCAACATCGGAATGCGGTGCTCTTATTCCACGCGGCGATGATCGCGGGAGGTCGGTGGCGGCAGTCCACTTTCGAAACAGTGCAGTCGTCTTCCGAGACCGACAACTGGGCCACGTAAGCTGGATGCTCGTGAGCATCCCGAATGTCCTGGCCACCCGTTACGCAAGCCCCGAACTGGTGGAGCTGTGGTCTCCGGAATACAAGATCACGCTCGAACGGCAACTGTGGATTGCCGTGCTGCGCGCACAGTCCTCGCTCGGAGTCGACGTGCCCAACGCGGCGATCGCCGATTACGAAGCTGTCGCCGACCAGGTCGACCTGGCATCGATCGCCGAGCGGGAACGCGTCACCAGACACGACGTGAAGGCTCGCATCGAGGAGTTCAACGCCCTCGCCGGTCACGAGCACATCCACAAGGGACTCACCAGCCGCGACCTGACCGAGAACGTCGAGCAGCTGCAGATTCTGCGTTCGCTCGAACACGTCCACACGCACGGTGTCGCCGTGGCGAAGCGGGTGGCCGAACGCGCCGCCGAATACTCTGCCCTCGTCATGGCCGGTCGAAGCCACAACGTCGCCGCCCAGGCCACCACGCTGGGCAAGCGTTTCGCATCGGCCGCCGACGAGCTGCTGCTCGCGCTGTCCCGGCTGCAGGAACTGATCGCGCGTTACCCACTGCGCGGAATCAAGGGCCCGATGGGCACCTCGCAGGACATGCTCGACCTCTTCGGCGGAGACTCCGCGAAGCTCGTCGCACTCGAACGCATCGTCGCCGATCATCTCGGCTTCCGGCACACGCTCACGAGCGTCGGCCAGGTGTATCCCCGCTCGCTCGATCACGAGGTCGTGTCCGCGCTGGTCCAGGTGGGTGCCGGGCCGTCGTCGTTCGCGCACACCGTCCGTCTGATGGCGGGCCACGAGCTGGTCACCGAGGGCTTCCAGCCCGGCCAGGTCGGGTCGTCGGCGATGCCGCACAAGATGAACACCCGCTCGTGCGAACGCGTCAACGGCCTGCAGGTGGTGCTTCGCGGCTACGGATCGATGGCTGCCGAGCTCGCCGGAGCGCAGTGGAACGAGGGCGACGTCTTCTGTTCCGTCGTGCGTCGCGTCGCGCTGCCCGACGCGTTCTTCGCCATCGACGGTCTCATCGAGACCTTCCTGACCGTGCTCGACGAGTTCGGGGCGTACCCCGCCGTCATCGCCAAGGAACTGGATCGCTACCTGCCGTTCCTCGCGACGACCAAGGTGCTGATGGCGGCCGTACGCGCAGGCGTCGGCCGCGAGACCGCGCACGAGGCGATCAAGGAACACGCCGTCGCCGTCGCGTTGGCCATGCGTGAGCAGGGACTCGAGCCCGACCTGCTGGATCGCCTGGCTGCCGACGACCGACTGCCGCTCGACCGCGCTGCACTCGATGCGGCGCTGGCCGACAAGACGGCCTTCGTCGGTGCAGCGGACGCACAGGTCAGCGCGGTCGTCTCGGCCGTGGAGCGGCTGATCGCGAAGTTCCCGGCCGGTGCGGCCTACAGCCCGTCGCCGATTCTCTGAGTTCTCTGTTGTGAGTGGAAACTCGTAGTGGGCTACGAGTTTCCAGTCACATCAGGACGTCCGGCAGGTCTGCGACGGAGTCGATCACGTGATCGGGTTCCATCGCGAATTCGTCGGTGATGCGTCGATCGAGCACGTCCTGACGGAACTTTCCGGTGCGCACCAGAACACCGGTCATGCCGACGACCTGGGCGGCGAGGACGTCGTTGTCGAGGTCGTCGCCGACCATGACGACGTCGTCCGGGTCGACGCCCATCCGCTCGGATGCCGTGCGGAAGCCAAGCGGAGCGGGCTTGCCGATGGCTTTCGCGGCGTGTCCGGACGCTTGCTCCATCCCGGCGAGGTACATGCCGGTGTCGATGCGCAACCCGCCACCGGTACTCCACATCAACGATCGATGCATCGCGACGACGGGAATGCCGCGACACAGCCAGTCGTAGACGCGGCTGAGCCGTTCGTGTGTGAACTCCGGGCCGGCACCGCCGACGACCACGACATCCGGATCCCCGGACGACTCGTCGACGAATTCGATGCCCGGCATATCGGCCGCGATCTCGCCGTTGTTGATCATGACCACCCGAGCATCCGGGTAGTTCTCGCGTAGATGATCCGCGGTGAGCGACGCGGCGGTGACGATCTCGTCGGAATGGACGTCGAGTCCGACGTCGCGCAATGCCGTCGCTATCTGCTCGCGCGTCTTCGAGGTCGTGTTGGTCAGGAACGCGCGTGCAATGTCGTTGTTGTCCAGGTACTTCAGCGTCGCGGCTGCTCCGGGTACCGCCTGCCACGACGTGACGAGTACGCCGTCGATGTCGAAGAGAACCCCGCCGATGCTCATCGGCAAACAGTAGTCGGGTCGAGTCAGTCGTGCAGTTTCAGCAGTCGCGGTGTCGTTCGTGCAGTCAGCGCTCGCGCCTAGGCTCGATGCCGTGAACCCCTACACGATTTTCTCCGAGATCATTGCCGGGACCGCCGAGGCGTCGCGCGTCCACGAGGACGACACCGCGATCGCGTTCATGGACATCAGGCCTCTCACCACCGGGCACGTGCTCGTGGTGCCCAAGCAGCAGTATCGGACGCTGGCCGAGTTGCCGCCCGAGATCGGTGCGCATCTGTTCGTCGTCGGGCAGAAGGTGGCTGCCGCTGTGCGAGCGAGCAATCCGCGCGTCGCCGGGGTGAACCTGTTCCTCGCCGACGGCACGGTGGCAGGTCAGGAAATCTTCCACGTACATCTGCACGTCATCCCGCGCATGATCGGCGACGGATTCGGCCTGCGGGCTCGGCCGTCGTCGCCGCATCGATCCGAACTCGACCGACTGGCGGCGGAGATCGCGGCCGCGCTTACTCGGCAGTGACCTTCTGCGCCTTGGACAGTGCATCGGCGTAGACGTTGATGGTGTTGGTGTAGCGGCTGTAGCTCTTGTTGGCGCCGTAGTCCCACAGCACCATCTGTTGCTTCTCGACGGCGGAGATGGTGTCGAAGCCGGGGTAACGGCTCGGGATGTCGGCAAGCTTCACGTCGGATGCGTTGGCAACGTCGTGGTAGACGAACGCGACATCGGCATCGACACTCGACACGTTCTCCCAGGACACCTTCTTCCAGTAACCGTCGTCGGTGCCGTCGGGTGTGTACATCTTCAGGCCCCAGCTTTCGTAGTCGCTGAAGTCGGGATCCGCCGACGGATCGAGTACGTAGGCGACGTCGAGGGGCCAGACTCCGACTCCGGTGAGGTCCTGACGTTCGGACGCAACCTTCTTGAAGTTGGTGACAGCAGCGTCGTAGTCGGACTTGATGTCTGCCAGTTGTGGGGTGTCGAGGTCGACGCCGAGCGACGACGCCAACCCGGCGTAGTTCTCGATGGTCTTCGCGGTCGACGTCGTGTCCAAGGTGACCCCCAGGGTGGGAGCGATCCGATCGATCGTGTCGGCCTTGGACGAATCGGCCGTCGTGGTCAACTTGCCGAACTGGCCGAATCTCGGGTTGAACTCACCGATGACGAGATCCGGGTCCAGGCTGGCGGCTTTCTCGAAATCGAAGGTGCCCCAGGTCTCGCCGACCGATTCGATGCCCGTCAGATCGGAGCAACTCAGAATCGGGCTGGTGCCCATCGGCGTCGTCGACCAGATGGCGATCGGCTTGATTCCGTACGACATCAGCGCAGCGGCGGATTCCTCGTCGGCGATGATTCTGGTCGGTTGTGCATCGAGGGACACGGTCCGTCCGCGGCCGTCGGTGTACGTGAACGGTCCGGACGCTCGGTCGACCGAGTCGACGCGGTCGTTCGCACTGCACGCGGCTGGGTTCGCGTTCAGGTCGACGGCCTGGGTGCCGGCGTCGTCGCTGTCGGTGGTGCCGCTGCTGCACGCGGCAGCAGCGAGAAGCACGAGAACCGCAATGCCCCCGGTGAGGGCGCGGGGTGCGGAGCCGAATCTGCTCGAAGTCGGTGTCACGTGTCTGCTTTCGTCGAGGCCGAGATGGCCGATGTCGAGTGGAGCGCCGTACTTCCTGGTGTCGAGGTAGGGGCCGAGGGCACCCTCCTCGCGGTGGCCCACAGATGCTAGCCTCCTCAGGGTCGACTAAGCGAGGGTAGCCTTTCCTTATGGACGGGCTCTGGATATCGCCTGGTCGCGCGCATACGCAACACAGTCGATCGAAGGGGACTCACCGGATGGATCAGCGGGGAATCGGACGGGACGAACTGCGGGCGGTGGTTGCAGAACTGATCGGTGCGGAACCCGTGGCTGTGTCGATGGACGCGGATCTGTTCGAGCTCGGTCTCGAATCGATCGTTCTGATGCGGTTGGTCGGGAGATTCCGCAAGCAGGGGTCGACGGTGACGTTTGCCGAGCTCGCCGCGCAGCCGAACATTTCTGCCTGGTCCGAACTGATCGGTGGTTCGGCCGAATCGAGTTCCCGAAACCCCGGGCGGCAATCGACTCTGGTCGAACCGGACACGTCGGAGTTCGATCTCGCACTGTTGCAGCACGCCTACTGGATCGGGCGCAGTGCCGAGCAGCGGTTCGGCGGGGTCGCACCGCATCTCTACACCGAATTCGACGGCGAGGCAGTGAATCCCGATCGACTACGTGCGGCGCTCGATGCCGTCGCGCAACGGCACGAGATGTTGCGGGCCCGGATTTCGGACAACGGACAGCAGCGCATCGAACCGACCTCGGGGTGGCGCGGGTTGACCGTCCACGACCTACGATCCGAGTCCGACCCGACCGACCGCCTCGAAGAAACGCGGCTCCGTCTGACCCACCAGATGCTCGATATCGAAGCGGGCGAGATGTTCTCGGCCGATCTGTCGCTCCTGCCGAACGGTCGCACGCGTCTGCACCTGGACATCGACATGATCGCCGGCGACGCAGTGAGTTTCCGTATTCTGGTTGCAGACCTGGCGCGGGCCTACGACGGCGATCCCCTCCGGGCAATCGAGTACAGCTATTCGCGGTACCTCGCCGATCGGCCGCTCGATCGACGCAGCGCCCGTGCTCAGGCCGAACGCTACTGGTCCGAGCGCCTCGACTCACTGCCCGGAGCGCCCACCCTTCCGTTGCTGGAACATGATTCGGGTGACCCGGTAGCATTGCGTCGGGCAATTCATCTCGACTCCGCGGCATACGGCAATCTCCAGACGCACGCCAGAGCCCACGGAGTCACCCCGGCGGTGGCAGTGGCCACGGCGTTCGCCGAGGTGATCGGTGCCTGGTCCCGCGAACAACGGTTTCTGCTCAACGTGCCCATGTTCGATCGCGCTCCGACGCATCCCGACGTCGAGAATCTCATCGGTGACTTCTCGTCGTCGGTCATGCTGGAAGTCGATCTGAGCGAGCCGCTCTCGTTCGTCGAACGTTCCCGTCGGATCCGGTCCCGACTGCACGAAGACGCCTCGCACGCCGACTATTCCGGGGTCGAGGTGCTGCGCGACCTCGGCCGCCGTCGAGGAGAGCCGGTGCTGGCTCCCGTCGTCTTCACGAGCGCGCTCGGTTTGGGCGAGTTGTTCGACGCTCGCGCGCGGCAGGTCTTCGGTGATCCGGTGTGGATCATGTCGCAGGGGCCGCAGGTGGTTCTCGACGCGCAGATCACCGAACTCGACGGTGGCGTGTTGGTCAACTGGGACATACGCGAGAACGAGTTCCTCCCAGGAGTTCCCGACGCGATGTTCGACGCGTTCGAGACGCTGGTTCGCGCACTCGTGGTCGACGGTGACTCCGTGTGGGCGGAGCCTGTGGGTCAGCTGGTTCCACCGCGTCAGCTGATGTCGCGAACTCCGTCAGCCGATGTACCCCGAACGGACGCGTCGCAGTCAGCCGGGAACGAGACTCTGCACCGCGCCTTCTTCGATCGCGCGTCGCAGCATCCCGACGCGCTGGCGCTCGAGTGGGGCGAGAACGAGTCGATGACGTACGGAGACTTACGAGATCGTGCTCTGAAAGTAGCTGCTGCGCTGACCGATCGCGGCGTGGGGGTGGGCGACACGGTGGGCGTGACCTTGCCCAAAGGGCCCGATCAGGTGATCGCGATCCTGGGTGTTCTGGCCGCGGGCGGGGTGTACGTACCGATCGGCGTCGACCAACCGTCGAGCCGTGCTGCGCTGATCGCCCGAAAAGCGGGGTTCACGGTGACGATCGGCGGATCGGGCGACGACGGTCTCGCGGTGTCCCACGCGATCCTGAGTGAGCCGCGGCCCGCCCCGCACCTCGGCCCCGACACCGCGCCCGCATACATGATCTTCACCTCCGGCTCCACGGGTGAACCGAAAGGTGTTGTGGTCTCGCATCGCGCCGCGATGAACACGATCATGGATCTGGTCGAACGTTTCGACCTGAACGAGGGCTACCGTCCATTGTGCCTGTCCGAGTTGGACTTCGACCTGTGCACGTTCGACCTGTTCTCGGTGTTCGCGGCCGGCGGTACGGCCGTGCTAATCCAGGAACACGAGCGCAAGGATCCGCAGCGCTGGGCCGCTCTGATTCGTGCGCACCGCGTCACGGTGATCAGCTGCGTGCCCCCGCTGCTGGACATGATCCTCTCCACCGGTGACGATGTGGGCGGTTCGCTCGAGGTCGTCATGCTCGGCGGCGACAAGGTGGGTATCGACCTTTACCGGCGGCTGACGGCGGCGGTTCCCGGATGTCGGTTCGCCGGACTCGGTGGCGCTACGGAAACCGCGATCCACAACAGCATCTGTGAGGTCGTGGACGTCGATCCGAACTGGCGCACGGTCCCGTTCGGGGTGCCGCTCGCGTCGATGGCGCTTCGGGTGGTCGATGCGCGTGGGAACCAGGTGCCGGACTGGGTGCCCGGTGAGTTGTGGGTCGCGGGCGTCGGTCTCGCCGACGGCTATCTGGGCGATCCCGAGCGTACGAACGAGCGCTTCGTCGAGGCCGACGGCTACCGCTGGTACCGCACCGGAGACCTGGTTCGGTACTGCCCCGGCTCGATGGCCGAGACCGGCTCCATGGTCGAATTCGTGGGCCGTGTGGACAACCAGATCAAGATCAACGGATTTCGGATCGAACTCGGAGAGATCGAAGCGGCACTCGCCGCGGATCACGAGGTGGCCACTGCCGCAGCCGTTGTCGACCGCACCGCAGCTCCGATCCTGCTGTCCGCCGTGGTGCCGACCGATCGAGACGCGGATCCCCGTGAGACGGTAGCGGCCGTGAGGGCCAGGGCCGCCGAGCGTCTCCCAGCGCACATGGTGCCGGAGCAGATCGTGACGGTCTCCGCGCTGCCGCTGACCGTCAACGGCAAGATCGACTCCGCTGCCGTCGTCCGGCTGTGTCGCGCAGCGGGAGAAAGCGAACGGGTCGATGCCCGGATTTCGCCCAGAACTCACCTCGAAAGCGCCCTCGCCCTGATCTGGCAGAAGGTACTCGGGGTCGACGGCATCGGTGTGACGGACACGCTCTTCGCGCTCGGCGGCGATTCCGTCCTGGCGACGACCATCGTCGCCCGCATTCGCGAGTCCTTCGACATCACGTCGGTCACCGTGCGCATGATGTTCGCGGCACCCACCGTGGCCGGGCTCGCGGACCGGATGATCGACGCAGAAGGTGACGCAGAATTCCTCGAAGCCACCGCCGAGATCTTCCTGTCGGTCGAAGCGATGTCGGAGGACGAACTGTCGGCCGCGCTCGAACACCATTCATGACCCGCTTCGCATTCCCGGAGGACGAGAATCCATGGTGCAGAACATGACCGAACTTGCCGAGCCGGACGCCGACGCTTTCGTGCCGTTCGGCGACGAGCGTGCCCGCAGGTACCTCGACGCCGGGTTGTGGCGAGGTGAAACCCTTCCGGAGGTGTTCGCAACGTGGGCGACGCAGTTCGGCCCTTCGAGGGCGGTCGTCGACGATCGCACGGAGCTGAGGTACGACGAGCTGCTTCGACGAGTGCGGAGCGTCGCAGCCGGATTCGCCGATCGCGGCATCGAACCGGGCGACCGGGTGGTCGTGCAATTGCCGAACTCCGTGAACTTTGCGGTCGTGCTGTTCGCATTGCTCGAATGCGGAGCAGTTCCGGTGCTGACGCTGCCTGCACATCGCCGACGTGAGATCACCCATCTTGCCGCCACCGCATCGGCGGTGGCGTACGTGATCTCCGATCGGGACGGCGACTTCGACTATTGCGAACTCGCCGATGAGGTCCTCGCGTCGGTGACGAGTGTTCGGCACGTCTTCGTCGACAGTTCCGGACCCGAATCGAACGGCGGCGGGTCCCATACCTCTCTGTCCGCGGTGGCCGGGGTGCCCCGACAGTTTCCGCGCGCCCGGCCGACCGATCCTGCCTTACTGCTGGTCTCCGGTGGCACGACGGGATTGCCCAAGCTGATTGCCCGTACGCACAACGATTACGAATACAACGCCAGGGCCAGTGCGGAAGTCTGCGCTCTCGGTCCCGAGGACGTGTATCTCGCCGTTCTCCCTGCCGCACACAACTTTCCGCTCGCATGCCCCGGGCTGCTCGGTGCCCTCGGGGTAGGGGCAACGGTGGTGTTCTCCGGCAGTGCCAGCCCAGACCACGCGTTCGCGCTGATCGAGAGGTATCGCGTGACGATCACGGCGCTGGTTCCGACGTTGACTCATCTGTGGTGCGAGGCAACGGAATGGGAGGATGCAGACCTGTCCAGCTTGCGGTTGCTGCAGGTCGGGGGAGCGAAGCTGGCACCTGAGGTCGCCAAGCTGGTCGAGCCCGCGCTCGGATGCCGGCTGCAGCAGGTGTTCGGCATGGCCGAAGGGCTACTGAACTACACCCGAGCCGAGGACAGCGCGGAACTGGTGATCGGAACGCAAGGCAGGCCGTTGTCCCATTTGGACGAGGTGCGCGTCGTCGATGCGCACGGAAACGATGTATCGCCCGGGGAAGTCGGTGAATTGCTGACGCGGGGCCCCTACACCATCAATGGCTATTATTCTGCGGCAGAACATAATACGACTGCCATCACCCCTGATGGGTTCTATCGCAGTGGGGATCAGGTGCGCGAGCTCGAGTCCGGCCATCTCGTCGTCACCGGTCGCATCAAGGACGTGATCACCCGAAACGGCGAGAACGTCGCGGCCGACGAGCTCGAAGACCTGCTGCTCACCCATCCTGCAGTAGCGCGGGTCGCGGTGATCGGGGTGCCCGATGCCGCTGTGGGCGAAAGTGTCTGCGCAGTCGTGGTGCCGAACGGAAGTGGTCCGACCGTCGCCGACGTGCGGGCCTTCCTGACGGCGGCCGGCTGCGCCGGATTCAAACTGCCCGATCGCGTGGTGACACGAACATCGCTGCCCGTCACCGCCATCGGCAAAGTGGACAAGTCCTTGCTCGTCACACAGTGCACGCAACAGCAGCCGACTCGATGAAGGAACCCATGGATCTCGACGACGTCAGACGTAGGTTGGTGCAGGAGCGGTTGCGGCGTGCCCGAGGCGACGAGGCCGCACCCGAGGCGAGCCGCGGCCCACTCGCAGACGTCGAGTCCACCGAATTCGATTCGTTGAGGGAGCAATTCGGATCCATCGACGACGTCTGGCCACTGTCACCACTGCAGCTCGGGCTCGTCTTCCAGGTAGGTGTCGACGCCGATGCCACCGAGCTGTACACCGTCCGCACCGTCGTCGAGGTCGACCGCGTCCTCGACGACGACAGGATCAGGCGAGCTCTGCAATCGGTCGTCGATACCACCGCGGCGATGCGGACGGCCTTCGTGACGCCGGACGACACCGCGCCGGCCCAGGTCGTACTCTCTGCGGTGCAGGCACCGTTGACGGTGGTGGATCTCCGTGCGTACCCGGCGAGCGAGGTGGACGATCGATGGAGCCGGATTCTCGCGGACGACCGGGCGCTCTCGTTCGACATCGCTGCGCCGCCACTGTTTCGGGTCACCCTGGTGCACCTTCCCGGAGGGGTCGACCGACTGTTGACCACCTACTGGTTCGGGTGCTTCGACGGCGGATCCTCGGCACTGCTCGTGGCTCGAGTCCTGGAGCAGCACGACGAGAACGGCACGCCCGTTACTACGGACCACGGCTACCGTGAGTATCTGCGTTGGCTGGCTTCTCGCGACCGTGCCGCGTCCGAGCAGGCGTGGCAGCGGTACTTCGGCGATATCGACAGCCCGACCTCGGTGGCCACGGAGGCCACCCGCGGGGACGGTTCATCCCGCAGGATCGAACGCAGAGTGACGGCAGCGGTGTCCGGCGCGCTGGATCTGCACGCACGTCGATCCGGTTCGACTCTGTTCACGGTTCTCGCAGCGGCCTGGGCGAGTGTGTTGATGCGTGTGGTGGGGCGGTCCGATGTGGTGTTCGGTACCGCCGTCGCCGGTCGGCCCATGGATGTGGCCGGTTCCGACACCGCGATCGGCGCGTTCATCAGCACGGTGCCGATCCGGGTGACGGCAGGTGGATTCGATTCGGCCACCGATGTGGCTGCGCGCGTGCAGGATCAGCGTCTCGACCTGATGCCGCACGACACCCTCGGTCTCGGTGGAATTCAGCAGGCCATCGGTGCGGGGGCTCTGTTCGACACCCTGCTCGTCCTGCGTAACGCTGCCGGGCCTGCGGGACGACAAGAATCGACGTCGGCGGGGAACGAGCGCCGCGTGCGACACATCTCGACCGTCGATGGGTCCGAGTTCCCGGTGTCCATCGCAGTGGATCCCGGCGATGAACTGAACCTGTCGGTGACGTATCTACCCGATTCTGTGGACGACGAGCGTGCCCGATCGCTGCTCGACTCGTTCGCATCGGCACTCGATACCGTTGCAGCGCAGCCCGATCTGCCGATATCGCGCTGGCCGTCTGCCCCGGGCGACATGCCGAGTGTCGTCGAGAACGAGTTCGACGGCCGATCGGAACGACTGCAGGACAACACGATCGCCGAATTGCTCGCCGCACGCGCCGCGGCCGTTCCCGACGACATCGCGTTGGTGTTCGGAGACCGGCGGCTGACCTTCGGCGACCTCGACCGGCGGGTGAACGCCTGCGCACTGGCGCTGCTTCGCCGGGGTGCCGCTCCCGAACGCATCGTGGCCCTCGCTCTGCCGAGATCGGTGGGGATGGTGGTGGCCCTGTTCGCGGTGCTGCGTACCGGTGCCGCGTACCTGCCCCTCGAACTCGACTATCCGACAGAGCGTCTCGACGTCATGTTGGCCGACGCGCAACCGGCCGTTCTGGTGTCGACGGTGGACACGGAGAGTCGGGGATTGGCCACCACCGCCACACGGATGGTCGTCGACTCCCCTGAGGTCGCAACAGAGTTGGCGTACGACATCGACGCGTCGAAAGTCGAGGAGGCCACAGCGTCGGTCGGTTTTGCGTCCGGCACCGTCGGCCGACTCGAGCACCCCGCCTACGTCATCTACACCTCCGGCTCGACCGGAACACCGAAGGGCGTCGTCACTCCGTATCGCGGTCTGACAAACATGCAGATCAATCACCGGAACGAGATCTTCGCTCCCACCGTCGCCGCGGCAGGAGACCGTACCCTGCGGATCGCACACACGGTGTCGTTCTCCTTCGACATGTCGTGGGAGGAGTTGCTGTGGCTCGTCGAAGGTCACGAGGTACACATCTGCGACGAGGAATTACGCCGCGACGGTGAGGCATTGGCTCACTACTGCGAGCAGAACAGAATCGACGTGGTCAACGTGACGCCCACGTATGCCGGACATCTGCTCGATCTCGGACTGTTGGACGAACGCGACGGACATCGAATTCCCCTGGTCTTGCTGGGTGGTGAGGCGGTACCGGATGCACTGTGGAGTCGGCTCGACGGCATCGGCTACAACCTGTACGGGCCTACCGAGTACACGATCAACGCGCTCGGTACCGGAACAAGGGACAGCGTCGGGCCGTCCATCGGATCACCGATTCTGGGCACACGTGCGTCCGTCCTGGACCAGTGGCTACGGCCGGTCCCGATCGGTTCGGTGGGGGAGTTGTACCTCTCCGGTGTCGGTCTTGCGCGCGGCTATGTGAACCGATTCGGCGACACGGCAACGAGATTCGTGGCCGACCCCTTGACTCCGGGCGGACGGATGTACCGCACCGGTGATCTGGTTCGCATTCGAGCCGACGGTCTGTTCGACTACCTCGGTCGCGCGGACGACCAGGTGAAGATTCGCGGCTATCGAGTGGAGACCGCAGAGGTCGAACGCGCCGTGGCCGCATGCGAGGGTGTGATGGGCGCGGTGGTGCGTACGGTGCAGATCGGGAGTGGTACTCGCGCTTTGGCCGCATACGTCGTTCCTCGCGACGGCGGTACGACCGACACGTCCGTGCTGTTCGGTTCCATTCGAGACCGGCTGGCAGCGACGTTGCCGGAGTACATGGTGCCGACGTTGTTCGCTGCCCTGGAACGCATTCCGATGACGATCAACGGCAAGCTCGATGTGCGGGCTCTTCCGACCGTCGACGCCGTGGGCGGAGGCACGTTCGTACCGGCCCGAACGCCGGTGGAAACGATGTTGTGCGAGATCGTCGCGGCGGTTCTGGGTGTCGGACGCGTGGGTATCGACGACGACTTCTTCGCGCTGGGCGGCGACAGCATCACCTGCCTGGCCGTGGCATCGCGGGCGCGAAAGGCCTCGATTCCGCTGGCACCGCGTGCGGTGATGCGCAAGCGGACGGTGCGAATGTTCGGGGCGGAGCTCACACCGGACGCCGACGCACGCCCCGCTGTCCACGCCGCCGCCACGGTGGAACTGTCCCAGGACGAGCTCGACGAATTCGAAAGCAGTATGTGAGCAGACATGACGACCGATACCGCGGCCACGTCGCAGTCCAAGATCGCCGCCGTACTCCCACTCACCGCACTGCAGGTCGGGATGTACCTGCAATCGACGCTCGCCGAGCGAGCGCAGGATCCGTACCTGTCACAGACGGTGCTCGACCTGTCCGCCGCGGTGGATCGCGGCCGGCTCGATCGTGCCCTCGAACTGCTGTTGGATCGCTACCCGAACATCAGAGCGCTGCTGCGGCAACGCCGTAACGGTGATCTGGTCTGGGTGGTACCGCGCGCGTCGACGCCGGTCGTCACGGCCGTCGACGACGAGTGGGATGATCATCTCCGACGAGACCGCTCGGCCGGGTTCGCGTTCTTCGAGCAGCCGCTGATTCGCTTCTCCTACTCCACTTCTGCGCGCGCCCCGCGAGTTCTGATCACCTACCATCACGCGCTGATGGACGGGTGGTCCGAGGCCATCTTCGTCAGGGAGCTGATCGCTCTCTACGAATCGGGCGAGGGGGCGCAGTTGCCGCCTGCACCCGACTTCGGCGATTATCTCGCGTGGACAGCGTTGCAGGACAACGACACTGCGCGTCAACGGTGGGCCGACTACCTCGACGGGTTCGAGTCCGCGACTCTCGTTGCCGGGGACCGAACGAATGGGTCCAGCGCGGGCACGCGCTCGCGCCTGGACGTCGATATCGACGATGCGTTGGCCCAGCGGGTGTCCGAATACGCGCGTCGTACCGGCGTGACCACGAACGTCGTCGTGCAGACAGCCTGGGCGGCGATGCTGTCGGCGAGAACCGGTTCCGACGATGTGGCCTTCGGGATGGCGACGTCGCTGAGGCCGTTCGATCTCGATGGTGCCGAGGCGATGGTGGGTTTGCTGCTCAACACCGTGCCTGTCCGCCTGCGGTGGAACTCGGCTGCAACGGCGACCGAGATGCTCGCACGCGTGCAGGCAGACCACCTCGACCTGGACGAGTATCGGTTCCTCGGGCTGTCCGACATCGCCGGAACAGTCGGCGGCGGAGAGCTGTTCGACACCATAGTCGTGTACCAGAACTATCCCGCACCGATACCCGAGACGAGCGGGACCGTCGACGAGATCACGGTGCTGGGTGCGCACATGAGCTTCCCGATGGCGTTGATCGTGGGCCCCGATCCTGCTCTGTGGGCGTTCGTACTGCACGACGAGGCCACTGTCGGCCGGCGGCAGGCCGCCATGTACGCCGAGACGTTCGTCGAGATGCTCGATCGGATGACGACAGTGTCGCACATCGACGTCACTCGACTGGTGGCCGCCCCACATGGCCAGGGGCGCAGCGTCGGACCGGACCGAACCGTGGTGCCGATCGAGACCGCTCTGGCAGCACGCTTCGAGCAGTCCCGCGACGACGTGGCACTGCTGATCGGCGGCGAGCACATCACGTTCGGGCAGTTGTCCACGCGGGTCGGACAGGTGTCCGCACTGCTGCGTGTGCACCACATCGGTGTCGAAAGCCGCGTCGCTGTTGCGGTGGGCAGAGGTCTCGACATGGTGGCGGCGCTGTTGGCGACCATCGACGTCGGCGCAGCGTTCGTACCCGTCGACATTCGCTACCCGCGTGAGCGGATCGAACTGATCCTGTCCGATTCCGGGCACGACCTGCTGTTGATCGACGATGCGACCCCCGCGGCACTGACGGATATGGAGACTGCGGTCCGTGTCGATACCGTTGTACGACAACAGGACTGGACGTCGCCGTTCGGTCGCAGCGTCCCGGGTGAGTGCGCGGCCTATCTCGTGTACACGTCGGGTTCGACCGGAACGCCCAAGGGTGTGGTCGGCACCAGGAACGCGTTGGCCAACCGGCTGCAGTGGGCGGTGACGCGGTGGGGCAGACCGGGCAGCCGAGTTGCCAAGAGTTCGCTGGCGTTCATCGACGGCGCGACGGAGTTGCTCACCGGCATTCTCGCGGGCCAACGTGTGGTACTCGCACAGGATCACCAGTACGGCGATTCGGGTGCCGTGGCCTCGCTCATCGGACGGTCCGGTGCCGAACAGGTCACCGCCATCGGTTCTCTGGCTGCCGCGTTGGCCGCTACGGCACCGTCGGACTGCGCTTCGGTGACCGGTTGGATACTCAGCGGAGAACCGTTGACCGACCACATGATCGACGTGATCCGAGCGGTGACGCCGGACGCCACGATCGACAATTCCTACGGATCCTCCGAAGTCGCAGGCGACGTCGCCGCCCATCGGGTCGACGGCGACCCTGCGGTCATCGGAACCTCGGTGGACAACACCACACTGCGGCTGCTCGACTCTCGGCTACGCCCGGTTCGGAACGCCGTTCCTGCCGACCTGTACGTGTCGGGCGTGCAGCTCGCCCGCGGATACTCCGGGAAACCGGCCGAGACCGCGACTCGCTTCGTCGCAGATCCCGGCGGCGATGGCGCGCGAATGTACCGCACCGGGGACCGTGCCCGTCTCGTCGACGGCGTCCTGGTATTTCTGGGTCGAGACGATCGTCAGGTCAAGATCAGAGGCCATCGCGTCGAACTGGGTGAGGTCGAAAGTTGGACGGCCAGTGACCCTTCGGTCGACGAGTGCGCCGTGGTCGCTGTGTCCGACGGTGACGGCGTCGGTGTGCTGGTGGCCTACGTGACTCCCGACTCGGTCGACACCGCGTCGGTGCGGGAGGCGCTTCGTCGCCGGGTTCCCGACTATCTGGTGCCCGCATTCTGGGTGGCCGTCGACAGTGTTCCCAGAACCCCCAATGGCAAGGCCGATCGAAAAGTTCTGCAGGAGCGCGGAATACCCGACGGTGGTCCCAGCCGATCGCGACCGGCTGCATCCGAGGACGAGCGAGCGCTCGCGGCGCTGTTCGCAGACACCACCCGTGCGGAGAGCGCCCAGTCCATCGGCGTCGACGACGACTTCTTCTCGCTCGGCGGCGACAGCATCACCGCCATCACCCTCGTCCATCACGCGCGCACCGCCGGACTTCCGATCACCACCGCAGACGTCTTCGAGTGTCGAACGGTCGCAGGGCTGGTGGAGCGGGGCCGAAGCGCCCGGGCCGTTGCGATCGTCGACCGGCCCGACAGTTCGGCAGCGCTGCTGACCGATGCCGATGTAGCCGAATTGCGCTCTCATGGAATCGATCCAGAGGCAGCTCGCCCGGCCACTCCGCTGCAGCGGGGTTTGGCATTCCAGTCCGTAGCCTCGGGCGACGGAGTGGAGGAAATCTACGTCATCGCCACCGAATTCGAGGTGCACGGGCTGCTGGATCCGCGACGTCTCGAGGGCGCACTCGACGCGCTCCTCGACCGTCATCCAGCGCTGCGCTCGCGCTTTCTGACGTTGAGCACCGGGGCGACCGTCGCGATCCGCGATACGGGTCGAGTCGTACTCCGCCGTCATGTCGTCGACGATCCGACATCGCCTACCGCCCGTGACCTGATCGACCAGGACAGGCGTGCGTTCGACATAGAGCAGGACTCGCTCGTCCGAATTCTGCTGCTGGACTGCGGGAACGATCGTCACCGGGTGGTGCTGACCGTCCACCATCTTCTCGTGGACGGGTGGTCCATGGGCACTGTGGGTACCGAGCTGTTCAAGCTCTACCGAGGCCTGGCACTGCCGGAACCTGCGCGGTTCGACGACTACCTGCGGTGGCTCGCGGGCCGCGACGACTCGTCCGTCGACGCGTGGCGTCGCGCGCTCGGCGCGGACGTGGCACCGACGATGGTGGCAGCGTCGGCTGCGTCGGCATCGTCGTCGGTACGTTCCGAGGCGCACGAGATCGACCTCGAGTGGAGTGCACAGGACACCGCTCGGCTCATCGAGTCGGCGCGTCGTCGATCGTCGACGCTGAGCGAACTGGTCGATGCAGCATGGGCCGTGGTGCTCTCGGCATTCACGGATTCCCCGTCGGTCGTGTTCGGCTCGACGGTCTCGGGGCGTCCCACCGACCTCGATCGCGTCGCAGACATGGTCGGACTGTTCATCAACACCGTTCCCGTCCGTGTCGACGTCGGACCCGATGCACGTTTGTCGACCGTGCTCGCTGGTCTGCGGGACTTCTCGATCGCCGTGGCTCCACATCATCACGTGGGCCTGGCAGACATTCAGAAGGCCGTCGGGCGGGGAACGCTGTTCGACACACTCGTGGTGTTCGAGAACTTCGCTGCTGCAGACACTTCGGGTGTCGATGCCGAGAACTTCTCGGTGTCGGTCGCCGAGTTCCACACAGTGACGCACTACCCGCTCGTGTTGACGGTCCATCCGGGCGAACGGATGCGGCTGGTGGTCGAATACCGCAGCGACTCGGTGCCCGTGGCTCGCGCCCGCGCAGTGGCGTCCGCACTGACCTCGGTGTTGGGTGCGTTCGCCGACGAAGGCGACCCGCCGATCGCCGCACTGTCTCTCGTCGACGAGACGACGACTCGGATTCTCCGCACCGAGTACGCCGGCTCGCAGCGTCGGTATCCGGACGGGACGATGGTGGACCTGTTCGCCGACCGCGTCGCGTTGCGACCGGACACCGTTGCTGTTGCAGACGCCGCCACGGCTCTGACGTTCGCCGAGCTCGATCGCGTCTCCAATCGAATTGCGCGATGGCTCCTCGGTTTCGGTGTCGGCGCGGAAGATATCGTGGCCGTCGAGGCCCCACGAACCGTGACGACGATGGCGACGATCCTCGGGGTCATGAAGTCCGGGGCCGCCTACCTCCCGATCGACCCGAACTGGCCCACCGAACGCGCGCGGCAGATTCTCGACGATGCGCAGCCGGTGATCACGGTGACGGCATCGGCGGTCGAGGCCCTGACGCCGTCGTCGACGGACGGGATTGCCGTTACCGATTCCGAGCGTCGGTCCGCATTGCATCCCGACCACCCGGTGTACTTCATCTACACCTCCGGTACGACCGGTGTGCCCAAGGGAGTCTCGGTACCGCACCGAGGACTGGCGAATCTCTATCACTCCCATCGCGAGAGCGTGCATCTGCCGACGGCGGCGCGCGCGGGCACGGACACTCTGAACGTGGCGCATGCCTGGTCGATGGCCTTCGACGCATCCTGGCAACCGCAGTTGTGGATGTTCGGCGGGCACACAGTACATCTCATCGATCCCGAGGTCGTTCTCGATCCGAGAGAACTCACCGAGCGACTGCGAACGCTGTCGGTGGATTTCATCGAGGTCGTACCGTCGTTGCTCGAACAGATGATGCGGTCGGGATCGATCGACACACTCACGTCGGTCGGGGTCGGCGGCGAGGCGGTATCGGTCGACTTGTGGAACAGGTTGCGCGCGAACGAGTCTGTGGTCGCCTACAACTTCTACGGACCCACCGAGGCCACCGTCGATGCGGTGTTCACATCGACGGATCTGTCGCCCGAGCCCGTGATCGGTAGGCCGGTGACCAACCTGAAGGCATACGTGTTGGACGCCTGTCTTCGGCTCGCGCCTCCCGGGGCGCTCGGCGAGCTCTATTTGGCCGGGCCGGGCGTGGTGCGCGGGTATCGCAACGCGCCCGGACGCACCGCGCACCGCTTCGTTGCCGATCCCTTCGCCGCGGACGGTACTCGGCTCTATCGGACCGGGGATCTCGTGTCGTGGACCGAATCCGGCACATTGAGGTATGCAGGTCGCGCGGACGACCAGGTCAAGATCCGCGGGCATCGCGTCGAAGTGGGGGAAGTCGAAAGTCGATTGCGAGAGATCGATGCCGTCGCAGACGCGCGGGTGCTGGTGCATACGTCGGGTGTCGCTACCGGGCAGGCGACCCTCGCTGGATACGTCGTTGCTGCGCCGGGACGGACGATCGACGTGAGCGCCGTGCGCGCGGGTCTGGGCGAACTCCTTCCGTCGTACATGGTTCCATCGTCGGTGACCGTGCTCGATGCGTTCCCTGTGCTGCCGAACGGAAAGCTCGATGCGGCCGCGTTACCCGACCCCGTCCTGACTCTCGGTTCCGGGCGCGCGCCGCGCACCGACGTCGAGCGGGAGATATGCCGCGCAGTAGCCGCCGTGCTGCATGTGCCGGAGGTCTCCGCGGACGACGACTTCTTCGATCTCGGGGGCGACAGCATCATGGCCATGGAGTTGTCGGCGCGGCTGCGGACGGTGGGCATGGCGGTCTCGCCCCGTCACATCGTCGCTCGGCGCACGCCGGAAGCACTTGCTCAGCAAGCGGAGTCGGCGCAACCGATGGCCTCCGGCGTCGAGGAACTGTCGCCGTACGGAGAAGTCCCGTTGACACCGATCCTCCGCTGGATGGACAGCCTCGATGGGTCCGTCGACGAGATCTCGCAGGCGGTGTTGCTGGAGGCTCCCGCCGATCTGACCGAGAACTCGCTGATCGAGCTTCTCGATCTCGTGGTGGCCAGGCACCCCATCCTGCATTCGAGTTTCGAGCGTCGTCCCGGCTCCGAGTCCGTGTTCACCGTGTTGCCGGACGGTACTGCCGACGTGGCCGAGTGGGTCCGTACCGAGTATGTGGACGGGCTCACCGAATCGCTGCTCGCAGAACGTGTTGCCGCCCAGTCACGCGCGGCACGTGGTCGGCTCGATCCCCGGATCGGCCGGATGGTCGATGTGGTGTGGCTGCGCCACCACGGTGACACCGACTCCTCGGGAGAGCTCCTGATCACGCTGCATCACCTCGTGGTCGACGGGGTCAGCTGGCGAATACTGCTGCCGGACATCACGACTGCGTGGCAGCAGCGGTTGTCGGCGGATCGCGGCCCGATCGGGCCCTCCATGCGGCAGTGGGCGCACGAGATCCACCGCCTCGCCGGCTCTGCCGAGGTGCTCGCCGATCTGGAGTACTGGACACGCGTCGGCGACGGGGCTGAACGGGTTCCGTTGGTGCGTCCGGTCGATCCGTCGGTCGATACCGGTGCAGGCGTACGCACCACCACGTTCGCGCTCTCCCCTCAGGAAAGCGCGCGGATTCTCGCCGCAGCCCGCCCGCGGCTCGGGGTGTCCGTCGAACATCTGTTGTTGGGAACGTTCGCGGCCGCGACAGTCGAATGGATGGACAGCGGTGCGGCGGGTCCGCAGTCGTTCGTCGTCGACGTGGAGGGGCACGGGCGGTCGGGAATCGCGTCCGATCGGGTGGACGGCTCTTCCGTGGTCGGATGGCTCACGGCTGTGTTCCCGCTCCGCCTGACCGCTGACGCGACCGACCGTCGCGCCCTGATGTCGCACCGGTCCGATCCTGTTGCCGCAGAATCGGTTCTGCGTACGATCGCGACGGACGCGGCTAGGTCGAGGGATTCGGTGCCGGGAGACGGGTCGACGTACGGCATGCTGCGGTGGTGCAGCGGCGAGGCGGGTGCGGTGCTGCGGCACATGCCCACGGCCGACATCGAATTCAATTATCTGGGCCGTTTCGACACCGCGGCAGGCGGTCCGTTCGGGGCCAGCCGACTGCGTAGCAGTCTCGACACCACGCCCGGCACCGAGACGCCCTGCGGCTATGCGTTGGTCGTCGACAGCTACGTGCACGAACAGGACGGGGCGTCGGTACTCGGTGTGACGTACACGTGGCCGGCAGGAGTGCTCGACGGTGTGGAGGAACTGGCCGGGCTCTGGCGGGAGGCCCTGTCGGCCGCGTGTCGAATCGTGGAGGACAGGGAGTCCGAGGACGGGCTAATGAGGCAAGGGTAACCTCATTAGTGCTACCTTGTCAGTCGCCTCGCCCGGTCGGGTGTGGACGCAGTCAGTGCGTGGTCGAGTCGAGAGGTTCCGAGGAACGATGAAGGTTCGTACGAAGTGGATGAGGAGCGCCGCGTCGATCGCGCTCGCCGGAGGGCTGACCATCGCCCTCGCCGCCGGATGCAGCAGCGACACCGAGGAGACGCCTGCCGCCGACTCCACGACGTCTGCGCAGGAGTCCGCATTTCCGGTCACGATCGACTCGGCACTCGGATCCGCGACGATCCCCGAGGCACCGAAGCGGATCGCGACCTGGGGTTGGTCGAACCAGGACGCGATTCTCGCCCTCGGAGTCGTACCCGTTGCGATGCCTACATTCGACGGTGCCCAGTACGGTGCGGACGAACGCGGCGTTCTGCCGTGGGACGCCAAGGCTCTCGCCGACCTGGGCGGCGACGCGCCGACACTGCTCTCCGGTGACGGCACCGGAGCGGTTCCGGTCGAGCAGTTCGCTGCCGCCGCACCGGATCTGATCTTCGCGCCGTACTCGGGGTTGAGCCAGGAGGAGTTCGACAAGCTCTCCGACATCGCGCCCGTCGTCGCGTACCCGGACAAACAGTGGACCACGTCGTGGGAGGACCAGCTGACCATCGCGGGCAAGGCGCTGGGCAAGGAGAAGGAGGCCGCCGACCTGGTTTCCGGAGTCGAGGGCTCGATTGCCGATGCGGCGACGAAGTACTCTGCGCTGCAGGGCAAGACGGTCACCGTCGCGCTGCCCAACGCACCCGGCACTTTCGCCGTCAGCAAGGACAACGACGTACGAGTCGAGTTCCTCGAGCAGCTCGGTCTCGTCAACGAGCCCACCATCCAACAGGCCGACCCGGCCAAGGACCCCGACGCCGTGTACTTCGAGCTCAGCCTCGAACAGGCGTCGTTGCTGAAGTCCGACGTGCTGTTCGTCGTGGCGTACGACAAGGAATCTCTCGCCGGGTTCCTGGCCGAACCCGCCGTGGCCTCGCAGCCCGTACTTTCGCAAGGGCGTACCGCCTCCACCGAGGCCCTCAGTGCCGACAAGAACTTCGCGTTCGGTGGCCTGACGGTGCTGACGATCCCGTACATCCTCGACGACGTGGCCTCGGCGCTGAACACTGCCGCCGAGAACGTTCAGGGCTGACAACACTCGGGCGGCCCACTCGACGCGAGCACAGGCGTATTCACTTTCGACGACAGGAGCGTGTTCCACCGTGGCAAGGTCCCATCGACTTCAGGTCGTCTTTCCCGAAGTCCTGCGCACGGCAACGGTGATCGAAACACGTCAACTGGGTTCGGGTATGCGCCGAATCGTGTTGGGTGGGCCGCAGCTGCGCGAGTTCTCGCGCGGCGACTACCGGTTCCCGGCGTTGCGGAGCGAAGGATTCGACGACTTCGTTCGGTTGTTCTTCCCGGCGGAGACCGACGGCACGGTGGTGCTTCCGACCCAGCACGAGCGCACCGTCGAATGGCCGCGTGATCCGCGTCCGGTGACCCGCAACTACACCGTGCGCAGCGTCGATCCCGAGACCGCGCAGGTGACTCTCGACTTCGTCACCCACGACACCGGCATCGCGTCGACGTGGGGTCGGCGTTGCCGCGTCGGCGATTCCATCACCCTGCTCGGACCGGTGCGGTCGGGCCATGCTCCGGCCGATGTCGACTGGGTGTTGCTCGTCGGCGACGAGACCGCGTTACCTGCCATCGCTCGGTATCTCGAAGAGGCATTGCCGGGCCGGCGAATTCGGGTGTTCGTCGAGGTCGCCGACGTCGAGCGAGAGTTGCCGTTGCCGACGGCCGCCGACGCCGAGATCACGTGGGTCCACCGTGACGGCGTCACCGCCGGCACCGGCGACTTGCTCGACAGTGCGGTGCGGGCGGCACCCTGGTGGGACGGAACGGTGTTCGCCTGGGTAGCAGGGGAAGCGACCGCTCTCAAAGGAATCCGTCGGTATCTACGCGAGGATCGCGGCCTGCCGTCGGAGATGGTCGACGTCACCGGGTACTGGCGTCGCGCCGAGGTTCTGACCCGCGCCGACGATCCCGAGGTGCCCGACCTCAGCGGCGGTGAGTCCGAGCCGTTCGACAGGCTCGCCGAACGTGCGGAAATACTGTCGCCCTTCGCTTTCAGGGCGGCCAACACGTTACGTATCCCGTTGCACGTGTCCCGAGGGGCGTGCTCCGTCGAATCGCTGGCGGAAGCCACCGAGACGGACGCGCGCGCCCTCGCGAAATTCGTGCGCTATCTGCGTGCCGTCGACGTCCTCGCCGAGAACTCCACCGGTGATCTGATTCTCGGCGATATCGGGGAGGCGATGCTCGGCGACGACTGGATCTCGCACTGGCTGGACCTGGACGGGATCGAGGCACGGGTGGAACTGTCGATCACAGGTCTGGTGGACAGCCTGCGGACCGGTACCGCCAGCGCGAGCCTGCTGACCGGCAACACGTTGGCCGAAGACCTCGAGGCGTCCCCGCGGCTCGCCGAACTGCATCACAACCACATCGCCGACGAGGCCGCGTTCCTGGGTCCTGCTCTGGTGCAAGACTATTCGTTCGACGGGGTCTCGACCCTGTTGGTGGCGGGGGCAGGATCCGGAGTGGTGCTCGGTTCCGTTCTCTCCCGGTACGACGGAGTATCGGCGGGTGTGCTCGGGTTGCCCAGCGAACTCGACCTGATTCGACGCGACCTCGGGAAATGGCCCGAACTCGAAGGGCGAGTGGTGAATCACCCGCAGAGCGTGATGTCCGAGCCGCATGTGGAGCACGGGAACGGATTCGACGCGTATCTGTTGCTCGAGGTCACCGGACACTATCGAGACGACGATCTCGCACTGCTGTTGCGCAACGCGGCAACAGGATTGGCCGACAACGGAAAATTGGTGGTCGTCGAGCGACTGTCCAACGACGGGTCGTTCAACGAGGACCAGTCGGAATTCGACTTGCTGATGCTCTGCATGCACGGCAGCGGTGTACGAACGAAAGCCGAATTTGCCTGCGTAGCAGCCGATGCCGGCCTCGAGGTCGCGGCGTCGACGCTGGTCGGCTGGGGTATCTCGGTGCTCGATCTACGCCGTGTTCGCTGACACCGAGGAAGCCGTTGTGCTGCCGAGTAGGTTAGGTTAGCGTTCCCTATCGAAGGCGCGCGCCGATGCCGACCGCAGACGTTGCGCGCAATGCGCGGTCACGGACCGATTCACCGTCAGGAGTGCACACACAATGACCGTTGTCGAAGAAACGACGATGGACACGGCCGAGGGGACCGAACTGCAGCGGGGACTGCGTACGGTCGTCGCGTTGGCGGAGTCCGGATTGTTCGACGAGTACGTCGTGTACGAGGACCGGGGACGCTGGGTGTTCGCGGGGGGCGTGGTCGCTCGCATCGTGCTTCGGCCCCACCTCGTGACCACCACCTGGGGGGCCGGAGAACCGACCGAGCGGAGCTGGTCCGGTAACCCGGCAGCGGCCCTGAGCGAGGCGTGCACGGGCCTGACCCGAGAACAGTGGAACGCTTACGGATTCGTCGGTTTCGGGTTCGCGGAGCACCTGCACGACGTCGATCGGTCCACTGCCGCCGGGCGCGACGCCGACGACATCCTCGCGCACCTGGTGGTGCCCCGCGTCGAGGTCCGCTTCGGCCGCGAACACGATGCCGTCGAGGTGACCGGCAGCGACGAGGACCGCGCCTCGGTACTGGCCGCACTCGACGCGATCGGCGGCGACGAGCTGCCGACCGTGCACGCTCTCGACGTCGGCGGAGATCTCGACGACTACCGCGGCCGCGTCGAACAGGCCGTAACGGAAATCCGACGGGGCGACTACGCCAAGGTCATTCTGTCCCGGAGCGTGCGTATCCCATTCGATCTCGACATGCCGGGCACCTACCGCGCCGGGCGTACGGCGAACACTCCGGCCCGCTCTTTTCTGCTGCATCTCGGCGATCTGCGTGCCGCAGGCTTCAGCCCGGAACTGGTCGCCTCCGTCGACGCACACGGGATCGTCACCACCGAGCCGCTCGCGGGAACGAGAGCGTTCGGACTCGGTTCCGATGCCGACTCGGCAGCGAAGTCCGATCTCGAACAGGATCCGAAAGAGATCACCGAACACGCTGTGTCCGTGCGTACCTCGTTCGAGGAACTCGAATCGATCGCCAGCCCGGGGTCGACGGCCGTCTCGGACTTCATGAGCGTGCGCGAACGGGGAAGTGTCCAACATCTCGCGTCCACCGTGCGCGCACGCCTGCGCGAGGACCTGTCCTGCTGGGATGCCTTCGGTGCCCTGTTTCCGGCCGTCACGGCGTCGGGGATCCCGAAGAAGGAGGCCATCGACGCCATCGGTCGGCTCGACGACTCACCGCGCGGCCTGTACTCCGGTGCCGTCGTGAAGGCATCGTCGACGGGAGAATTCGAAGCAGCACTCGTGCTGCGCGCCGTCTACGAGCAGCAGGGTTCCGCGTGGCTGCGTGCCGGAGCCGGCATCGTCGGCCAGTCCAAGCCCGAACGTGAATTCGACGAGACCTGCGAGAAGCTCGCCAGCGTTGCCCCATATCTCGTCCGCAAGAAGGAGAACGACGCCTGATGCACCGCACCATGCTGGGTGGAAAGATCCACCGTGCCACTGTCACTCACGCCGATCTGCACTACGTCGGGTCCATCACGATCGATTCGACTCTGATGCAGGCGGCCGATCTGATCGAGGGCGAACAGGTCCATGTCGTCGACATCACCAACGGCGCTCGCTTGGTCACCTACGTGATCGAAGGCCATCCGGGATCCGGCGTGATCGGAATCAACGGTGCCGCGGCCCATCTGGTGTCTCCGGGTGATCTGGTGATCATCATGTCGTTCCGTCAGGTCGAGAACGCCGAGCTGCCCACACACAGTCCCTCCGTGGTGCACGTCGACTCGGACAACAGCATCGTTGCCCTCGGAGTGGACCCTGCCGAACCGGTCCCCGGTGCGCTCGATCAGATGTCGGGGGCGAGCATCCGATGAGCCCGAGCGACGACTACAGCGGCGACCTCGACGGCGAATACGACATCGTCGGGGTCGGCTTCGGGCCCTCCAACCTCGGCTTGGCCATCGCGATCGAGGAACACAATCGACAGTGTGCTCCGGCCGAGCGCCTGACCTCGTGCTTCCTCGAGTCGAAGGACGAGTTCGCCTGGCACCCCGGAATGTTGCTGCCGGGAACCACGATGCAGATCTCCTTCCTCAAAGACCTTGCCACCCAGCGCAATGCGAGCAGCGAGTACACGTTTCTGTCGTATCTCGCCGAACGGGGCCGGCTCAACCACTTCATCAATCTGCAAACGTTCTTCCCCAGCCGGCTCGAGTTTCACGACTACCTGTCCTGGGCCGCAGGCAAAGTCGACGCCGCGGTGCACTACGGCACGCGGGCGTCCGCGGTCGTCGACACCGGTGACGGTTACGGCGTCCGCACCGAGGGGCGACGCACCGGGACCGTCCGCGGCCGCAACATCGTGCTCGCCGGCGGCCTGACCGCGGCCCTGCCGGACGGGGTCACGGCGTCGGCGCGGCAATTCCACAACCACGACCTACTCGGCCACCTCGACCGGCTGCCGTCACGGAACCACCGCACGTTCGTCGTCGTCGGTGCCGGGCAGAGCGCAGCCGAAGTGGTCGACTACCTGCATTCGACCTATCCGGAGGCATCGGTGCATGCGGTACTGCGCAAGTACGGGTACAGCCCGGCCGACGACAGCCCCTACGCCAACCGCATCTTCGATCCGACCGCCGTCGACGACTTCTACTCGTCCTCGCATTCTCTGCGCGATCAGCTGCTGCACTATCACCGCGGAACCAACTACTCCGCCGTCGACCTGCCCCTGATCGAGGAGTTGTACGCGCGCGAGTACGCCGAGCGGGTCAGCGGACAGCGCCGGCTGTTCGTGCACGGAGCCTCCCGACTGGCCGAAGTCACGGAGGAGGCGTCGGGCGTGCGGGCATCGGTGGAACACGGGCCGACAGGACTGGCCGAGGACGTGCTGTGCGACGCTGTCGTCTATGCCACCGGCTTCACGTCCCTCGATCTGCCCGACATCCTCGGGCCGTTGTTCGACGCCGTCGAATTCGATGCGCACGGTCCTCGCGTGACGCGGGACTACCGGCTCGTCACGCGTGGATCGACAGCGGGTTCGATCTACCTGCAGGGCGGCACCGAGCACACCCACGGACTGACGTCCTCTCTGCTGTCCAACATCGCTGTGCGCAGCGGTGAGATCGTCAAGTCCGCGGTGGGTGCAAGGGTGCGTTCGGTGGTGTGAAACGGCGGGGTATCACTGCGGGCGACGAGCCGGAACAGAGCGATGTTCCGGCTCTCGTCGGTGGTCTGGCCCGAACCGACGCCGGCAGGACCGCCGGTCTGATTCTCGTCGTCGCCGTCCTCGCGATTCTGTGCCTGGTGAGTATCGCTGTGGGAGCCGAGAACATCGCTGTCGGTGACGTGTGGCACGCACTGTGGTCTTCGAACGGTTCCACCGACGCGGTGATCGTCCGCGAGCTCCGAGTTCCACGGACCGTGCTCGGTGTGCTCGTCGGTACCGCGCTCGGCGTCGCGGGCGCGCTGATCCAGGCGATGACGCGCAACCCGTTGGCCGACCCGGGCATTCTGGGCGTCAATGCCGGAGCGGCACTCTTCGTCGCCTTCGCAGTCGGGGTGTTGGGCGTGACCGACGTTCGCTTCTATGTGTGGTTCGCGTTCGTCGGTGCCGTTCTCGCCACCGTCGCGGTGTACGCGCTGGGTTCGGTGGGGCGAGCGGGCGCAACTCCGATTCGCTTGACGCTCTCCGGTATTGCCCTCGGTGCGGTGCTCGGCGGCGTCACCTCCGGGATGCTGCTGCTGGACCCGGACGCCTTCGCCAGGATGCGGTTCTGGGGCGCAGGCTCGTTGGCGGGTCGAGGCCTCGACATCGCGGCGGCGACCGGCCCGTTCGTCGTACTCGGACTGTGTCTTGCGGCGCTCGTCGCGCGTCCGCTCAATGCGATCGCACTGGGCGACGAGCTGGCCCGGTCGTTGGGAGCCGATGCGCTTCGGACGCGGACCGTCGGGGTCGTTGCCGTGACCCTGTTGGCCGGAGCAGCGACTGCGGCGGCGGGACCGGTCGGGTTCGTGGGGCTGATGGTGCCGCACATGGTGCGCTGGTTCGTCGGGCCGGACCAGCGTTGGATTCTGATCCACACCGTGTTCGCGGCACCGGCACTGCTGTTGTTCGCCGACGTCGTCGGCCGGATCGTCATCGAGCCGGGGGAGTTGCAGGTCGGTATCGTCACCGCTTTCGTCGGGGCCCCCGTCCTGATCCTGTTGGTCCGCCGAAAGAAGGCGAGCGGGCTGTGATCCGGGCACCGCGCGCCGGGAACATCGACTTCGGCAGAAGGGTGTGGATCGTTCGCACCGTGCTGGGCGCACGAATCGACGTTCGTACGGTCCTCGTCTGCGCGGCCCTGCTGTTGCTGACAGCGGTTGTCGCCGTCCTCGCGATCGGCACCGGCGATTACCACGTTCCACCGGGCCAGGTGCTCGCGGCGGTGTTCGGCGACGCCCCGCGCATCACCGAGATCGTCGTGATGCAGTCGCGGTTCCCCCGGGTTGCCCTGGCATTCCTGTTCGGAGCTGCCCTGGGGGTGTCGGGTGCGATCTTTCAGTCGTTGACCCGAAATCCGTTGGGCAGCCCGGACATCATCGGCTTCTCGACCGGCGCGTACACCGGCGCTCTCGTCGTCATCCTCACCCTCGGTGGCGGTTACTACCGGACCGGAGCGGGCGCGCTCGTCGGGGGACTGGTGGCCGCCGCCGTGGTGTACGTGCTCGCCTACAAGCGCGGCGTGCAGGGCTTTCGATTGATCATCGTCGGTATCGCGGTCAGTGCCGTCCTGGCGTCCGTCAACACCTGGCTCGTGGTGAAAGCCGATGTCTCCGAGGCAATCGCAGCCGCCGTCTGGGGCGCGGGCACACTCAACGGGCTGGGGTGGCCGCAGGTGGTTCCCGTTCTCGTGGCCCTGGCTGTCGTCACCCCCGTGGCGGCGGCGCTGTCGACACGGCTACCGGTACTCGAGATGGGCGACGACGCGGCGAGAGCGCTCGGAATCCGCGTCGAGCCGACGCGTCTGATGCTGGTGATTCTCGGGGTCGCCCTCACGGCACTGGTCACGGCCGCAGCGGGGCCCATTTCGTTCGTTGCGCTCGCCGCGCCGCAGTTGGCCCGACGACTCACCGGTACCTCGTCGGTGGCCATGGTGCCCGCGGCGTGCATGGGCGCTCTGCTCCTGATCGTCAGTGACGTTGCAGCGCAACGAGTGTTCGCACCCACTCAACTTCCGGTCGGCGTGGTGACGGTCTGTGTGGGCGGCGCGTACTTCGTCTGGTTGTTGGCACGAGAAGGGCGGAAGCAATGACGACGAGGCCACGCCTGTACGCGGACGGCATCACCGTCGGATACGACAAACGAATCATCAGCGAGAAGCTGACCGTCGAGATTCCCGACGGCAAGTTCACCGTGATCGTCGGGCCGAACGCCTGCGGTAAATCGACACTGTTGCGCGCGTTGTCGCGGCTGCTGAAGCCGACCGGTGGGGCGGTATTGCTCGACGGCAAGTCCATCTCGTCGTATCCGGCGAAGGAGGTCGCTCGCCGACTCGGGCTCCTGCCGCAAACCTCCATCGCGCCGGACGGCATCTCGGTGGCCGATCTCGTTGCGCGAGGCCGCTATCCGCATCAGAAGTTGATCCGGCAATGGTCGACGGCGGACGAGGCGGCAGTGGTGGCGGCCATGAATGCGACCGGAGTGACACCGTTGTCGGCCCGTCCGGTCGACGAGCTGTCCGGCGGACAGCGGCAAAGAGTCTGGGTGGCAATGGTTCTCGCGCAACAGACACCGCTGTTGCTCTTGGACGAGCCGACGACGTTTCTCGACATCGCGCACCAGATCGAACTTCTCGATTTGCTCGCCGCGTTGAATCGGGAGAACGGCAACACCCTGGTCGCGGTGTTGCACGACCTCAACCATGCGTGCAGGTACGCCGACCACATCATCGCGATGAAGGACGGTGCGGTGGTCACCGAGGGCCCACCCGCGCAGGTGGTCACCGCCGAGCTGGTCGAGGCGGTGTTCGGACTGCCGTGCCGCATCATCGACGACCCCGAATCGCACACTCCGTTGGTGATTCCTCGGGTGGTTCCTCGGGTGAGAACGACGACGATCGGCTATACCGCCGACACATAGTAGGTAAGCCTTGGTTTACACTCGGAAAAACGGACCTTCGGGTTCGCGTGGAGATCTCGAAAGGATCCATCAGTGCCGAGTTGGAAGAAGCCCGAAGCAGGCCGTCGCCGTACACATACCGAGCGACGGGCCCTCCGCGTCGTTGCCCTCGCCTCGGCGGCACTCGTCGCCCTCGGCTCGGCCGCCTGCAGCTCCGAGCCCGCATCGAACGAGGGAGCGGGAACCTCTACGAGCGACACCCGGGTGATCTCGACCGACCAGGGCGAGGTGATCGTTCCGGCGGACCCGCAGCGCATTGCCGTGCTGTCCGCGGGCCTGGCGGGCTACCTGTTCACTCTCGATGCTCCCGTTACCATCGCCGACACTCGGCTGCTCGGAGTGACCAATCTCGACGGTGGTTTTCCGCCACAGTGGGCCGAGAAGGCGCAGGCACAAGGCACTCTGGAGTTGCCGGCCGGAGATCAGCTCGACCTCGAAGCCATCGCACAGGCCGCGCCCGATCTCATCATCGGTGGAGGGCAAGGCTTCGCAGCTGTTCTGGCGCAGCAATCATATGAGCAGTTGACCCAGATCGCACCGACCGTGCTGGTGCCGTCGAGCGTCACTACCTGGCAGGGCGAGCTCGAGGAGGTCGCCGAGGCCGCCGGTGAATCCAACAAGGTCGAGGCACTGATGACGGCGTACGAAGACAGGGTTTCCGAGGTGAAGGATTCGATCGCCGTTCCCGGCGCGCCGGTGTCGTACCTGCTCTCGTTGAGCACGAACGAGCCCTCGTTCATTCCGCAGACCGCGGCATTGCCAACGTTGCTCGAGTCGGTCGGATTCGAGCCCGACGACGTCATGACCAAAGCGAACAACCCGGAGCTGTACGGTTCTGGCGATTCATTTGTGGTCAGCCCCGAACTGCTCGCGCCGATCGCGAGTGCGCCGGTGATGTTCGTGGTTCCGGTTGCCGGGCGCAGTCTGGCCGAGCTGCAAGGAGATCCGGCCTACGCCGCTCTACCTGCTTTCACGTCCGGCACGGTGTACGAGCTTCCGGCCACGAGCTACCGCCCGGACTACGACGGCGTGATGGGCACGCTCGATATCGTCCAGCAGACGTTCGCTGTGTAATCGAGATCGATACGAAACCGAAAGAGAGCACTCGATGGCGGGGACCGTCCGCGAGGTTCGAGTTTTTCCGATCTGTATGCGGGAACTCGACGTACTGGCCGTGGAAGACGTGACGCCCGGGATGCGGCGCGTCGTCGTGGGCGGTCCGTCGATGGATGCGCATGTGCGTGACGGCGTCGAGCTGCCACCGGTGCGTAGCACCGGATTCGACGACGACGTCAAAGTCCTTCCGGTGGATCCGATCAGCGGGAAGCTGCCGTTTCCGGTGCCCGAGAACGCGGGTGACGGAACGGTCGACTGGCCACCGGGATCGTTCCCGTACGGCCGGACCTACACGGTGCGTCGTTTCGACGACGAGCGCCGCGAGATGGCTCTCGACTTCGCGGCCCACGAGGGTGGACTGGCAGCCGACTGGGCCAAGACGGTCCAGCCCGGCGAGAAGATTCTCGTTGCCGGACCCAAGCATTCGGCCGGACTGCCCGTCGGCGTCGACTGGATGTTGATCGCCGGCGACGAGACTGCGTTGCCCGCAATCGCGCACTGTCTGGAGAAGTTGCCCGCCGATCTACCTGCCACGGTGGTCATCGAGGTTTCCGAGCACGCACACCGGCAGGAGCTGACAAGCGCTGCGCCGGTGGATATCACCTGGCTCTGTCGGACCGACAGTGGCGGCGAGTCACGCTTGGTGGAGACGGTGCAGCATGCGCAGTGGCGTCCCGGACAGCCATACCTGTGGGTGGCGGGGGAGGCGTCGACGATCAAACCCCTGCGTCGCTGGGCCAAGGTGGACAAGGAAATTGCGAAGCAATTCGTCGAGATCGCCGGGTACTGGAAGCGACGCGAGATCGCAGCTGTCGGATCATCGGCGGAGTCGGATCCCGATGCCCAGCTGCACGAATTGTCGGAGTTGTTGCCGCCGTTCGCCATTCGTACCGCCGTCACCGTCGGTATCTTCGCCGCGATCGACGGCGGGGCAGGCACGCCGTCGGACATCGCAGCTCGATGTTCGACGCATCCCGGTGCCACCGCCAAGCTGCTGCGGCATCTGGTTCTGATGGGACTGTTGACCACCGACGGCACCCGTTTCGGACTCTCCGAGATGGGTGCGCTTCTCAGCGACCCGGAAGCCTTCGTCACTCAGTCGTTGAATTTCGACAGGGTTCATTCACGACTGGACATGGCGTTCCTCGGCCTTCTCGACACCGTACGTAGCGGGGCACCGGCGCGGCAGCACGGCTTCGTCGACAAGATGAACGAGGACGGGTTCGCCGCTGACTTTCACGAAGAAGCAGCGTTCGGTGCCGTGTATCGAGCGCCCGCGCTGCCCGATGCAGTCGACCTGAAGGCAGTTCGGACCGTCGCAATCTACGGCGAGGGCGGTGGTGTGTACGCGGATACTCTGGCGCGCATGCACCCCGACCTGACGCTACGTCTCGTCGGACTCCCCGCTCAGGGCGATCGCACGGCAGCCGATGTGGCTCCGTCGCGTCGGGACCTGGTCGAACGCATCGACGCCAGTGAATTCGTTCCGTTGGTCGAGCCTGTCGATCTGGTGATCGCGGCCGACGTGCTCGATTCTCACCCCGACGCCGATGCCCGAGTGCTGCTGACGGCACTGGGGAATTCGGGGCGGCGGGTGGTGCTGATCACCGACCTGCTCGATCCCGACACCGCCGATGACCATGACACGGAGGACGACCTGTTGCGGCTGTGTCTGTACGGCTCGGGTCGTCGCAGTGCCGCTGAAGTACGGGAGTTGGTCGTCGGGTCGGGGTTCGAGCCGCCCCGTTTCGGATCATTGGGTTGGGGCTCGACCATCGCCGAGTTCGGCGGACATGCTTACCGGGGTTAGCCTGAGGGTTCTCGGAAGAAACGACGAGATATGTATCGAGGACGAAGATGAGTGAAGGATCGGTCGGCTTCTACTATGCCGACGTCGTTGCGGTGGAACGGCTGACCGTGCACATGGTGCGCGTGACGTTCGGCGGCGAGCATGTTGCCGGCTACCGCACACTCGGGGTGCCCGACGAATGTGTCGGTGTCTATTTCCCTCGGGCGGGGGAAACGAAGCCGCCGCCGATGACCGAGGTCGACGGTGTGTGGTGGTTCCACGGTCTCGAGAACGCACCGGAGGGCCGCAACTACACCATTCGGCGCCTCGACGAGGAACGTGGTGAATTGACCATCGACTTCTTCGCGCACGAGGGTGGGGTCGCGGCGACGTGGGCCCAGCAGGCCGCCCCGGGTCAGACGGTGCTCTTCACGCGTCCGCGATCCTGGTACTCACCTCCCGCCGACGTCGAATGGCTCCTGCTGGTCGCCGACATGACCGGGTTGCCCGCGCTCGGCCGGCTCGTCGAACAGTTGCCGGCCGGGGCGAAGGCGCACGCCATTGTCGAGGTGCTCGAGCGCGGCGACATCCAATCCTTCGAAACCCCGGCCGATGTCACGTTCGATTGGCGTATCGGATCCGGGAACGGTGACAGCGCCAGCGTGCTCGACGACGCCGTGCTCGCCTACCCGTTGCCCGAGGGACGCGGTTACGTGTGGTTCGCCGCAGAGGCGTCGTCCTCGCGTCGGGTGCGTAAGTACTTCCGTAAGGAACTGGGCTACGACATAGCGCATTTCGACATCATCGGATATTGGCGGGCAGATTCCGAGAAGTGGCTCGAAAAGTACAAGCAGTATCAGGAGGAGGCGCTCGCTGTGTACAACGGCGTCATCGAATCCGGCCGCACCGAGCAGGAAGCCAGTGAGGCATTCGACGCGCTGCTCGAGCGGGTCGGGCTCTAGCGCCGAAATTCGTAGTCGGGCAATTCCAGCGTCGCCGCGTCGGGACCGAGGAATCTGCTCGTGACCGCCTGGACCGGCTTCGATCCGGCCAGACGCAGCACGGTGCGAAAAGCAGCTACTCCCACAGTCGTTTTCGGATGCGCGACGCGAGGCACGCCGGGCGGCAGCTTCTGAGCCTGATTCACGAACGGACGCATGCGCGCCTCGAAGGCCTCGAACCCGGCGCGATGATCGCGCGCTCGGGCGAGTTCCCCGGCGAGCACGTAGGCCCCGGTGACCGACAACGTGGTGCCCATCCCGCTCAATGGTGTTGCGCACCAAGCAGCGTCGCCCAGCATGCCGATTCTGCCGTTCGACCATCGCGGAGCCTGCACCTGGGCCAGATAGTCGACGTAGAGCTCCGAATCCGGTCCGAGCGAATTCAGGATTCTGGGCACTTCCCAGCCGACGTCGGCGAACGTCGCTCGCAAGGCGGCAACGACTTCTTCGGTGGACGCGGTTTCGTACCCGCCGTCGTCGGACACCCAGGACAGGCTGAAACGCGTCGTGCCGAGGTTGTCCGGGCGCAGATTGGCGACCCTGGATCCGGGGGCGTTGTACCACCGCCACCAGCCGTCGTCACTCGGTCCCTTCGGCAAAACCCCGTAGGCGGTGTACAAGCCGACCGGCGTGGTCTCCGCCTCGGCAGGAAACGCCAGTTCTCTGCTACTGGAACGGATTCCGTCGGCGAACACGACGAGGTCGAACCTCTCCGCTGCGTTCGACGCGAACGTGACATCGACGCCGTCGGCATCCTGAGCCACGTCGACGACGCGATCGCCGTACCGGTACTCGGTTCGCGGACCGGCTGATTCGACGAGAATCCGCGCGAACTCGCCGCGCAGAATCTCCATCTCCGCCGTCGGTCCGTCGTGTGATCCGTCTCCGGCCGGAAAGGCCGCGATGGTGGCGTCGGAATCGTCGACGAATCTGGTGCCCTTCTCGGTGGTGCCGTTGGCCAGCAGGGTCTGCTCCAGGCCCATGCGCCGCAGCACCTCGCGTCCACTACCGCGGACGTCGATGTTCTGGCCGCCCAGACGCAGCTGCGGACTGCGCTCGACGACGACGACGTCGTATCCCGCTCTGTCGAGCCAGTAGGCGACGGTGGGGCCGGCGATGCTGGCACCGGTGACGAGCACGCGTTCGGTCATCGGGCGGGAATGCCCGGGCTGCCGGTCGTTCAATCCGGGGGGGAAAGTAGCTGAGCCTCACCTTGGTGGTGTACTTTCTCGAATTGTCCGTTTGACCCGTTTTCGTCAGGAGAACCGTGTTCACCGTTCGCCGTCTGGCGCTGCTCTCGTGCAGTGCAACCCTTGCCCTCGGTTTGGTCGCCTGCAGCTCTTCGGACTCCGGTGACACCACCTCCACCTCCGAGTCCGCCACCGCAGAGTCCGCCCTGGTGGTGTACTCCGGCCGCGGCGAAGAACTCGTCGACCCCCTGATCGAACGCATCGGCGGCGGCATCGAGGTCGACTACTCGGGCAACACCAACGCCCAGGCCGCGAAGATCCTCGAAGAGGGCGACGCGACTCCGGCGGACGTCTTCTACGGTCAGGATGCAGGTGCTCTCGGCGCTCTCGACGAGGCGGGCGCACTCGCACCGCTGCCCGAGGACATCCTCTCGCTCGTCCCCGAGCAGTACCGCGGCACCGATGGCACCTGGGTCGCGACCTCCGCACGGGCCCGCGTGCTGGCCTACAACTCCGATTCGGTGCAGGCAGCAGATCTGCCCACCGGTATCGACGGACTGCTCGACCCACGCTGGCGCGGACAGATCGGCTACGCACCGACCAACGCCTCGTTCCAGGCATTCGTCACTGCCCTGCGCGTACAGCGCGGCGAGGAGGGTGCCCGCACCTGGCTAGAAGGGTTCGTCGCCAACGAGCCGGTCGCGTTCGAGGGCAACGGTCCGCTGCTGACCGCCGTCAACGACGGTCAGGTCGCCACGGGACTGCTCAACCACTACTACTGGTACCCGTTCAAGGACGAGAACGGTGCCGACGCTCCCGTCGAGCTGCACTACTTCGAGCCCGGCGACCCCGGCGCGCTGATCAACGTCGCCGGTGCCGGTGTACTTGCTGCCTCGGACAACCAGGAAGCGGCATTCGATTTCGTGCGCGAGCTGCTCTCGACCGAATCGCAGACGTACTTCGCCAACGAGACCGCCGAGTACCCCGTCATCGACGGTGTCACCTCGGACTACGACCTGCCGCCGCTGTCCGACCTGGGCTCGACCGACCTCGATCTGGGCCGGCTCTCGTCCCTCGACGCCACCCAGACCCTGCTCACCGACGTCGGAATCATCTAGTCGGTGCTCGATTCCGGGTTCGTGTCTGCACTCCAGCCGCTTCGGCGGCACCACTTCGGCGGTCGTCCCGTTCTCGGGACGGCCGCGTTGTGCGTGGGAGCGCTGACGCTGACACCCTTGGTCTACCTGTTCGTTCGAGCGTTCGACGGCGGAACCGAGAAGGTCCTGCGGCTGCTTCTGCGGCAACGCACGCTCGACCTCGTTGTCCGGACGACGACGCTCGCCCTCACCGTGGTGGTCGCGTCCGTCGTGGTGGGCGCGCTGCTCGCGTGGTTGACCGTCCGAACCGATCTACCGGGTCGACGCATCTTCTCGATGATCCTCGCGGCACCGTTGGCCATCCCGTCGTACGTGTCCGGCTATCTGTGGATCGCCGAATTCCCCTCGTTGGCAGGCTTTTCCGGTGCCGCGCTGGTGCTCACATTGTCGTGCTTCCCGCTGGTGATGCTGCCGGTGTCCGCTGCGTTCGCCACCGCTGACCCGTCGTTGGCCGAGGTCTCTCGAACCCTGGGTCGCGGGGCGCTGCGGACCGCGTTGACGGTCGAGTGTCGCCGCGTCGTTCCGGCTGCGGCAGCAGGTGCACTGCTGGTGTCGCTGTACACGATCAGTGACTTCGGAGCGGTGGCGCTGATGCGGTACGACGCCTTCACTCTCGGCGTCTACAGTGCTTATCGCGGCGGACTCGATCGCACCGCGGCCGCTGTTCTCGGGCTGGTCCTCGTGGTGGGCGCGTTGGTGTTGACCCTCCTCGAACGGCGTGCCCGACGCGGGGCCACGGCGAGGGTGGGATCGGGTACCGACCGGATGGCCGAGCCTGTGGTTCTGGGCCGGTGGCGCGCGCCTGCTCTGGCCGTTGTCGTTGCAGCCCTCGGTGTTTCGGTGCTGGTACCGATTCTGGCCCTGGTGCGGTGGCTGAGTCGATCGTTGCGCTTCACCGTCGACTGGGTGGACGTGCTGGCCGTCACGGCCACGACCGTCCAGTACTCCGCGACGACCGCCGTGGTGGTGGCCTTACTCGCGTTGCCGGTCGCGCTGTTCGCGGCCCGATCCACGTCGAGGGCCGCCCGCGGTGCCGAGTTGTCCACGTACATCGCGCACGGACTACCGGGGATCACGGTAGGGCTCGCCACGGTGTTTCTCGGAATCAGGTTCCTACCGTCGTTCTATCAGACCGCAGTGCTGCTGGTGCTGGCGTACGTGGTGCTGTTCCTGCCGTTGGCCGTAGGCAGCACCCGATCGGTGATCGAGGCCACTCCGGTTGTGCTGGAGGATGTCTCACGGACCATCGGGGCAGGACGCGTGCGCACCGACCTGCGGGTGACGATTCCTGTCGCCGCGCCCGGCATCGCGGCCGGAGCCGCTCTGGTGTTTTTGACCGTCGCCAAGGAACTACCGGCGACGTTGATGCTGCGCCCCCGCGGTGTGGACACGCTCGCGACCACGCTGTGGTCCACCACCGAGGCATTCCGCTACGGCGAGGCGGCCCCCTACGCCCTCGCATTGATCCTGATCTCCGTCGTCCCGACGATCGTCCTGACGCGGGCGCTGCGGCGTACGACGCGAAAGCGAGTGGCACTGTCATGAGCATGGTGATGTCCGATCTCGTTGCCTCGTACGGCAGTACGACGGTGCTGCACGGAATCGATCTCGACCTCGGCGACGGTGAGATGCTCGCCGTGCTCGGACCCTCCGGCTGCGGCAAGACGACTCTGCTTCGATCGATCGCAGGCCTGCACCGTATCGACGCGGGCCGCATCACCGCCGATGGGCGCGACCTCTCCGTCGGCGGGCGTGTCCAGGTGCCGCCGGAGAAGCGGGGAGTAGGCCTGATGCCGCAGGAAGGTGGACTGTTTCCGCATCTGACGGTGCGCCGGAACATCGAATTCGGTTTGCGCACAGGGTTCGTGCGGCCGTACCTGTCCGGCCGAGCCGAACGGGCCCGCCGCGTCGACGAGATGCTCGAGCTCGTCGGACTGCCCGACGCCGGTGCGGTCCGACCCAGCGAACTCTCGGGCGGGCAGCAGCAGCGGATCGCGTTGGCGCGTGCGCTGGCCCCGGCTCCGTCGGTGGTGTTGATGGACGAGCCGTTCGCTGCTCTCGATGCGGGTCTGCGGACCTCGATTCGGCAGGACGTGCGAGAGTTGTTGCTCACCAGCAAGACCGCGTCCATTCTCGTCACCCACGATCGGGCCGAGGCACTGGGCACCGCGGATCGGGTTGCGGTCCTGCTGGGTGGGCGCTGCGCGCAGGTCGATACGCCGCGTGCACTGTACGAGCGCCCCACCACGCCGGCTGTGGCGAGCTTCGTCGGCGACGCCTATTACGTCGACGCTGCCGCGCGCGACGGTTGGGTCGACACCGTTCTCGGTCGTCTCGAATCCACCACCAGGGCAACGGGTATGGGGCAGGTCTTGCTCAGGCCCGAGCAGTTGGTGGTCTCGGAGCGCGAGGACGGCGAATTTCTCGTCGAACACGAAGTGTTCACCGGCCCCGAATGCTCGGTCACTGTGCGACACCGCGATACCGGGCTCCGGCTGCGTGTCGTCGCTCGGGCCTGCGACCGATTCGCTCCCGGTACAGCCGTGAACGTCTCGGTGACCTCACTGGTGCACTGGTTTTCGCGTTCGGTGAGTTGATGCCGTGACGTAGGGTTCCGGTCGCGGTACGCGGCGGAACCAGTGGGCGAGTTATCGGGCAGTGCGCCTGGGCATGAACACCGCAGCGACAGTCATCAGGACGGCGGCGACCAGCACTCCGATGAAGACCAGATGGATGGCGTCGGACAGTTGTTCGGGTTCTGGATCTCCGGACACACGGGCGTTGACGATGGCACCGAACACCGCGACGCCGACGGCGCTACCGAGTGAACGGGCGAACATGTTGGTGGAGGTGACGACGCCGCGTTCGGCCCACTCGACGCTCGACTGTGCGGCGATCAATGTGGGGCTCGCGATCAACCCCATGCCGAGGCCGATGACGAAGCACATCGCCGCGACGTGCCAGATCTGCGAATCGGCGTCGAGCAGAGTCGTCAGTGCCGTACCCACGATCCCGATCGAACCGCCGACCACTGCCGTCGTGCGGAAGCCGAAGCGCAGGTACACCCGTCCGGACTGGGATGCCGCGATCGGCCAGCCGAGGGTCAGCGTGGACAGCGAGAAGCCGGCGATGATGGCTCCGGTGCCGAACACGCCCTGTACGAAGGTCGGGACGTAGGACGTCAGTCCCAGGATCAATGCGCCGACGAGCAACGAGATGAAGCTGCTGACCACCAGCACCCGCCGGGTGAACACCCACAGCGGCAGGATCGGCTCCTCGGCGCGGGACTCGACCCATGCGAACACCGCCAGCAGTAGGAAGCCCACAACGAAGATCGCGATGCTGATCGGCGAACCCCAGGCCCAGGACTGGCCGCCTTCGAGCAGGCCGAGGAGCACCATCGTCGCGCCGACGGTGAGCAGAGCTGCACCGAGGTAATCGATCTTCGGCTTGGTGCGTTCGACAGCGCCTTCCTCGAACTTGCGCAGCAACATGAACGCCGCCACCGCGCACAGCGGAATGTTGATGAAAAAGATCCACCGCCACGACAGGTACTCGGAGAAGACGCCACCGAGGGCGGGGCCGAGCACCGAGGAAATCGCCCACACGCTGGCCAGGTAGCCCTGCACCTTGGCGCGCTCGGGCAGCGTGTAGATGTCGCCTGCGATCGTGATGGACATCGGCTGCACGGCACCCGCACCGAGTCCCTGAATCGCGCGGAAAGCAATCAGAGCAGGCATGCTCCACGCCAGGCCGCACAGAATCGAGCCCAGGCAGAACACCGCGATGCCGAACACCATGATCCTTTTGCGCCCGAACAGATCGGACAATTTGCCGTAGAGCGGCACCGAGACAGCCTGTGCCAGCAGGTAGATCGAGAACAACCACGGGAACTGCGCAAACCCGCCGAGGTCGCCGACGATGGTGAGCACCGCAGTGGCGATGATCGTCGCGTCCAGCGCAACCAGCGACGAGCTGAGCATCAGCGCGATCAGGATGGGACCGCGTTCGGAGCGGAATCCGATGTCCGGGGTCGATTCGGTCGTTGCCATTGCTAGTCATTGTGATCCCTGCCCGCCGACGTGGCGGCACCGGCCCAGATAGTGTTGAGCCTCGTGCGACCATCACTGAGTAGCTACGAGCATCTGGCCGGCGGCAAGGTCCGCGATCTGTACACGATCGACGACGCGCATCTGCTGCTCGTCGCGAGCGATCGAATTTCGGCCTACGACCACATCCTCGACACCCCGATCCCGGACAAGGGACGGGTGTTGACGGCGATGAGCGTGTTCTTCTTCGAGGAGCTCGGCGGCGTCAACCACCTGGCCGGTGATCCGCTCGACGAACGCATCCCCGCCGAACTGCTCGGCCGCGCCCTGGTGGTGAAGAAGCTGAACATGGTGCCGATCGAGTGCGTTGCTCGCGGCTATCTCACCGGATCCGGGTTGGCGGACTACAACGCGACCGGAAAGGTGTGCGGCGTCGAACTGCCGCCCGGCCTGATCGAATCGAGCAAACTCGACGAGGTCATCTTCACTCCTGCCGCCAAGGCCGAACTGGGCGAGCACGACGAGAACATCACCTTCGACCAGGCCGTCGAACTGGTCGGTGCCGAGCTGGCCTTCAAGCTCCGCGAAGACACCATCGAGATCTATTCGCGTGCAGCCAACTTCGCTCTGGAACGCGGAATCATTCTCGCGGACACCAAGTTCGAGTTCGGGACCGATGCCGACGGCAACCTCGTTCTCGCCGACGAGGTGCTCACCCCCGATTCCTCGCGCTACTGGCCTGCCGATTCGTACGAAGAAGGTCGCGTTCAGCCCAGTTTCGACAAGCAGTTCGTTCGCGACTGGCTGACCGGCGAATCCGGCTGGGACCGAGCGTCCGACACCCCACCGCCACCGTTGCCCGACGACGTCGTCGCCGCAACGCGCAGCCGCTACATCGAGGCCTACGAGCGCATCTCGGGCCTGAACTTCGACGATTGGGTCACGCCATGACGATCACCCCTCCCATTGCCAAGAAGGTGCCGCAGGGGCGCACCCATCACGGCGACACGTTCATCGACAACTACGAGTGGTTGCGCGCCAAGGAAGACCCCGAGGTGATCGCCTACCTCGAAGCCGAGAACTCGTACACCGAGCAGCAGACGGCCGGACTGGAAGCACTCCGCGGCAAGATCTTCGACGAGATCAAATCGCGCACCCAGGAGACCGACCTGTCCGTGCCGACGCGCATGGGCCAGTGGTGGTACTACTCACGCACCGTCGAGGGAAAGTCGTACGGCCTCCAATGCCGTTGTCCCGTCGACTCTTCCGACGACTGGACACCGCCGACACTGTCGTCCGACGTGGATGTGCCGGGGGAGCAGATCCTGCTCGACGCCAACGTCGAAGCCGAAGGTCACGACTTCTTCTCGCTCGGGGCCTTCTCGATCAGCCTCGACGGCACGTTGCTGGCGTACTCGACCGACACCGAGGGTGACGAGCGGTACACGCTGCGTTTCAAGAACCTCGAGACCGGTGAGCTGCTCGCCGACACCATCGAGAACGTCGCGCCGGGAGCCACCTGGACCGCCGACGCTACCCACGTGTTCTACCTGACGGTCGACGAGTCCTGGCGTCCCGACACCGTCTGGCGGCACACCCTCGGCAAAGCCGAGGACGTCAAGGTGTTTCACGAGCCAGACGAGAGCTACTGGGTCGGATTCGGTTCCACGCGCAGTGAGAAGTACCTGATGATCTGGGTCGGCTCCAAGATCACCTCCGAGTGCCTCGTCCTGGAATCCACCGATCCCGAGGGCGAGTTCCGCGTCGTACTGCCGCGCACGGACGGCATCGAGTACAGCATCGAACACGCCGTCGTGGCCGGTGAGGATCGCTTCCTGATCACCCACAACGGCTCGGTCAACGGCTGGGGTACTGAGGGGGAGAAGGCCGAGAACTTCCTGCTCGCCGAGGCCCCGGTCAGCGATCCACTCGATCAGCGCATTCTGGTTCCGCATCAGGGCGACGTCCGAGTCGAGGACATCGACGCCTTCGCGAGCCACCTGATCTTCACCTACCGCCGAGAAGCGTTGACCCGCATGGCGATCTGGCCGCTGACCGACGAGGGATACGGCGAGTACCGCGAGCTGGAGTTCGACGAGGAGCTCTACTCCGTCGGTGCGGGCTCGAACCCGGAATGGGATCAGCCCCTGCTGAGGATGGTCTACACCTCGTTCATCACGCCCGGTCAGGTCTACGACCTGGATATCGCGAGCGGTGAACTGCTGCTTCGTAAATCGCAGCCGGTGTTGGGTCAGTTCGATGCCGGCGACTATGTGCAGCACCGAGAGTGGGCGACCGCGCCGGACGGAACACAGATTCCGCTGTCGGTCATCGCTCGCAAGGACGTCCCCGAGGCGCCTGCTCCCACGCTGCTGTACGGCTACGGATCGTACGAGGCATCGATGGACCCGTCGTTCTCGGTAGCGCGTCTGTCCCTGCTCGACCGCGGCATCGTCTTCGTCGTCGCACACGTGCGCGGCGGCGGTGAGATGGGTAGACACTGGTACGACCAGGGCAAGACGCTGCAGAAGAAGAACACGTTCACCGACTTCATCGCTGCCGCACAGCATCTGATCGACACCGGCCGTACCTCACCGAAGCATCTGGTTGCCGACGGCGGCAGCGCAGGCGGACTGCTGATGGGTGCGGTGGCCAACCTCGCACCCGAGCTGTTCAACGGCATCCTGGCCAACGTGCCGTTCGTCGACCCACTCACCTCCATCCTCGACCCGTCGCTGCCGTTGACGGTGATCGAATGGGACGAGTGGGGAAACCCGTTGGCGGACAAGGAGGTGTACGAGTACATGAAGTCGTACAGCCCCTACGAGAACGTCGAGGCCAAGGACTACCCGTCGATCCTCGCGATCACGTCCATCAACGACACCCGCGTCCTGTACGTCGAACCGGCCAAATGGGTTGCGGCCCTGCGTGCCACGAAGACGGGTGACTCGGACCTGCTCCTCAAGACCGAAATGAGCGCCGGACACGGCGGAGTCAGCGGACGCTACGAGAAATGGAAAGAAGCGGCTTTCGAGTACGCCTGGATCGTCGAGAAGACCGGTGCCCATGTGAGTGGAAATTCGTAGCCTGCTACGAGTTTCCACTCACATGCGGCGCCAGCCGCTCTAACGCCACACATAGCGGACCTGTGGTCGCCCGGCTTTGCCGTATTCGGTGTGCCGGGTGACGAGGCCGTCGTCGGCCAGTCGTTCGAGGTAGCGCCAGGCCGTCACCCGGGATACGCCGACAACCTTGGCCGCCTCGGAGGCGTTGAGGCCGTCGACGGATTCCTTGACGCTGGCGGTGATGCCGTCCATCGTCTGCGGGGCAATGCCTTTGGGGGTGGAGACGCGTTCGTCGGCCGTGCGCAGGTGTGCCATCGCACGGTCGATGTCTCGCTGACTGGACGCGTTCTCGCCGGCGGGTAATGCGTCGTGGAATTCGCGGTAGCGCTCGAGCTTGTCTCGAAACGCCGCGAACGTGAACGGTTTGAGCAGATACAGCACGATGCCGTGCGCCACTGCGGAACGAACTACTGACAGATCACGTTCGGAGGTGATGGCAATGACGTCGGGGCTCGGACGAAGACCGCCGAGCGCCGCAGCGACGTCGATGCCACTGGCGTCGGGCAGGCCGATGTCCAGCAACACCAGATCGACTGGTTCGGTGCTGGCGAATCGCATGGCCGCAGCGCCGGTGTGTGCGACTCCGGCCACGTCGAAACCGGGTGTCCGCTCGACGTACGTCTTATGTGCCTCGGCGATGAGCGGTTCGTCGTCGACGATCAGTACGCGGATCACGACGTCGCTCCCGGAATGGTCGCCACCAACACCGACCCGTACGTCACTTCCGAGGTCAACGTGCCACCGTGCCGCGTGATCACCTGCGTCACGAGCGCGAGGCCGAGTCCGCGAGATCCGGATTTGGTCGAGTATCCCCGCCGGAGAGCAGCTTTCAAGGTTTCCGGTGGCATGCCGGGACCACTGTCGGCCACCCGGACGACGAGTTCACCGTCGGCGTCGCGGACCGTCACTTCGACCCACGGCTGGTCGGATTCTTTCGAGGCATCGATCGCATTGTCTATCAGATTGCCTACCAGCGTCACCAATTCGCGAGCAGTCAGAACCCCTTCGTGTTCCATCGCCGTGTCGTCGGTGATCGTCAGCTCGACGCCCTGTTCGGCAGCCTGGCTGACCTTGCCGAGCAACAGCGCCGCGAGCGCAGGCTCGCCGACCGCGTTCATCAACCGGTCGATGAGCGTCTGCGAGAGTTCGAGGTCGGCCGTCGCGAATTCGACGGCTTCTTCGGGCCGACCGAGTTCGACCATCGTGATGACCGTGTGCAACCGATTCGCCGCCTCGTGCGCCTGCGAGCGCAGTGACTCCGCGAAACTGCGCACCGAATCCAATTCGCCCATCAACGAACGCAACTCGGTCTGATCGCGAATCGTCAGGACGTTACCCAGGCGTTTGCCCTCCCACATGACCGGATCCTGGTTGACGACGAGTACACGATCTTTCGTCAGATGCAGCTCACCGCGGACGATCCCGGTGTCCATCTGTTGCATCGACTCCGGCAACGACGTCAGCGATACCGGCCCGTCCGGTAGGTCGAGAAGGCGTCGGGCCTCGTCGTTGACCAACTCCGCCTCGTCGCTGCGTCCGAACACCAACAGACCCTCGCCAATGGAATGCAGAACGGCGTCGTGATGCTCGTACATCGTCCGCAATTCGGCCGGAGCCATCCCCAATGTCTGACGCCGTAGCCGGCGGCTGAGCAGCGTCGAACCGGCCGCAGCGACGACGAAGGCCGCGAGCACGACGGCGAGGATCAACGGCAGGCCTTGCAGGAACTGATCGCTGATCTTCTGGCGGGTGACTCCAGCGGACACGAGACCGACGATCTCGCCGTCGGTATCGGTGACGGGTGTGACCGCCCTGATGGACGGGCCGAGAGAGCCCACGTACGTCTCGGTGAACGTCTCACCGAGCAGTGCGCGATCGATGTTGCCGCTGAACGGTTTACCGATCAGGTCGACGGTGGTGTGCGTGAAGCGGGTGCGATCGGGAGCCATGACGACGATGAAGTCGACCCCGGTGACCTGCCTGATCTTCTCCGTTTCCGGCTGCAGACGAGACGTCGGGTCTTCGGATTCGATGGCCAGCGGCGTCGACGGTTCGTTGGCGATACTCACCGCGATCGCCGTCACCTCACGTCGGGTGGCGTCGTCGCTGTTGGACCTCTCGTTGAGGATCGTCAGGATCCCGCCGGCGAGAACGACGACGGCCATGACGACCAGTTGCAGGACCAAAACCTGGCCCGCCACGCTCAGCGGCCGCTTCGAGGACAACACATTCCTTTCAGACAAGAAACATCGATGTGAACAGAATGAACGTATAGGTGACTCCAGTCACTGGGTGCAGCAACATCATCTCTCAGCAGGGGTGACCCACCTCACTCCACCCGCGACAGTTACGAAGTCCGCAGTTCGACTCGCGCTTCACTTGAACCAGAAGGAACATTCATGACAACCATCGATGCGGAGCGGTTCGACAATCCGCCCACCGAGCCCAAGAAGAAGCGCGACAAGACTCACTGGCTCTACATCGCGGTGATTATCGCCGTCATCGCCGGAGTCATCGTCGGCCTGGTGTGGAAGGACTTCGGCGTCTCGCTGGCCGTGCTCGGCACGCTCTTCGTCAGCCTGATCAAGATGATGATCAGCCCGGTCATCTTCTGCACCATTGTTCTCGGCATCGGTTCGGTCCGCGCGGCAGCCAGTGTCGGTCGCGTCGGCGGCTTGGCCCTGGCCTACTTCCTCAGCATGTCCACCATCGCGCTCGGTATCGGCATGGTCGTCGGCAACCTGATCCAGCCCGGTGACGGTCTGGACATCCCGCCCAGCGGCGGAGCCGATGAACTGGTCAAAACGGCCGAGGCGGCCGGCGGCACGATGGACTTCATCGCAGGCATCATTCCGACCTCGCTGCTGTCGTCGCTCACCGCAGGTTCGGTACTGCAGACGTTGTTCGTCGCCATCCTCGTCGGCTTCGCCCTGCAGGCCATGGGCAAGAGCGGCGAAGGCATCCTCAAGGGCATCGGTGCAGTACAGAAGCTCGTCTTCCGCATCCTGACGATGATCCTGTGGCTCGCCCCGATCGGTGCCTTCGGTGCCATCGCCGGTGTCGTCGGCAAGACCGGATTCGACGCGGTACTGCAGCTCGGCACTCTGATGCTGGCCTTCTACGTCACCTGCTTCATCTTCGTGTTCTTCTTCCTCGGCCTGATCTTGAAGTTCGTTTCCGGCTTCTCGATCTTCAAGCTGGTCAAGTACCTGGCCCGTGAGTACCTGCTCATCGTCGCCACCAGCTCGTCCGAGTCGGCCCTGCCGCGTCTGATCGCCAAGATGGAACACGTCGGAGTCGAGCGCACCACCGTCGGCATCGTCGTCCCCACCGGTTACTCGTTCAATTTGGACGGCACCGCGATCTACCTGACGATGGCCTCGATCTTCATCGCTGACGCCATGAACCTGCCGCTCTCGATCCCCGAGCAGTTCTCGCTGCTGCTGTTCATGATCATCGCCTCCAAGGGCGCAGCCGGAGTCTCCGGAGCCGGACTGGCCACGCTGGCCGGCGGCCTGGAAAGTCATGCCCCTCAGCTGCTGGACGGCGTCCCGATCATTGTCGGAATCGACCGCTTCATGTCCGAAGCCCGCGCCGTCACCAACTTCTCGGGTAACGCCGTTGCCACCTTGCTGGTCGGCACCTGGACCAAGACCCTGGACAAGGAACGAGTCAACACGGTGCTCGACGGCAACCTGCCGTTCGACGAGGAAACCATGGTCGACGACCATTACCCCGAAGACGACGCACCCGCAGACAAGCAGGTCATCATCGAAAAGAACGCCGCCAAGGCATAAGAACCTGCCGGGCGACGCGCATCCCCCCGTCGCCCGGTTCGGAAGAACGCAAGTACGGCCCTGCCACCAGCGGGGTCGTACTTGCTTTTGTGCGTCGGTTCCATTCTGTCGGTACTCACAGGTAAGTTCGGATGATGACTGAAGTTCAGAACATCGGCATCAACACGCTGGGTGGTGCGCCTACCTCGCTCGACGAGTACGCCGGACGGGCCGTCCTCGTGGTCAATGTCGCATCCAAGTGCGGACTGACCCCGCAGTACGAAAAGCTGGAGAAGCTCGCCAACGAGTACTCCGCCAGCGGCCTGTCGGTCGTCGGGGTGCCGTGTAACCAGTTCGGTGGCCAAGAGCCCGGCACCGCCGAAGAAATCGAAACCTTTTGCTCCACCACGTACGGCGTCACGTTCGCGATGACCGAGAAGGTCGACGTCAACGGTGACAATCGGCACCCGCTCTACGCCGAACTGACCAAGACCGAGGACGCCGACGGCACAGCCGGAGACGTTCAGTGGAACTTCGAGAAGTTCCTGATCTCCCCGGATGGCGTCGTCACTAACCGGTTCCGCCCGCGCACCGAGCCGGACGCGCCCGAGGTCCTCGCCGCGATCGACAAGATCCTGCCGAAGGAAACGATCGCCGTTTAGCTTCTGTCTGCATCGACTTCGGGCCTCGTTCACGCTGGTGTGCGAGGCTCGAGTCATGTCTGGACGCCTGATCGTGTCGGTGAGCGGAATCAAGAACGACACCTACGAGCATGCCGCCGAGTTCGCGCGAGACCTCGACGGACGGGGCGTCCCGCTGTCGCTGCTCGTCGCACCGCGGCTGAAGGACAAGTACCGGCTGGCCGCGGACGTGCCCACCCAGGAATGGTTGCGCTCCCGTCGCGACAGTGGCGACGCCATCGTTCTGCACGGCTACGACCAGGCCGCGACTAAGCGTCGACGTTCCGAGTTCGCCGCACTGCCGCGCCACGAAGCTCGACTGCGACTGATGGCCGCGGACCGCGTCATGGAACAGACCGGTCTGCGCACCCGAGTGTTCGCCGCTCCGCGCTGGATCGCCTCACCCGGAGCCATCGAGGCGCTCCCGGAGGCAGGATTCCGAATGATCGCCTCGCTCAACGGTATTCACGATCTCGACCGAGACGGCACCATCCGCGCCCGGGTCTGGGGAATCGGCGAAGGCTTCAAAGCCGAACCCTGGTGGTTCAAAGCACTCGTACTCGGCGCCGGTCGCACCGCCCGACGCGGGGGAGTGGTGCGCCTGGCCATCAGCGCCAAACAACTCGGACGCCCCGCGCCCCGACAGGCAATCCTCGATGCCATCGACCTCTCCCTGCACCACAACGCCGCAGCCGGAGTCTACGAATGGATCCCGCGCACCAAAACTCGCGTGGCCTGACTCCTCGCTGCCTGACCTCCACCCCACCCCCTTCGGATC
>NZ_NOZE01000045.1:0-546 GCF_002259025.1 Rhodococcus sp. 05-2255-1e | reverse complement strand
CGGAAAATCCCGCTCCGGTAGGCAATCGCCGTACCACGACGACTTCAACGACCCACCCCGGGAGAAGAAATCGATCAACGGCATCTCGACGGTCATCTCTGGGGTCGGCACACCCACCAACACCACCGTCCCGGCGAGATCGCGGGCGTAGAACGCCTGCTTCCAGGTTTCCGGGCGGCCGACGGCATCGATGACCACATCTGCCCCGAACCCACCGGTGAGCTCTTGGATGGCCTCGACGGCATCGACCTGCGAGGCATCGACAGTGTGCGTGGCCCCGAGTTCGAGAGCCCAGTCGAGTTTTTTCTTGTCGCGGTCGACGGCGATGATCGTCGACGCCCCCGCCAGGCGGGCTCCGGCGATCGCGGCATCGCCGACACCGCCGCACCCGATCACCGCGACGGAATCCCCGCGGGAGACGTGGCCGGTGTTCATCGCCGCACCGAGCCCGGCCATCACCCCGCACCCGAGCAACCCCACCACCGCCGGATCGGACTCCGGGTCGACTTTGGTGCACTGTCCTTCGTGGACGAGAGTCTTGTCGGC
>NZ_NOZE01000035.1:0-83165 GCF_002259025.1 Rhodococcus sp. 05-2255-1e | reverse complement strand
CCGCTCGTGTACCCCGAAAGGCCTTACCGCTCGACTTGCATGTGTTAAGCACGCCGCCAGCGTTCGTCCTGAGCCAGGATCAAACTCTCCGTAAAAGACTCTCGATCAACAGTCGAAACTGCAAATCAGTCATAAACATAAAGAGTCAAATCACTAGCAAATAAACTCAACTAGCATTTTCAAAACAACACCCGACAACAACCACCACAAGCGGATGGCTGATACATCGAATGCTTTCACCAAATAAAATTCGGCACTGACATTCATCGACACACTGTTGAGTTCTCAAAGAACACGCACACACTCGAACCCCACGAACACACGATCCGTAGGCCTCAAGGGCAACTGTTCCAGCCTATCCCAGCTTGGTCTCGGACACAAGGCCCGACTCTTGGGGGATAAAACCTGCCGAGCCACACGTCCAACCTCGTTCACCCAGTCCGTGAAGACCGGGTCGGTGTCCGTCGCTCTGACTCGACAAAAGTTACGCCACCAACCCCACACACGCAAATCGGCAGGTGGATCGAGTTACCGCCGGCATCTGCGCAGGTCGGAGGAGCCGCGCGCATGGGTGCCTCGCATTCGGCCGACATCTCCCCGCGTGTGACGCCAGCCATATCTTGCGAACGGTCGACAGAAATCGCTTTCACACGCGGGACAACGCCAGAACGTGGTCGGGCACATCGAGGTTCGGTTCCACATCTTCCCCACGCTCTGCAGTGCCGACGTATTCACCGGTCGGAATCACACCCGCCCACACGTCACCTGCGGCAATGTCGGCCTCGTCGTCGATCGGTCCGCCGGTCCGCGCTTTCACCGATGCTTCGTACAGCGGAAGCGCCAACACGCTCGTCGCCGCAAGCTCTTTCCTCGTATGCGCCCGCAGATGTGTGCTTCTACCCGGAACGACCTGATCGACTATGGCGTCCAATGCCCGTGCCCGTTCGTCCTCGTCCTCCACTCGACGTGGCCGTCCCACGATGACGGCGCTTCGATAGTTCATCGAGTGATGGAACGCGGACCGGGCCAGGACCAACCCGTCGACGACCGTGACCGTCACGCAGATGTCCTGATCAGGCGCCTCCACCAGGCTTCGAGAGGCGACCGAACCATGGAGGTACAGGGTTCCCGCCCTGTCCGGCCCCTCCGGATCCAGGCCGAACACGGTCGGGAGCACACGTGGCACGTTCCCCACCAGTACCCCCATATGACAGAGGCGAGCCGATCGGAGCACGTCGAGCAACGCCGTCCGCTCCGACTGCGCACGCTGCCGACCTCGGACCACGGTGGTTCTGGATGTTGGGGACAGAAGTGTTTCGTCGGCCGTCATGCCACCAGAGTGCCGCCCCGTTGGCTCACTGTCATGGTCCAATAGGGAGCAATAACGCTAGGCCACTTTCTGCCATGAACAGGTGACGCACGATGACCTTGCCGCCGAATGCCCTGTCGATCGCGATAGATCGAGCCGACCACCGCACGTTGCCCGTTCAGGTAGCCGACGGTATCCGGGCGGCAATCGATCGCGGCGAGCTCGAGCCGGGCGTCCGATTGCCAAGTACCAGAGCACTTTCCGTCGAAATGGGTCTGGCTCGTGCGGTGGTGGAGAAGGCGTACGAGCAGCTCGTCGCCGAAGGATGGCTGGAGGCACGTCGCGGATCCGGCAACTACGTCCGAGATGTTCCGCATGCCGTTCGGTCGGACCACAGGCTGCACCGAGCACAGGAAGGCCCACCCACTACGCAGCGCATTTCGCTGCGCCCCGGAATACCGTGGACTCCGCCTCGCGCATCCGATGCGTGGAAGCGGGCATGGCGAGACGTCGGTGGCTCTCCCCCACCGGGCGACTATCCCGATCCGGCCGGCTCACTCGACTTGCGGATGCGCATTGCCGACTTGCTCGGCCGTGCTCGCGGGCTGCACACCACCGCGAGTTCGATCGTCGTCACCACGGGCAGCATTCACGGTCTGGACCTGGCACTGGGTTCCCTCTCTGTAAACGTCGGCGTCGAACATGTTCTCGCACTGGAGAATCCGGGATACCGGGCTGCTGCTGCCCTCGCTACACACCGCGGGTGGTCCGTTCACGACATCTCCGTCGACCGCGAGGGCCTTGTCGTCGACGAGCTCGAATCGGTTCCTCACGGCACCCCGGCCGTTTACGTCACTCCCTCACACCAGTACCCCACCGGCGGACTCATGCCCATCGGTCGTCGGCGCGCCCTGGCGGACTGGGCACGAAGTACCGGAACCACTATCATCGAGGACGACTACGATTCCGAATTCCGTTACGGCATAGCACCTTTGACGACGGTCACCGAGCTCGTTCCGGACCGTGCCGTCTACCTGGGAACGGTATCGAAGACACTGGGTGCCGGCGTACGCCTCGGATGGATGGTCGCTCCCCCGTCGATGGTCGAACGCATCACCGACACACGTCGCGCCATCGGCGATTTCCCGTCGGTTCCCGTCCAGCAGGCCATGACCTCACTGTTGCGGGACGGCGAATGGGACCGGTCCGTACGCACGGCACGTCGGATCTATCGGGCACGTGACCGCGTCGTCGCCGCTGCGCTGGCGCCATTCGGCGAACTTCGGGGCGTCGGTGCCGGGCTGCACACGGTGCTCGTACTCGACGCAGACGTTGCACGCGAGATTGCAGCCGACTGCGCGGACAACGGGGTCGATCTGCCGACACTCGCACATTCGACGCGATCGCCGACCACTGATGGTGGCATCGTCATCGGCTACGGGTCGGTGGCGGACGATCGATTCGAGCGCGCGCTCCGGGTACTGGTCGACGCTCTCGAGAAGAGGTCGGTCAGCTGACCCGCTCGATGCTCCCGCCGAGAGCGGTCAGGTTTTCCACGAATCGTGGATAGCCCCTGTCGATGTGGAATACGTCGTGCACTTCGGTCGTACCGTCCGCCACCAGCCCGGCCAGGACCAGCCCGGCCCCAGCTCGAATGTCCGAAGACCACACCGGCGCGCTGGAGAGTTGGGGAACACCGCGAACCACAGCATGGTGGCCATCGGTACGCGCATCAGCGCCCAGTCGGATCATCTCCTCGACGAACCGGAAGCGTGCCTCGAACACGTTCTCGGTGATCATCGACGTCCCGTCGGCGACGGTTGCGAGCCCGATAGCCATCGGTTGCAAATCCGTCGGAAACCCGGGGTACGGCAGCGTCGCAAAGTTCACTGCTCGCGGCCGTTCGTGCTGAACGACGCGGAAGCCGTCCGGTTCGCTGGTCACCTCGGCACCTGCAGACCGCAGCTTGTCCAGCACAAGCGACAGGTGCTTCGGGTTGACCCCCCGCACGCGAACGTCCCCGCGCGTCATTGCGGCCGCGATTCCCCACGTGGCAGCGACAATTCGGTCGCCGATGACGCGATGAGTCGTCGGCTTCAACGCGCTGACACCCCGGATGGTGAGGGTCGAGGTGCCTGCGCCCCGGACATCGGCACCCATCTCGTTGAGCATGTTGCACACGTCGACGATGTCCGGTTCGCGTGCCGCGTTGTCGATCACGGTCTCACCGGTAGCGAGCACAGCCGCCATCAGGATGTTCTCCGTCGCTCCCACAGAGGGGAAAGCCAACCTGATGTTCGCGCCGCGCAACTCGTCGGCTTCCGCAACGACGCATCCGTGTTGAATTTCGCTGCGCGCCCCCAGCAACTGCAGTCCGGACTGGTGCATATCCAGCGGACGCGACCCGATGGCGTCTCCGCCCGGCAATGCCACCACCGCTCGCTTGCACCGCGCGACGAGAGGGCCGAGGACACAGACCGACGCTCGGAACTGGCGAACAGCCGCGAAATCGGCGTGGTATTTCGGCATCGCCGGGGTCGTGATGTGGACGACCGAACCGTCGAGCTCCACCTCGCACCCGAGTCCGCGCAACACCTCCGCCATCAGCGGAACATCCAGGATGTCGGGGCAGTTGGTGATCGTGCTGGTTCCCTCGGCGAGCAGGGCCGCGGCCATCAGCTTGAGGACGCTGTTCTTCGCACCACCGACCGCCACCTCACCCACGAGGCGATTACCACCGTTGACCAAAAAGCGTTCACTCACTTCGACAGCGTAGCCAGCGGTACCGACCGGCACCCGCGCGGTACCGTAGCCGCATGGCCGTTCACCTCACGCGCATCTACACCCGGACCGGCGACGACGGGACCACGGGATTGAGCGATTTCTCGAGGGTCTCCAAGAACGACGAGCGGCTCATCGCCTACGCAGATTGCGACGAGACCAACGCGAGCCTCGGAGTCGCACTGGCACTGGGAGATCCGAGTGAATCCGTGCGGACCGTCATCCGGACCGTTCAAAGCGACCTGTTCGACGCCGGTGCCGATCTGTCGACGCCTGTCGTCGACAATCCGGAATACCCACCGCTGAGGATCGATCAGAGTTACATCGACCGCCTCGAAGCCTGGTGCGACGAATTCAACGACGAGCTACCGGCGTTGACGTCGTTCATCCTGCCCGGCGGAACACCTCTGGGAGCGCTGCTGCACGTCGCGCGCACCGTGGCTCGGCGCGCGGAGCGGTCGGCCTGGGCAGCGGTTCACGCCTCCCCGGAAACCACGAGCGATCTACCGGCCAAGTACCTCAACAGGCTCTCGGATCTGCTGTTCATCCTGAGCAGGTACGCAAACCCGGAGGGCGACGTGCAGTGGGTACCCGGAGCGAGCCGCTCGACAGGTACCGATACCGACTGATTTCCGGCAAGCGACTCGTTCAGGCCGCCGGCCGACGGCGGCGCGAGCGCCCCGACGGGCGTGACTCCACCCAGGACAGGAAAGCGGTCAACGCACTTCTGTCCAGTGCCATTTCGTACTTCTTGCCGTTGTCCGACAACTCCAGCACAGCGATGTCCGGAGTCATGATGTCGAACTCGGTGTCGCGGGGGGCCCGTCGGTCCCCCACCTGAACGTCCTGTCTACCGAGCCGATGATCGGGCCCGGGCCGCAGACTGGACAGTTTGAAGAACACCAACGTGTTGTCGCCGTACCGAATGATGCCGTGTCGCCAACCGGCACCGCCCTCGGACGGCAGCACGCGCATGATCGCTGCCGTACCACCTCGCCGCAGCACTGCAAGACGATACGCAAAAGCCGCGACGAGCCCTGCGAGCAGCACAACCAGAATGATCAGAGCAATCAATCCGGAGTGCATCGCAGGTCTCGTCGCGGCTTCTCGTGAACCTAGGACCGCTCGACAGCGCGGATACGTCCCTTGGCCACCGCAATGGCCTCGAGGTCGTCGCCGTTCTCTGCCACTACAGCCCGTGCCGATTCGACATCGATGTCATCGGCGAAATCGGCGGACTCCGCCAGCACTGTGACGGTCTTACCCGTCACCGACAGGAAGCCACCGTGCACCGCAGCGATGATCTTCTCGCCGTCGGTCGTCGTGATCGACACCGTGCCCGCCTCGACCAGCTGGCCGAGGACAGGCTCGTGGCCGGCCATGATGCCGATCTCACCTTCGGTGGTCTGAGCACTGACGATGGTCGCAGTACCGGACCACAGCTTCTGCTCCACAGCGACCAGGGAGACCTCCATGCCGCTCTTCTCGGAAGAAGTCACGTCGGTCTACTTTCCGGCCATCTTCTTCGCGGCTGCCTCGACGTCGTCGAGACCACCACAGCTGTTGAAGGCCTGCTCGGGAAGGTGGTCGTACTCACCCTTGGTGACCTTGTCGAACGCCTCGATGGTGTCCGAGAGGGACACGACCGAACCGGCCTCGCCGGTGAACTTCTCGGCAACGATGAAGTTCTGGCCGAGGAACTTCTGGAGACGGCGTGCGCGGCCGACCAGAACCTTGTCCTCTTCCTGAAGCTCGTCCATACCGAGGATGGCGATGATGTCCTGCAGCTCCTTGTACTTCTGCAGGATGCGCTTGACCTCGTTGGCGACGCGGAAGTGCTCGGCACCGACGATGCCGGGCTCGAGGATGCGCGAGGTCGAGCTCAGCGGGTCCACAGCGGGGTAGATACCCATCTGCGAAATCGGACGCGACAGTTCGGTCGTCGCATCGAGGTGCGCGAACGTCGTGGCCGGAGCCGGGTCGGTGTAGTCGTCGGCGGGGACGTAGATCGCCTGCAGCGAGGTGATCGAGCGGCCACGGGTCGAGGTGATGCGCTCCTGGAGCTCACCCATCTCGTCCGCCAGCGTGGGCTGGTAACCGACGGCAGACGGCATACGACCGAGAAGGGTCGACACCTCCGAACCTGCCTGCGTGAAGCGGAAGATGTTGTCGATGAACAGCAGCACGTCCTGGCCCTGCACATCGCGGAAGTACTCCGCCATGGTCAGTGCCGACAACGCCACGCGCATACGCGTGCCGGGCGGCTCGTCCATCTGTCCGAAGACGAGGGCGGTGTCCTGGAGGACGCCCATCTCTTCCATCTCGAGGTGAAGGTCGGTGCCCTCACGAGTACGCTCGCCGACTCCTGCGAACACCGAGGTGCCCGAGAACTCGCGTGCGATACGGGTGATCATTTCTTGGATCAGCACGGTCTTGCCGACACCGGCACCACCGAACAGACCGATCTTTCCGCCCTTGACGTACGGCGTCAGCAGGTCGATGACCTTGATGCCGGTCTCGAGGATCTCGGTCTTGCCCTCGAGCTGATCGAAGGCTGGTGGCTTGCGGTGGATGCCCCACTGCTCGCCGTCGCGGCCGAGTCCGGGGGTGTCCAGGCAGTCACCGAGGGCGTTGAACACGTGGCCCTTGACGACGTCACCGACGGGAACCGAGATCGGCTTGCCGGAGTCGACGACAGCCGTGCCACGGACGAGGCCGTCGGTGGGCTGCATCGAGATGGTGCGAACCAAGTTGTCACCGAGGTGCTGTGCAACCTCGAGCGTCAGGGTCTTGGCCACGGTCGGCAGAGTGATCTCTGCGTTGAGGGCGTTGAACAGTGCGGGAATCGAGCCGCGCGGGAACTCGACGTCCACAACGGGGCCGATGACCCGAACGACACGGCCGGACTGTGTGTCCGCTCCGCTCGCGTTCTCTTGGGCTACTGCTGCGGTCATTGCTTAGTCACTTCCTGCGCTGTCGGCCAACGCGTTGGCGCCACCGACGATTTCGCTGATTTCCTGGGTGATCTGGGCCTGCCGAGCCTGGTTGGCCTGACGGCTCAAGGTCTCGACCAATTCGTTCGCGTTGTCCGTCGCTGCCTTCATGGCGGTACGACGCGCCGCGGACTCCGACGCTGCTGCATCGAGCAACGACGCGTAGATCCTGGTGCTGATGTACTTGGGCAGCAGCGCCGAGAGCAGAGTGCCTGCCTCCGGCTCGAACTCGTACTGTGCCTGCACATCCGCGGTCGGTGAGTCGGTCAAGGCGTCCGCACCCATCTCGAATTCCTCGTCGGTGTACGAGATTTCGAGTGGTGCCATCCGGCGAACTTCGGGCTTCTGCGTGAGCATCGACACGAAGCGGGTGTAGACGATGTGCAACTCGTCCACGCCCTCGACGGTGCCTTCACCGTTGGGAGCCTCCACCTCGGTGCCCGAACCCGCCATGAACAGCTCGACCAGATGCCTACTGGCCTTCGCTGCATCGGCGTATCCGGGTTCCTGCGAGAAGCCCGTCCAGGCACCCTTCACGTCCCGCTCACGGAACGTGTAGTAGCCCAGGCCTTTTGCGCCGAGCACGTAGATGACCGGGTCCTTGCCCTCGGAGCGCAGGAGCTGGAAGAGCTCCTCCGTTTCCTTGAGGACGTTGGAGTTGTAGCCACCGCACATACCGCGGTCACTGGTCACGACCAGGACTGCGGCACGCTTGGGCTCGGGTCGCTCGTTGAGCAACGGGTGATCGAGCGAGCTCGATGCACTCGCCAGTGCGGAGAGCACCTTCGTGATCTCTTCCGCGTACGGCTTCGATGCGGCAACGCGGGCCTGCGCCTTGGTGATTCGCGAAGTTGCGATCAACTCTTGCGCTTTGGTGATCTTCTTCGTCGAGTTGACCGACTTGATACGGGAGCGAAGCTCGAGAATGCTTGCCATCTAGCTGTTCACGCTCCCTTCTGTGCTCGTCATGTCACCTGTCATCGCCGGCCTACTTGCTGACTGTCTTGCGGGTGACGTTGACCTGCTCCTGGCTGACCTCGTCGGCGTTCAGAGTGTCTGCCTCGGCCTCGTTGACGACGCGGTTGCCGTCCGAGTCCACGAAGCCGGCCTTGAACTTCTCGGTCGCTTCGGTCAGTGCCTTCTGGTTGTCGTCGTCGAGAGCCTTGCCACCGGCAATGCTGTCGTAGACGCCGCTTGCGTTGCGGTGCAGATCTTCGAGCAGCTCGGTCTCGAAGCGGCGAACATCGCCGACCGGAACGGAGTCGTACGTGCCCTGGCCTGCGAGCCAGATCGAGACGATCTGGTCTTCGACGGCCACCGGTGCGTACTGATCCTGCTTGAGCAGCTCGACCAGTCGAGCGCCGCGCTCGAGCTGCGCCTTGGACGCTGCATCGAGGTCGGACGCGAACGCCGAGAAGGCTTCGAGCTCACGGAACTGAGCAAGCTCGAGACGAAGGGATCCGGACACCTTCTTCATGCCCTTGGTCTGCGCAGCGCCGCCGACTCGGGAAACCGAGATACCGACGTTGATGGCGGGACGGACGCCCTTGTTGAAGAGGTCCGATTCCAGGAAGACCTGGCCGTCGGTGATGGAGATGACGTTGGTCGGGATGTACGCGGAGACGTCGTTGGCCTTGGTCTCGATGATCGGCAGTGCCGTCAACGATCCGCCACCGAGCTCGTCGGACAGCTTCGCCGAACGCTCCAGCAGGCGGGAGTGCAAGTAGAAGACGTCACCGGGGTATGCCTCGCGGCCCGGCGGGCGACGCAGCAGCAGCGAAATCGCGCGGTAGGCCTCGGCCTGCTTGGTCAGGTCGTCGAACACGATGAGGACGTGCTTGCCCTGGTACATCCAGTGCTGGCCGATGGCCGAGCCGGTGTACGGAGCGAGCCACTTGAAGCCGGCCGAGTCGGACGCGGGTGCGGCGACGATGGTGGTGTATTCGAGTGCGCCCTGCTCTTCGAGTGCAGCCTTGACGCCTGCGATCGTGGAGCCCTTCTGGCCGATGGCGACGTAGATGCAGCGAACCTGCTTCTTGTCGTCGCCGCTCTCCCAGTTCGCCTTCTGGTTCAGGATCGCGTCGATGCAGACCGCAGTCTTGCCGGTCTTGCGGTCGCCGATGATGAGCTGACGCTGGCCGCGGCCGATCGGGGTCATGGCGTCGATCGCCTTGATGCCGGTCTGCAGCGGCTCCTCGACGGGCTGGCGCTCGAGCACCGAGGCAGCCTGCAATTCGAGGGCGCGGGTCTCGGAGGACTCGATGTCGCCGAGGCCGTCGATGGGCTTGCCCAGCGGGTCCACGACGCGACCGAGGTAGCCGTCGCCCACGGGGACCGACAGCACGTCTCCGGTGCGCTTGACTTCCTGGCCTTCTTCGATGTGCTCGTAGTCACCGAGGATGACGGCACCGATTTCGGTGGCATCCAGGTTCAACGCGACACCGAGGACTCCGCCCGGGAACTCCAGGAGTTCGTTGGACATCGCCGACGGCAATCCGGACACGTGAGCGATTCCGTCGCTCGTGTCCGTAACCGTGCCGACCTCCTCGCGGGAAGACTCCGGTGAGTAGCTCGCGGTGAAGTTATCGATCGCGCTACGGATCTCGTCGGAGGAGATCGTCAGCTCCGCCATAGTGTTTCCTGCTCTTCCTTCGAATGATCGCGGTATGAAGAGCCTCGAATGCCGAGGCAATTCTTCTCGTTACTGTGTCCGTGTCGGACTATTTGAGCGTCTTTCGCAATGCAGCGAGGCGGCCTGCCCCGCTACCGTCGATGACCTCGTCGCCGATACGAACGACAAGTCCGCTGAGCAGTTCGGTATCGACCTCTACGTGCACCGTGACCTGCTTGCCGTACGTGCGGGTCAAGGTTGCGGTCAGCTTTTCGAGCTGACTGTCGCTCAGTGGGGCTGCGCTGCGTACGTGTGCAACTGCGCGGTCGCGCTGTTCGGCGGCCAGATCTGCCAGTCCGTTCAGAACGTCGGCGGGTGCCGCCTTCCGTGGACGCGTGACGGCCTGCACCGCGAGCGCCTCGGTGACCGCGGTGACCTTGCCGTAGAGCAGACGACCCAGCAGTTCGCGCTTGGCCTGCGCCGGCTTGGAGCGATCCGACAATGCCTGCTCGAGCTGCGGGTTGGCAGCAACGATGCGGCCGAGCCGGAACAGCTCGTCCTCGACCGTGTCCAGCTGGTCCTGATCGGCAGCAGCGCGGAGCAGAGCTTCGCGTCCCAGCTCGACCAGCGAGTTCAGCAGGTCACGGGCGGTGGACCAGCTTTCGCCGGCCGCAGCCTTGACGATGGTCGCCGTTGCGCTCGACACCTGGCCGGAGAAGACCTCTCCGGCCAGAGCGCTTCGTCGATCGCCCTCGACCGAGGAGTCGGCGAGAGCGGTACGCAACGTGCGCTGCGCGTCGAGAGTCTCGACGACGGCGAACAACTCGGCACCGGTCTGAGCGGCGACGGCCGTTGCCTCGCCGCCCGACGCGGACCCCAGAGCTTCGTGGGCGACCGACCGTGTGCGGGCGAGCGCCTCACGAGAAGTTGCGTACATGGTTCGACTCACTTTCCTGATGCGGAGTCCGCGGTGACGGAATCCAGCTCGTTGAGGAAGCGATCGATCGAACTGGAACGCCTCGCGTCATCGGAGAGCTGCTCTCCGATGACCTTCTCGGCGAGTTCGACGGCCGTACGTCCGAGGTCGCCACGAAGTTCGGTGACGATCTGCTGACGCTGAGCAACGAGCTGACTGTGGCCTGCGGCCACGATCCGATCGCTCTCTTCCTGCGCCTTTTCCTTCATCTCGGCGAGAATCGCCTGTCCCTGGGTGCGCGCTTCCTCGCGGATCTGCGCAGCCTCGGAACGAGCGTCGGCGAGCTGAGCGTGGTACTGCTCGAGAGCAGCCTTTGCCTCTGCCTGTGCCTGCTCGGCCTTCTTGATTCCGCCTTCGATGAGCTCGGAACGCTCGGAGAGGACCGTCTGGAAACGCGGTACGACGTACTTCCAGAACAGGAAGCCGATGATCACGACACAGACGATCGACCAAACGATGTCGTATGTTGCGGGCAGCAGCGGGTTCTGGGATTCCTCCCCCTCCGCCCCGGCTGCGAGCAGCGTTATCGCGTTTGTCATCGCGCTCTCAGAGAATGAAGCCGGCGACGAGGCCGATCAGGGCGAGGGACTCGGTGAATGCAATGCCGAGGAACATGGTCGTACGGAGCTGACCGGCCAGCTCGGGCTGACGAGCGGTTGCTTCCATGTTCTTGGCGACGACGAGGCCGAGGCCGATGCCACCACCGATCGCTGCGAGGCCGTAGCCGATGGCGCCGTATCCGCTGGCGGTGATTTCCTGCGCCTGGGCCAGAACTTCAAGGCTCATTCGGTTTTCCGTTCCCTTTCTTCGGTCCACATCCGGGTGTCGGAGGTGGCGGTGTAGCTAGTTCGGTCTGTTGGTCGGTCAGTGCGAGTCGGCGTGCAGCGACAGATCGATGTAGATCGCCGTCAGCAGCGCGAAGATGTATGCCTGCAGGAAGATCACGAGCATCTCGAACATCGTGAACAGGAAGCCCATGATCAGCGAGGGTGCGGCGAAGATCTTCAGGCCGGCGGAGGCCTCGAAGAGGAAGAACTGCGTGGCGCTGAAGAACAGCACGAGCATGATGTGGCCGGCAAGCATGTTGGCCAGCAGTCGCACCGTCAACGTGAACGGGCGAAGCACGAAGTTCGAGATGAACTCGAGCGGGATCAGCAGCACGTGCATGGCCTTCGGAATGCCCGGGATCACGATCGTGCCCTTGACGAACTTGGCTGCACCGAACTTCTTCACACCGGCGTAGACGAACGCGATGTACGCGACTGCGGCCAACACGATCGGCAGACCGATGCGGGCGTTGGCCGAGATGTTCAGGAACGGTATGACCGCGCTGAGATTCACCGCGAAGACCGTGAAGAAGATCGTCATGATGACGGGCAGGAAGCGGCGTCCCTGTTCCTTGCCGAGGACATCCTCGGCCACGTGGATCCGGACGAAGTCGAGAGCGATCTCGGCGACGTTCTGGATTCCGCGAGGAACGATCTTGGGGCTGCGCAGAGCGATCAGCATGAAGACGATCAGCAGAGCCGACATCAGGATGCGGATGAGCATCAGCCGGTCGAGCTCGAACGGGGTTCCCTCGAACAGCACCGCGGGAGGAAAGAAATCGGATAGTGACGGCGGATGGAACTCCGCAGCCAGAGTGGTGACGCTCAGCGGTCTCTCCCGTGTTCGGGCCGCAACCGAGTAACGGCTGCGGTTCGATCGGACAATGACGATCTATCAAGTCGACGAAAATCGGCTCGCAATCGTCAGAGGCTGAGGCCCGGTCTTCATCGGCCAAGCGTCTGTCGGGTGTCGGCGACTCACGTCGACTCGGCAACTCTCAGGGCGAAACCCTACGTTGCCGAAGTCTGTGACTCCGGGCCTACTGTAAGGAAGCTCACGCTGATGGTTACCTGCGGGGGTCCAGTCCGGGGAAAAAGTCTCTTTCGTCCCGGTCTTGCCCATCGCTTGATGCAAACTTTATCAACAGAACTACGACGTTGTGTAGGCGGCCCTCAGCTTAACCGATTACGACAGCTTGTCGTACTACGACTTGTCGGGGTTCCCGTCGGCAGGAACGCTGTCGACGTAGCCCACCTTCGTCTTGACGACACCGAACACCTCCGCGCCCAGGACCACCACCAGAGCCCCCAGAATGGTCAGCCCGAGCGAATATCGGTTGTAGAAGTCCGCGTCCTTGAGTGCCACGAGCACGATCAGCGCGATGACCATCTTGACCAACCACCCACCGAGCAACAGCGCTCCGACCGCCGACGCGGGAAACCGCGTGGTCAGAGCCACCGACAGCGCGGTCGTGATGACGAACCCGCCCCCGATGGCCACTCCGATGATCGATCCCCACAATCCTGGAGTTCCCGCAGCAGCAACCGAAATCCCCACGCTCACCACCGTCAGTACCACCAGGCCGATGAGGCCGTAGCGGACCGCGGCACGAAGCGGTGCGAATTGGTCGGGCATGGGCTGCGGGGTGAAGGTCACAGTTGTCGAGAGTACCCAGTGGCACCCGGTGGCCGGCACCAGCCGGGACACGACCGAAGAACCACCGAGCCGATCAGCGGCGTCGGACACCCCGACGTTCGGATCCGGGCGATCGATCCACCCGCAGAGTGGGCACAGCCGTGACGACGAGCGCGAACACCAGACCGGCAGCGACGAGGAGCACCACGATGCGCCGGTCGAGAAGTGAGGATCCGACCGCACCGAACGCGAGCACACCGACCCAGAGGTAGATCACCAGGACCACCCGTCGATGCGAGTGGCCGATCTGCAGGAGTCGGTGATGGAGATGCATCTTGTCGGGGCTGAACGGACTTCGCCCGGCCCGAGTGCGGCGAACGACGGCGAGCAACAGATCGAGTATCGGAATGAGCATCACGGCACCGACCAACAGGAGCGGCGACAACAGACCCAGCAGATCGCGTGGACCGTAGGCCGTCAACGGAATTCGCCCCGAGGCACTCGTCGAGATCGTGGCCAGCGTCAGCCCGATCAACATGGACCCCGAATCGCCCATGAAGATGCGCGCCGGTTGGAAATTGTGCGGCAGAAATCCCAGGCAGGCACCGGCCAGCGCCGCCGCGATCAAGGCAGGTGGGTAGACGCCGACGTCGCCTCCCTGTTCCTGCAGCAGGCCCACCGAAAAGATGCAGATCGCGACCGACGAAATGAGGCCGAGTCCGGCTGCGAGCCCGTCGAGGCCGTCGACGAAGTTCATCGCGTTGACGATGACGACGGTGATCAGAACGGTCACCAGTCCGGCCTGAAGTTGGTCGAGCACCAGGGTGCTGCCCGGTTGGCCGGGCTCGCCGCCCCAGGGCTGGTAGAGCACGACCCAGCTCACACCCATGATGACAAGGACGCCGGCCGCCGTCACCTGGCCGACGAACTTCGTCAGTGCGTCCAGACCCCAACGGTCGTCGATGACGCCGACCAGCACGATCACGAAGCCTGCAACCAGCGCAGCCGGAATGTCGCGGTTGTAGGCGACATCGAATCCGCGGGCCAACGCGGGCAGCTGCGAGGCGAACAGCAGCGCGGCGAGCATGCCGGCGTAGATGCCCACTCCCCCGAGTCGCGGGGTGGCCTGCACGTGGACGTCACGATCACGAGGGATGGCGACGGCACCGAACTTGATCGCGGCCACTCGAACGCCACCGGTCGCGAAGAACGTGACGACAGCAGCCGTCAGGAAAACAAGCAGCAGCTCGCGGATCGGAACGCCTGCGCCCAGATTCGACTGGGCAAGCACCTCGACGCTCATGCGGAACGGACGGGCATGTCAGGACGCTCCCGGAACCAGGCTTTCGGCGGTGACACCGAGAACCTCGGCAATCTGCTCCGTGGGAATGGCACCGACCCGCAGGATTCGTGCGTGCTCACCGGTCAGGTCCACGATGGTGGAAGCCACCGCGTGGTCGGCCGGCCCCCCGTCGAGATAAACCGCCGCAGATCCACCGAGTTGTTCTCGCGCCTGCGTCACCGTGGTGGCGGGCGGACTTCCCGAAATATTTGCACTGGACACCGCCAGCGGACCTACTTCACGAAGGAGCTCGAGCGCGACCGGGTGCAGCGGCATCCGCAGCATGACGGTTCCCTGAGCATCACCCAGATCCCACGCCAGCGACGGTGCCTGCTGGACCACGATGCTCAATGCACCGGGCCAGAAGGCTCGAATCAGATCTCGGGTCCGCGGCCGGACGCTCTGAACCAGGCCGTCGATCGTGTTCCACGAACCGACGAGGACCGGGACCGGCATATCGCGTCCCCGCCCCTTGGCGCGCAGCAGGTCGGTGACCGCGCTGCCGTCGAACGCGTCGGCGGCGATCCCGTAGAGCGTGTCGGTGGGCATCACGACGAGTCGACCGGATTTGAGGGCACCGCGCGCTGCGGTCAATCCGGCAGCCCGCGCATCGGCTTCACGGCAGTCGTAGACGGTACTCACTCCGCCTATCCTTCCACCTTCGGTAACGAAGTGATGTCAGGTGCCGCCGGCTTGCCGCCTTGCCGCTCAGGCAGAGGGCGGCGTCGCCCGTGCCGCCACGACGAAGCGGGGTCGGCCGGCCAGGTCCGGATGCTCGGTGACCTGGGTGAAGACTCGTCGCCGAGACAACAGGGCAGCGACGCCCTCCCCGTTCGAGTCGTCGTGTTCGATGGCGACTCCGCCGCCGACACGCAGCCACCGCGCGATGTTGCCGATCATCGGCTCGATGACCGACAACCCGTCCTCGCCGCCGAAGAGCGCGATGTGCGGATCGTGGTCGAGTACTTCCGGATCGAGCTCCGCCCCGTCCGGAATGTACGGCGGGTTCGCGACGATCATGTCCACCGAGCCGTCGAGGTCGGTCAACAGCTCCCGAGAAGTGACGTCTCCGTGATGCAACGTGATCGGCGAATCACCCTGCTCGGCACGCAGATCCGCGTTGCGCCGGGCCCACGCCAGCGCCGATGGATCGAGCTCGACGGCGTGCACGACGGCATCCGGGCGTGCGTTCGCGATGGCGAGCGCCAGCGCGCCCGACCCCGTGCACAGGTCCAGCACCACGGGCGGGTGATGGCCGACGTTCTCGAGAAAAGCGAGCGCCCACGCCAACAGCAACTCGGTTTCGGGACGTGGAACGAACACCCCGGGGCCCACCTCGACATCGATGTTTCCCAATGACGTCGTTCCCGTGATGTATTGCAGGGGAATACGTTTCGCGCGCTGCTCGACTGTTCGGAAGTACGCCTCGACAAGCTCGGGCTCCACCAACGGCACCAACCCCAACCGACCGCGATCGACTCCGACGAGGTGCGCGGCGAGTAGCTCCGCATCCACCCGAGGGCTCGGCACACCGGCGGCCTCGAGCATCGACGTCGCTTCGAGGATGGCTAGGCGTAACGGCTTGCGGCTCACTTGTACAGACTGCCACGGCGGTCCGACACCGGACTCACAGCCGCCCCAGCAACTCAGACTTCTTTGCGAAGAACTCGTCGTCGGTCAGAAATCCCTTCGCATGCAGACCGGCGAGCGCCTCGATCGCAGCGGTGATGTCGGCGATGTCGACACCGGTGTGAGCAGGTGCACCCGACTGCGAAGACGCGAAATTGTGTGCCGCCGGCTGCGGCTGCTGCGACGAAGGCATGTTCTGCGGTGGCGCGTCGGCGGACCGTTGGTCGACACGCGGCAGACTCGCCGCGGTGAACGTGCCGTACTGGCTGGTGAACTCCACCGAACCCGGACCCCCACCCTGCTGCTGTTGCACTCCCCCGATGGAGTGATCGAGGGTGTCGTACACCGCCAATTCCCCTCCCACGAGGACAGCGAGGCGACGAGATCCTGGAAACACCGCGTACTGCGATCCGTTCTGGCCACCGCTCGAACTCGGCGAACCCAGATCCGACGGCCACCACGATCCCCCGCCGAAGGAAGTGCCGCCGAACGATCCCGTACCGGCATCTCTCGGCGGATAGACCTGATGCTGCGCCAACACGGCGGACAGATCGCGGCACAAACCGTCGACCCGACTCTTGAGGCCGTGATCGAACATGTTGCCCACCATCGTCATACCGCCGCGCATCCACTGCCCACTGCCGCCGAGCTCGGGAATGTTGAACTGCGCCATGGTGCCGCGGCCGTTGTTGACGGCGTCGAGCATGGTGCGGACGGCGTCGGTGGACACCCCGTAGCGGGAGGCGAGTTCGGTGACGGCGTTCTCGCCTGCGGGGGTCAAGGCCTGGTTCATCTCGGGTGTGCCTTTCGTGGCGCGCGGGCGGGTCGAATCCGATCGCCAGGGTAGCTCGAGATTCGTTCGATCAGCAGCGTGAGAACCGAAAACGGTTGCCGCGCAATTACTCTGCTTGCATACGTGCGTCGCGGTCTGCCTTGGCGAGCGCGTCGAGCAGTGCATCCATGTCACCGTCGAGCAGAGCGTCGAGGTTGTGCGCTTTGAATCCGATGCGGTGATCGGTGATGCGATTCTCGGGGTAGTTGTACGTCCTGATCCGCTCCGAGCGGTCGACGGTACGCACCTGGCTGGCTCGGCCGGCCGAGGCCTCTTCGTTGGCTGCTTCCTCAGCGGCCGCCTGCAGACGCGCCGCCAGCACCTGCATCGCACGTGCCTTGTTCTGCAACTGCGATCGCTCGTTCTGACAGGTGACGACGATGCCGGTGGGCAAATGGGTGATGCGGACAGCGGAGTCGGTGGTGTTGACACCCTGACCGCCCTTGCCGGACGAGCGGTAGACGTCGATGCGCAGATCGGTTTCGTCGATCTGCACTTCCTCGACCTCGTCGGGTTCCGGATACACCAGAATGCCGGCCGCGGAGGTATGCACGCGTCCCTGCGATTCGGTGACCGGCACCCGCTGCACGCGATGGACGCCACCCTCGAACTTCAGCCGCGCCCAGACGCCGTCGAGCGGATCCTTGGTCTTGATCGACAACGTCGCGTCCTTGTAGCCACCCAGGTCCGAGACGTTCGCGTCGAGAACCTCGACTCGCCAGCCGCGGCGTTCGGCGTAGCGCACGTACATCCGCGCCAAATCGGCCGCGAAGAGCGCCGATTCCTCGCCGCCCTCACCCGACTTGACCTCCATCACGATGTCGTCGCCGTCGTGCGGGTCGCGTGGTGCCAGCAGATCGGTCAGCGTCTGTTCCAGGTGCAGAACCGTTGCCTCGAGCTCGGGAATCTCTGCGGCGAACGACGAATCGTCGGCGGCGAGTTCACGTGCGGCTTCGAGGTCGTCCTGAGCGGCGGTCAACTTGGTGTGCGCCGACATGATCGGTGCCAGCTCGGCGAACCTCTTGCCTGCCCTGCGCGCTGCGGAGGGGTCGTTGTGCAGGGCGGGGTCGGCCAGTTGCTGCTCGAGGCCGGAGTGTTCGGCGAGGATGTCGTCGATGGCCGAAGGCTTGTCTGTTCTCGCCATGGTGACGACTCACTCTCCGAACGGGTGAAACCGGGTGTGGACACAAAAAAGCCGACGCCCGCCCTGTAGTTCACAGGACGGGCGTCGGCGAAACAGCTAGCTGTCTGCGTCGGCCTTCTTGCCGGCGCGCTTGCCGTAGCGAGCCTCGAAGCGAGCGACGCGACCGCCGGTGTCGAGAATCTTCTGCTTGCCGGTGTAGAAGGGGTGGCACTGCGAGCAGACCTCGACGCTGATGCGCTCTTTGTCGGTGGTGCTTCGGGTCTCGAAAGTATTGCCGCAACCACAGACGACTGTCGTCAGTGTGTAGTCGGGGTGAATTCCTGCCTTCATGGTGTCCTTACCGTTCTTTGTAATGGTCGCCGGGTCGCCTTCGCTGATCGAAGACGTGAACCGGAACCGGACTCGGCCGTTGATTATGCCAGAGCGTGTATCTGCCCTGCTAATCGTCGGTACTTCTGTGCCGACAGATGCTTACAACGCGGGCACCTGCCCTCTTGTTCCCCGGACCCTCGGACCCGGGGAACACGGGATCAATCGTTGATGCCGCCGGGAGCTGTCTTCGACACTTCCATCAGGAATTCGAGGTTGTTCTTGCTCTTCTTCAGGCGATCGACCAGCAGGTCGATGGCCTGATGCGAGTCGAGACCGGACAACACGCGACGCAGCTTGTGCACCACGGCCGCCTCGTCCGGAGCGAGAAGAAGCTCGTCGTGACGGGTGCTGGACGGGTTGATGTCCACCGCGGGGAACACCCGACGCTCAGCGATCTTGCGATCGAGCTTGAGCTCGGCGTTACCGGTGCCCTTGAACTCCTCGAAGATCACGGTGTCGCCGGTGGATCCGGTCTCGACCATGGCCGTGGCGATGATCGTCAGCGAACCACCGTGCTCGATGTTTCGTGCCGCGCCGAGGAATCGCTTGGGCGGGTACAGCGCGGTCGAGTCGACACCACCGGAGAGGATGCGGCCCGACGCCGGCGAGCTGTTGTTGTACGCGCGGCCCAGTCGGGTGATCGAGTCGAGCAGGACAACCACGTCCTGGCCGGCCTCGACCAGACGCTTGGCACGCTCGATCGCCAGCTCGGCGACTGCCGTGTGGTCACCCGGCGGACGGTCGAACGTCGAGGCGATGACCTCGCCCTTGACCGAGCGCTGCATGTCGGTCACTTCCTCGGGACGCTCGTCGACGAGGATGACCATCAGGTAGCACTCGGGGTTGTTGATGGCGATCGCGTTGGCGATGGCCTGCAGAACGCTCGTCTTACCGGCCTTCGGGGGGCTGACGATCAACGCGCGCTGACCCTTACCGATGGGCATCACCAGGTCGATGATGCGCGTGGTCAGGATGTTCTGCTGGGTCTCGAGGCGCAGCCGCTGGTTGGGGTACAGCGGGGTGAGCTTGCCGAACTCCGGACGCTTGCGCGCGGCCTCGACCTCTCCCCCGTTGACGGTATCCAGACGCACCAGCGGGTTGAACTTCTGACGCTGACCCGACTGCTCACCTTCACGCGCCACCCGAACGGCACCGGTGACGGCGTCGCCGCGGCGAAGGCCGTTCTTGCGCACCAGGTTCATCGACACGTAGACGTCGTTCGGTCCGGCCAGGTAACCCGAGGTCCGAACGAACGCGTAGTTGTCGAGAACGTCGAGAATGCCGGCTACCGGCTGGAGAACATCGTCCTCGCGGATCTCGGTGTCGCGCTCGCGACCGCCGCCGCCCTCGTTGCCCTCGCCGCGGTCGCGTCCACGACGACGCTCGCGGAACCGTCGACCCCTGCGACCGCGGCCTTCGCCGTCGTCGTCCTGGTTGTTGTCACGGTTGTCGCGCGGGCCGTTGTTGCGGTCCTCGTTGCGATTGTCGTTCCGGTTGTCGTTCCGGCCGTCGCCTTGATTGCGATTGCGTCCGCCACGGTCGTTCTGATTGCGGTTGCCGTTCTCGCGGTTGGAGTCGCGGTTCGAGTTGTCCCGGTCGCCCTGGTTGCGGCCCGCATTGTCGCGATTGCCGCCGTCCCGGTCCCCCTGGTTGCGATCGCCCTGGTTGCGGTCGCCCTGGTTGCGGTCGCCCTGGTTGCGGTCGTTCTGGTTGCGGTTGCCGTTGTCGGTGTCACGCGGTTCGCGCTCGGCACCGTCCTGGCGGTTGCGCTCGCCGCGGCTACGACGTGGGCGCTCCGCTGCGGCGTTCTCGCCGGAATCGTCCTGCTTGTCGGTGGTCTCCGCTGCAGCGGTCGACTCCGCGGTAGCGGGGGCCGATGCGGCCGTGTCGCCGCTGCCGTCCAGTGGCAACTGGTCGGGCGCACCTGCGCGGCGACCCGCGGCGCGGCGGCCCCGGGTGCGACGTCCGGCCTCGGGTGCTGCGTCCGACGTGTCGGCAGCCGTCGCAGGCTCGGGAGCAGTGTCGACTGCGGGTCGTTCGTCGGCAACCGGTGCCGACGCAGCAGCGCGTCGAGCCTTGGGAGCGTCGGCCTTCGGTGCGTCGCTCTTCGGTGCATCGCTCTTCGGTGCATCGGACTTCGGCGCAGCGGACTTGGCCGGCGCGGTGCCCGATTGACGCTCGGTGATGGCCGCGATCAGATCGCCCTTGCGCATGCCGGAGATGCTCTTGATGCCGAGTTCGCCAGCGAGGCTGCGTAGCTCGGTGAGAACCATTCCGGACAGGCCGGCGCGACGGCGTGACGTTTCGGGCGCAGAGATGAGTTCCGTATCGGTCACGGAGGTCCTTTCCTTCCCTCGCTCGCTCGATGCGCAGCCGAGGGTTCGTTCCGCAGCTCGGCTTTCTGCCGAACTCGGATATTGCCGTTCATGTTCGACGCACTCCGCCGACGACACCATCGGTCCGAGACCGCAGCGAACTGCGGGAAGGACCGAGCCAGGAGCGTCACATCACTCGGACGTTCTGAACTCCCCCGAATACAGTGACCTGATTGCCCTGACGAAACCGGCGTCTGAAGCGCACGATGTACGGACAGGGTTCACCATAGCGTCGTTGTCCTCGCTCGGCAAGAACCCTATTCGGTGTCGGTCATGCGACCGTGACTCCGTCGGCCACCTCGAGGTCGAGAACTCGCCATCCCTCGGCCAGCGCAGCGTCGCGCAGATCGGCCGGGAATTCTTCGGTGCACAGGGCCATGACGGTAGGGCCTGCTCCCGACACCACCGCGGCGATCGAGCGGGCGCGCAACGTCGCGATCCACCGGGTGGTGTCGGGCAGCGCCTGTGCCCGCTGGCCCTGATGCAGTAGATCCTCGGTGGCAGCCATCAGCAGATCCGGACGCTCGGTCAATGCGACGACGGCGAGCGCACTGCGACTGACGTTGAAGGCGGCGTCGCGGTGCGGCACCAACTCCGGCAGCAATCCCCGTGTGTGCGAGGTCGAGGAGCGCTCGGAGGGCACGAGCACGACGACCTTGATGCTGGGATGTACGTCCAGGCGCACGGCGGCGTACTTGCGTGCCGTCACACTGGCATTGGGCGGTTCGCTCCACGACACGACGGCACCGCCGAGGCAACTCGCCGACGCGTTGTCGGGGTGCCCCTCGAACTCGGACGACAACTGCACCAACTGACTGTCCGACAACGACAGCGCGGGGTCCACCTTCGACGCAAGTGCATTGGCCGCGGCGAGCCCGCCGACCACGGCCGAGGCCGAGGATCCGAGACCTCTCGAATGCGGAATGACGTTGCGGCAGTGGACATTCAATCCATCTGCCCATACTCCGGCCGCTTCCAGACCCCGTTCGATGGCCCGCACGACGAGGTGCGTCGGCCCCCACGGAACGTCCGCCGAACCCTCACCGTCGACGTGGATCGACAGGCCCGACGCCGTGGTCGTGACCTCGATCTCGTCGTACAAGCCCAAAGCTATTCCGAGACTGTCGAATCCGGGGCCGATGTTGGCACTGGAGGCCGGCACCCGCGCGGTCACCGTGAGCCCGATGGGAAGCGTCTTCGTCATTGCCGGAGATTCCGTCAACTCAGGCCAGCTCGAGCGCAGCCGCAACAGCGACGGGATCGACCGAAATCGGTTCCACGACAGGCATTCCCGACAGTGCGGTGTCGGGATCCTTGAGACCGTTGCCGGTCACCGTGCAGACAACGGTCAGGCCCGGCTCCAGCCAGCCTTCCTTTCGAGCCGCCAACAGTCCGGCGACGCTGGCCGCGGAGGCCGGTTCGACGAACACGCCCTCGGTCTTCGCGATCAACCGGTACGCCTCGAGGATCTCCTCGTCGGTCGCGGCCCGGAATGCCCCGTTCGATTCTTCCTTGGCATTGACGGCACCGTTCCAGGATGCGGGTGAGCCGATCCGGATTGCGGTCGCGATCGTTTCCGGGTCCTTCACGGGCGCACCGTGAACCAGAGGAGCGGCACCCGCGGCCTGCACGCCGAGCATGCGCGGCTTGCGGGTGGTGAGGCCGTCGCGGAAGTACTCGGAGTACCCGCGCCAGTACGCGGTGATGTTGCCCGCGTTGCCGACCGGTAGAGCATGGATGTCGGGTGCATCGCCGAGGGCGTCGCAGATCTCGAACGCCGCGGTCTTCTGCCCCTCGATACGCACGGGGTTGACGGAGTTGACCAGACCGATCGTCGGGAACTCGGCCGTGGTCTTGCGCGCCAGTTCGAGGCAGTCGTCGAAGTTGCCCTGGACCTGAATGATCTTCGCGCCGTGCATGACTGCCTGAGCCAGCTTGCCCATCGCGATCTTGCCCTGCGGAACCAGTACGGCACAGGACATGCCGGCCTTGGCCGCGTAGGCCGCAGCGGACGCCGAGGTGTTGCCGGTGGACGCGCACAGCACTGCTTCTTGCCCACGGGCGAGCGCGTCGGTGACGGCCATGGTCATGCCGCGGTCCTTGAACGAGCCGGTGGGGTTGAGTCCCTCGACCTTCAGGTGCACTGTGCAGCCGGTCAATTCGGACAGGTGCCCGGCAGGCAGCAGCGGGGTGCCGCCCTCGCGCAGGGTGACGGTCTTCCAGTCGGGACCGATCGCCAGACGCGAGCGGTACGCCTCGATCAGACCGGGCCAGGGGGTGTGGACGCTCATACTGTGGTGCCTTCCAATCTGAGAACGCTGGCGACGTGGACGACCACGTCCAACTGCTCGAGGGATGCAACGGTGTCGGACAGTGCGGAATCGGCCGCGAGGTGCGTGACCACGACGAGCCTGGCCCCGTCACCCGCGCCGTGCTGGCGCACGGTGGAGATACTGACGTCGCGCTTGGAGAATTCGGCGGCCACGGTAGCGAGAACGCCGGGCTTGTCGGCCACCTGCATGCTGACGTAGTACCGGGTGAGAATGTCACCCATCGGGGCCACCTTGAGCTTGGCGTACTTGGACTCGAGTGGGCCGCGGCCTCCGTAGAACTTGTTGCGCGCGGCCATCACCAGGTCGCCGAGCACAGCGGATGCCGTCGGCGCGCCGCCCGCACCCTGGCCGTAGAACATCAACCGGCCTGCAGCCTCGGCCTCGACGACGACGGCGTTGAATGCGCCGTTCACCGATGCCAACGGGTGATCGAGCGGAACGAGTGCCGGGTAGACCCGGGCCGAGATGCGCTCCTTGCCCTTGGGCGTGGTGATGCGCTCGCAGATCGCCAGCAACTTGATGGTGCAGTCCAGAGACTTCGCGGTCTCGAGGTCGTCTGCAGTGATCTTGCTGATGCCCTCGCGGTAGACGTCGCCGGCCGTGACCCGAGTGTGGAATGCGATCGAGGCGAGGATGGCCGCCTTGGACGCGGCGTCGTAGCCCTCGACATCGGCGGTCGGATCGGCCTCGGCGTATCCCAATCGCCCTGCCTCGGCGAGGGTTTCGGCATAATCGGCACCGGTCTCGTCCATGGCCGAGAGGATGAAGTTCGTGGTGCCGTTGACGATGCCCGCGACCTTGTTCACGCGGTCGCCTGCCAACGACTGCATCAACGGCCGCACCACCGGAATGGCTCCGGCGACAGCTGCCTCGAAATACAGATCGGCGCGCGACTTCTCGGCCGCGTCGGCCAACTCTCCGGTGTATTCGGCGAGCAGGGCCTTGTTCGCAGTGATGACGGACTTGCCGTTCTCGAGCGCCGACAACACCAGCTTGCGTGGGATGTCGATACCGCCGAGCACCTCGACGACGATGTCGACGTCGTCGCGACCGACCAATTCGGCCGGGTCGTCGGTGAGCAGTTCGGCCGGTACTCCGCGATCGCCGTCGATCCGACGGACCGCGATTCCCCGAATCTCCAGTGGCGCACCGATTCTGGCCTCGAAGTCCGCTGCATTCTCGGTGAGGATCCGGACGACCTCGCTACCGACGTTTCCGAGTCCGAGTACGGCGACGCCTATCGGCTTCGATGTCATGGCTGAACCTCCAAGCTGAGCAGATCTTCGATGGTTTCCCGCCGCAGGATCAGGCGCGCACGCCCGTCCTTGACCGCGACCACAGCGGGCCGCGTCAGCAGGTTGTAGCGGCTGGACATGGAGTAGCAGTAAGCGCCGGTGGCTGCGACGGCGAGCAGATCACCGGGCCCGACGTCGGCCGGCATCCACGTGTTCTTGATGACGATATCGCCACTCTCACAGTGCTTTCCGACCACGCGAGCCATCACGGCGTCGGCGTCGCTGGTACGCGAGACCAAGCGGCAGTCGTACTCGGCCTGATACAGCGACGTACGAATGTTGTCGCTCATGCCGCCGTCGACACTGATGTACCGCCTGCGGGTGGCGTTGTCGACGGTGACGTCCTTGACGGTGCCCACCTCGTAGAGCGTCACGGTGCCCGGACCGGCGATGGCCCGACCCGGCTCGACGGCAATGGTCGGAACCGGCAAACCGGCCGCGGCCGACTCCGTCTCGACGATGCTCGCCAGCTTGGCCGCCAATTGGTCGACGGGCGGCGGATCGTCACTCGGTACGTACGAAATACCCATGCCGCCACCGAGATCGAGCGTCGAGATCTGCGAGGTCTTGTCCACGCCGAACTCGGCAACGATGTCGCGCAGCAGCCCGATGACCTTGTGCGCAGCCAGCTCGAAACCGTCGACCTCGAAGATCTGCGAGCCGATGTGACTGTGCAGCCCCACGAGGCGAAGGTTGTCTGCGGCGAACACCCGCCGGACGGCTTCGATCGCCGAGCCGTCGGCGAGCGAGAAGCCGAACTTCTGATCCTCGTGAGCGGTCGCGATGAACTCGTGCGTGTGTGCCTCGACGCCGACGGTGATACGAATCAGCACGTCCTGCACCACACCGGCCGAACCGGCCACGGCGTCGAGACGGTCGATCTCGATATTGGAGTCGAGAACGACGTGCTCGACTCCGGCAGTCACTCCGGCCTCGAGCTCGGCCACGGATTTGTTGTTGCCGTGCATCGCAATTCGATCCGCCGGGAATCCGGCAGCGAGGGCGATGGCCAGCTCACCGCCCGAGCAGATGTCGAGCGAGAGACCCTCGTCGGCCACCCAACGAGCGATCTCGCCACACAGAAATGCCTTGGAGGCGTAGTGAACTCGTTCGGGTGCCCCGAACGCAGCGGCCATCTCGCGGCAGCGTGCGCGGAAGTCGTCCTCGTCCACGACGAACAGTGGGGTGCCGTACTGCGCCGCGAGGTCGGTGACCGACACCCCAGCGAGCCGAACCGTACCGTCGTCGCCGCGTGCCGCGTTGCGTGGCCACACCTGTTCGGGAAGCGTCGTCATGTCCGACGCGGCGCTCGGACGCTCGGACATCGACTGCTTGGCTGGGGCATCGGCGTGCTTGGGCCCTGCCGGATGTGCGCTCACATGCGCTCCGGTGCGCTGACACCGAGCAGTTCGAGGCCGTTGGCCAGAACCTGCCGGGTTGCGTTGCCCAATGCCAGTCGTGCGGTGTTCACAGGTCCGGGCTCCTCGTCTCCTTGGGGAAGTACTCGACACGCGCCGTAGAACCGGTGGTAGGCCCCCGCCAGTTCTTCGAGGTAGCGGGCGATCCGGTGTGGTTCGCGTAGTTCGGCGGCACTGGCGACCACCCGCGGGTACTCGCCGATCGTCCTGATCAACTCGCCCTCCTGCTCGTGCGTCAGCAGGCTCAGATCGGGATCGTCGCCCGAGATCCCCAGTTCGGCGGCATTGCGCGCGAGCGATGCCAACCGGGCGTGGGCGTACTGGACGTAGTACACCGGGTTCTCGTTGCTGGCGCTGGCCCACAGGGCGAGGTCGATGTCGATGCTCGAGTCGACGGACGACCGGACCATGACGTAGCGCGACGCGTCGACGCCGATGGCTTCGACCAGATCGTCGAGCGTGATGACGGTGCCTGCCCGCTTGCTCATCTTCACCGCGACGCCGTCTCGAACGAGGTTGACCATCTGCCCGATCAGAACCTCGACGGTCTCGGGGTCGTCGCCGAATGCAGCGGCGGCGGCCTTGAGTCGACCGATGTAGCCGTGGTGGTCTGCTCCGAGCATGTAGATGCACAGGTCGAAACCGCGCTGCCGCTTGTTCTGGAAGTACGCGATGTCGCCTGCAATGTAGGCAGCATTACCGTCGCTCTTGATGACGACGCGATCCTTGTCGTCGCCGTACTCGGTGGACCGAAGCCACCACGCACCGTCTTCCTCGTACAGGCTCCCCGAGCCCTTGAGGTAGTCGACCGACTTCTCGACGGCACCGGACTCGAAGAGTGAGTTCTCGTGGAAGTAGACGTCGAAGTCGACACCGAATTCGTGCAGGTTCGCCTTGATGCGGTCGAACATCAGCTGGGTACCGATCGACCGGAAGGTCTCGTCCTGCGCCTCGGGTGCCAGCGCCAGCGCTTCGGGCTCCTTCGCCAGCACCTGCTGTGCGATCTCGGCGATGTACTCGCCCGCATAGCCGTTCTCCGGGGCCGGCTCTCCCTTGGCCGCGGCGATGAGCGACCGGCTGAAGCGATCGATCTGAGCGCCGTGATCGTTGAAGTAGTACTCGCGAGTGACCTCGGCTCCGTGCGCGGTCAGGATGCGTCCGAGGGCATCGCCGACAGCAGCCCATCGGGTTCCACCGAGGTGCACCGGTCCGGTGGGGTTGGCCGAGACGAACTCGAGGTTGACCTTCTTGCCTGCCATCGAGGATCCGTTGCCGAACTCGGCACCGGCGGCCAGCACGCGGGCAACGATCTCGCCCTGCGCTGCGGCAGCCAGCCTGATGTTCAGAAAGCCGGGGCCCGCGACGTCGGCACTGGCGATCGCGGCGTCGGCCGCGAGTGCCTCGGCGAGCCAGCCGGCGAAATCACGGGGATTGGCTCCGGCCTTCTTCGCCACCTGCAGCGCCACGTTGGTGGCGTAGTCACCGTGCTCGGGATTGCGGGGACGCTCGACCGTGAGCTTCGCAGGGAGAACGGATGCGTCCAGGCCGCGGTCGGCAAGCACCTTGGCGGCGGTCGCGTGAAGCAATTCGGCAAGATCGGCGGGAGTCACAGGTAGCCATCCTATTGGCTGGTGTGCGGCATACTCGCATCCACTGCCCGTCCGAGCGCGGGGCCACCTGGCCGATGCGGTCCACACGGGCTCTGAGCACGCTCTCAGACAGAGAACGTACAGTAGGGGCGCTCTGCGCGGACGACCGTCGAGCACGGCCGTCACCAGCAGATACGTACCACCAGCGCTACCGACCACCCACTTTTCCTCGACTGAGAGAGCAACCACAGCGATGCCAACGGGTCCCGACAAAGGCAGTCAGAACAAGTCGGCTGCGAAGGCAGACAAAGCCATCAGTGCAGCCAACAAGAAGTCAGCTCGCAAGAAGCAGGGCGGCGTCCCCGCCGCCAAGGGCAGACAGATTCCCTGGCTGACGGTTGCCGGTGTCGTTGTGGTCGTCGGACTGGTCGTGGGCCTCGGGGTCAACCTCTACCCCAAGTACCAGGACCGCGCCGAGGCGCAGAAATTCGCGCCCAGCGAGAGCAATCAGGATCCGTCGACGGGAATCGACGGCGTCACCATCAAGGAATACCCGGCAGCCCTGCACGTCGGGCGCGCGCAACGCGTCGCCTACGACCAGACGCCGCCGTTCGGTGGACCGCACGATGCGGTGTGGGCCACTTGCACCGGCATCGTCTACCCCGAGGCCATCCGCACCGAGAACGCTGTGCACTCCCTCGAACACGGAGCGGTCTGGGTGACGTACAACCCCGACGACCTCAACGAAGACCAGATTCAGTCCCTCGCCGACCGCGTCGACGGGGAAACGCAGATGATGATGTCGCCGTACCCGGGCCTCGACACTCCCGTCTCGCTGCAGTCCTGGGGTCACCAGCTCAAGCTCGACAGCGTCGACGACGAGCGCATCGGTCAGTTCATCTCGGCTCTGCGCCTCAATCGATTCGCCTACCCGGAGGTCGGTGCCAGCTGCGCATCCGTGCCCGGAGTCGGTGACAACGCGTTCGATCCCGACAACCCGCCGCTGTTCGACGCTTCGGCCCCGGGTGCGGACGCCGTTCCGATGGACGGCGCAGGCATCACTCCCGACGCCAGCGAGACCAGCGGCGCAGGCGGAATGCCGAGCGGCCTGCCCGGCGGAGCACAGTTGCCCGGCGGAGCACAGCTGCCCAGCGATCTCCAGGTGCCCGCGAGCTGATGACCGAATCGACAGTCGACTCGGTCAACGGCGTCCCCGAGACCAAGCGGAGCCAGCGCACTGCGCTGGTCGCTTTGGCCGTGATCGCCGTACTGGCGATCGGATTCGCGCTGGGCTTCCTGGCGCAGAATCCGTTCCGCAACGGTGACAACTCCCCCGCAGCAGATTCTGTCGACGTCGGATTTGCCCAGGACATGACGGTGCACCACAACCAGGCCATCGAAATGGCCGCGGTCGCGTTGACCAACGCGCCCGATCAGGCCGTCAAGAGCCTGGCGTTCGACATGCTCACCTCGCAACAGAATCAGGTGGGCCAGATGCAGGGCTGGCTCGCGTTGTGGGACCGCGCGCCGATATCGACCGACGGCTACATGACCTGGATGACGGCCGACGACTCTCACGGCCATTCGATGGGCGGCATGTCGATGGAACCGGGATCCTCCGATCCCACCAGGGCCATGCCCGGCATGGCCAGCTCCACGGAGCTCGCCGCACTACGCCAAGCCACCGGAACCGACGTCGACGTCATGTTCTTGCAGCTGATGCTGCGTCACCACGAGGGCGGCCTGGCGATGATGGAATACGCCCAGACACACGCGCAGTCTCCTGCGGTGATCAACCTGGCGAAGTCCATGGTGGCAACGCAGACGAGTGAGTCGACTCTGATGAAGCAGATGCTCGCGGCGAAGGGTGCGCAGCCGCTGCCCGAGGGGTGATTTCGACTCGCGTCGCACATGCGCTAGTCTTTCGTACAGCCCAACAGGCACGCCGGCTGAAGCCGGTGCGCCCCCGTAGCTCAGGGGATAGAGCGTTCGCCTCCGGAGCGAAAGGCCGCAGGTTCGAATCCTGCCGGGGGCACACATCTTTCACGCATGTCACTTCCCCGAGGTGACTGCTCGAACGAGACGGACTGTTCACATGTCCGAGGATCTCCCCGATATCGACACCGTCATCGACGAGCTGTATTCACTGCCACCCGCCGACTTCGTGTCGCACCGATCGGCGTATGTGACCCGGTTCAAGAAGGCCGGAGACAAGTCCGGTGCCACGCGTATCGGCGGACTCCGTAAACCCACTGTCGTGGCCTGGTTGGTGAACACACTCGCTCGTCAGGACGAATCCGCGGTCGCCGAGTTGTTCGACCTCGGTGCCGAACTCGAACGGGCTCAGCAACGCGGCGACGGTCATCGACTGCGTGAGTTGTCCACCGCTCGAAGCGCTTCGATACGCGCGCTCACCGATCGAGCCGTGGCATTGGGTCGCGAACGTGGCGTGACCGTCGGCGACAACGCGGCGCGCGAGGTATCCAACACCCTCAATGCCGCAATGGCCGATCCGGAGATCCGCGACCGGGTTCGTGCGGGCCGAACGGTGGTGGCCGAGACATACAGCGGCTTCGGCCCCGCGCTGCTCTCGCTCGTTCCGGATCCTCCTGAGACCGAGACCGAGACCGAGGACGACGGCGAACCGGACATTGCCGATGACGCGCCCGAGTCCGCAGCGGAATCCGATGCCGAGAACGAAGCCGAGCGGCTGCGCCAGGCCGAACACGATCGCCTGGTTGCCGAACTCGACTCTGCCGTCACCGCATTCGATGCCGCACGTGATGCGGCCGACGCTGCCGACCAGGGCACGGAGCGAGCCGCGTCCGAACGACGCAGCGCCACAGCAGAAGTCGAGAGACTCGAAGCCGAGCTGGAGGCCGCGAGAGCCACAGCGAAGGCAGCGCGGGCCGCGGAGAGAAAAAGCGTCGAACAGGCAGAGTCGACGGCGGAGGCGCTCGAGGCGGCCCGGGCACGCGTGACCGAAGCCCGGTCGGCCCTCGACGAACCGAGCTGACCTACCCTGGCGGCATGACCACACGCTGGCAAGCCGAGAACTCCGCCGACGACTCCGCCCGGTACATCGAGCGATTCGATCGTCTGGCCGAACGCGGCGTGGATCTGCACGGTGAGGCCCGCATGGTCGACGCGGTGGTCTCCCCCGCGTCGGACATTCTCGACGCCGGCTGCGGTACGGGCAGACTCGGTGCCGAACTGGCGCGACGTGGCCACCACGTCACCGCCGTGGATCTCGATCCGATTCTGGTCGAGAAGGCGCGTAGTCACCCCGCACTCGACGTGCATCTCGCGGATCTGACCACGCTCGAGTTGAATCGCACGTTCGACGCGGTCGTCGCGGCCGGCAACGTGTTGGTTTTTCTGGAGCCCGGCACCGAACGTGCTGCGCTCGAACGCATCTGGGCACATCTGAACGACGGCGGAGTGTTCGTCACCGGCTTCGCCACCGACCGGGCATACACAGCCGACGAACTCCACGAGGATCTCACTGCCGTCGGATTTTTCGTCGAACATCGGTTCTCCACGTGGGACCTGCGGCCCTGGCGCCCCGACGCGGACTGGGCCGTCACCGTGGCACGAAAGCCTGCTCTGCTCGCTTGAGACGAAACGAGACCGGCCAGTGTCGGCCGGCCTCGATCGAACGGAGCGAGCGGCGGGATTCGACGTGCGGGTGTCGATTCGTTCCTGGGCGGGAAGACTGTCGCTCATGAAGGAACACATAGCGCGGTTGCGGGAGTCGTTCTGGTTCATTCCCGCCGTCCTCGGAGTTCTCGCACTCCTACTGGCGCAGGCGCTCGTCAGCCTCGATCGCTACCTACTCGACACCCGCGTGGACCTGACGGGTTCGTTGCTCTATCACGTCGGCGCGAGTGGCAGCCGGGACATCCTCGGGGCGATCGGTGGCTCGATGCTGGGGGTGGCTGCGACGTCGTTCTCCATCACCATCTCCGTCCTCGCCACGGCCAGTTCCTCGTACGGCCCCCGCCTGGTGCGAAACTTCATGGCGGACCGCGGAAATCAAGTGGTACTGGGGATCTTCGGGGCGACGTTCCTGTACTCGCTGATGGTGCTGCGGTCGATTCGTTCGATCGAATCCGATGGTTCGGTGTTCGTCCCGGACATCGCCGTCAACGTGGCCGTCGCGCTCGCCGTCGTCGACGTGGGCGTGCTCGTCTACTTCATCCACCACATCGCGCAGTCGATTCAGGTGGCCACCCTGTCCGCGAGAGTCCGCGACGAGTTGTCGGAATCCGTCGACTCTCTCTACCCGACCGATCTTCCCGACGACGCCGCATCGATCGACGGCATCTCGAAACCACCTGTCTACGTGACGGTCCTGGCCGAGACATCCGGGGTGATCATCGACATCGACGAGGACGCACTGCTGGGCATCGCGACCGACAACGGCACGCTGATCGAAATTCATCGGGTCCCGGGCGAGCACATCGTCTCCGGCGAACCGCTCGTCGACATTCTCGCCGACCGCTCGGCCGACATATCCGACGCATCGATCGACCGAGTCCGCTCTTCTTTCGACATCGGTACCAGTAGGACGCCACGCCACGACATCGCGTTCGCCGTCGAGCAGATGACGGAGATGGCGGTCCGGGCGCTGTCCACCGGGGTCAACGACCCCTACACGGCGCGTAACGCCATCGACGATCTCTCCGTCGGACTCGTTGCACTGGTCCAACGGCCGGCACCGTCACGCGGACGGCGTGGAACCGACGGAGAGGTGCGACTGATCGTGCGGCGGGTGCCCGTCTCGATCCTGATCGACCATGCGCTCGATGCGGTGCGCATCTACGGGACCGGCAGTCCCATGGTGGTCCAGGCCGGAATTCGTCTCGCCGAGAGGGTCGGCCGCGCTGCGCGCTCCACCGACGATGTCGACGCCGTGCTGGCGCAATTGAGCCTGTTGGACGCCGCCCTGACCGTCGACGAGATAGACAGCGCACGCACAGCCGATGCCCGCGAGCAGATTTCGCGGACTCGCGCAGCGATCACCGATCGGGTACCACTCGCGGTACTTCGCACCGTCATTCGGTAGACGCTCGAACCGGGCACCGTGGGAGGATGGTCTGTATGCCAGCACCGTCGCCGCTTCCCCTCGACCCCATTGCAGAGGCCCACCGTCAGTGGACCAAGCACGGGTGGTCCGATGCCGCCGACGGTATGGCCGCGGTCACCTCGCTGATGCGCGCGCAGCAGATCATGCTGGCCCGGGTCGAGGAAGCGCTCAAGCCGACGGGACTGACGTTTTCGCGCTACGAGTTGCTGACGTTGTTGACGTTCACCAAGAACGGCGCGCTACCGATGGCGAAGGCCAGTGCCCGACTGCAAGTGCACCCCACCAGTGTGACCAACGCGGTGGACCGCCTCGAATCGGTCGGCTACGTGCGCCGCATTCCCCATCCCAGCGATCGACGGACAACCCTGGTCGAAATCACCGAGCAGGGGCGCACGTTGGCGGTCGAAGCCACCGAGCGCCTGAACACGCTGGTGTTCGCCAAGCCCGGGCTCGCGCGCGACAAGCTGATGGCGCTGGTGCGCATCCTCGCGGAACTGCGTTCGGATGCAGGCGATTTCGACAGTGATGACATCACCACATCGTTCTGAGTTCGATGGTGACTCGTCACAAGACAATGGCACAGCCGTACCGTTCGTGGTCCAATTGCTCCGGGAACAGGCCGGAGTCGGTCTGCTGAAGGGCGGGGCGGGGTGCTGGTGTTGGGGGTCGGAGCGGGTGCGCACGGTGCTCGCGCAATTCTGACGTATCTGGACAGCCCCCACCGCACACCCATCGTGTCGCGGACGGTGCGCCGCGCTCCCGGGCAGTCGCTGGCCACCACGATCGCCACCGGCGTCGATGCCATCCATTCCATCGCCGCGACGATGTCGCTCCCGGTCCAGTTCTCTGCCATTGCCTACCGGGTGGCCACCGATCCCGGCACGGTCGCCACCCGAGGTACCGCTCGCACGGCCTCACTCGTTCCGGAAACCGCTGCGCAAGTGAGGTTTCTACGATTCATCGGGCTGGTCCCCAATCACGGCGTCACCGTGCTGTGCGACATCGGTAGTACCGGGACCACGGTCACCGTCATCGATCTCGCGTCCACACGCACCCTCATGACGCGGCGCACCGCGACGTTCTGCGGCGACGATCTCGATCACTCGGTGCGCCGGCTGCTCTCGTCCAACGGCGTTCGCGTCGGAATCGACGCCAGCCGGTCCATCAAAGAGCAACTGAGCATCGATTCCGTCGTCAGCACCACGGACCCAGCCGGCACTGCACGGCATGTGCTGACACGGCGCGACTTCGACGATCTGATCGCGGGACCCGTCCGTTACGCAGGCATGCTGGTGGAGCAGACCATCGAATTGTCCGGTGCCAGGCCGCAGTCCATCGTCGTGGTCGGCGGCGGCGCGAACATCACCTCGATAGCGCGGTCTCTCGAACTGCGGACCGGCCTGACGACCCTGGTGCCGACGATGCCCGAGCTGGTCTCGGCCCGCGGGGCCGCCCTCCTGTCCCCCGACAGGTAGGACGGCCCCGGGAGTGGAGCCTGCGGAACGACCGGTCGGGGTGGGAGTGGAGCCCGCGGAACGACCCGAAAGCACGAGTGGAGCCCGCGGAACGACCCGAAAGCACGCGAGTGGAACCCGCGGAACGACCCGAAAGAGCGGCCAGCACTACCGGTGCTGGAAGTTGGGCGTGCGCTTCTCGATGAAAGCCGACATGCCTTCCTTCTGATCCTCCGTGGCGAACGTCGAATGAAACACGCGGCGCTCGAACAGAACTCCCTCACGAAGGCTCGACTCGAACGATCGGTTCACTGCTTCCTTCGCCATCATGGCAACCGGTAGCGACATCTCGGCGATCGTGGTCGCGGTTGCGATGGCGTCGTCGAGGAGATCCGCGACCGGCACGATGCGCGAGACCAATCCTGCTCGCTCGGCTTCCTCGACCTTCATGTTCCGGCCGGTCAGGCACATCTCCATGGCTTTGGCCTTGCCCACCGCACGCGTCAGGCGCTGCGAGCCACCGATTCCCGGAATGACGCCGAGCTTGATCTCGGGTTGTCCGAATACGGCGGTGTCGGAGGCGATCAGAACGTCACACAGCATCGCGAGTTCGCAGCCGCCACCGAGTGCATAACCGGAGACCGCCGCGATGAGGGGCGTCCGCGCCGCGGCCAGTCGATCCCACGCCGCGAAGAAGTCGTCGAGGTACACGTCCATGTACGACTTGGGCTGCATTTCCTTGATGTCGGCCCCGGCCGCGAAGGCCCGTTCGGATCCGGTGATCAGAATGGCACCGATCTCGGAATCTGCATCGAGCTCCTCGACCACCGAAACGACCTCACGCATCAACTGAGAGTTCAACGCGTTCAATGCTTTCGGACGGTTCAGCGTGATGATGCCGACGCGTCCCCGGCGTTCGAGCAGGATGGTTTCGCGGTCGGTCACTGAGCAGCTCCGTTCGAGCGTTCGCGGATGTCGTTGATGATGCCGGAGAAGTCCACGTCGGTTCCGCCGCCGGACGTTTCCTTGAACCGAGCGTAGAGCTCGGCTGCACGAAGTCCGAGTACTCCCTCGACCCCGTTGTCGCGCAGTGCATTCGCAGCCAGACCCAGATCCTTGTCCATGAGGGCCGCCGCGAATCCGGGCTTGTACTCGTTGTTCGCCGGGCTCGTCGGAACCGGACCGGGCACCGGGCAATTGGTCGTCAATGCCCAGCATTGGCCGGACGCAGTCGATGCCACGTCGAAGAGCGCCTGATTGCTCAAGCCGAGCTTCTCGCCCAACACGAAGGCCTCGCTGATGGCAATCATCGATACGCCGAGAATCATGTTGTTGCAGATCTTGGCGGCCTGACCGTTGCCCGCCGGTCCACAGTGCACGACCTTGCGGCCCATGACGTCGAGAACGGCAGCGGCGGAGGCGAAATCGTCCTCCGAACCACCGACCATGAACGTGAGCGTGCCTGCGGCCGCTCCCCCGACACCGCCCGAGACCGGAGCGTCGAGGCTACGGTGTCCGGCCTCGTGCACCAGCCGGTGCGCGGCATGCGCGTCGGCGACGTCGATGGTCGACGAATCGATGAACAACGTCCCCGGTGCCGCGGCCGGAAGCAGGTCCCCGTACAGCCCGAGTACCAATTTTCCGTTCGGCAACATCGTGATCACGATGTCGGCTCCGGCGACGGCCGCAACCGCGGACTCCACCACAGTGACGCCGTCCTTCGTGGCCTGCTCCAGCGCCGCGGGAACAAGATCGAAGCCCTGCACCGTGTACCCGGCCGCAGCCAGGTTGGCGGCCATCGGTCCACCCATGTGCCCGAGGCCGATGAATCCGATCGTCTTCTCGCTCATGACTGCTCACCTTCTGTAAGTGCTTTCGACAGACCGAGTTCGGCGTCGCCCAGGGGCGCGAAGTATCGGTCGACGTCCTCGGCAGTAACATCCGCCGACGTGGCCGGCTGCCACTGGGGATTGCGATCCTTGTCGACGACCTGCGCCCGAATTCCCTCGACCAGATCGTGACTGCTCAGCGAGGCGACCGACACGCGGTACTCCTCGTCGAGCACGGCCTCGAGGGAGGGCAGCGTCGCCGCCCGTCGCAGCGACCGCAGCGTCACCGCAAGAGACACCGGCGATTTGGACGCGATGTCCTTTGCCGCCTGCTGCGCCTCCGGCACCGGCGATGCAGCCAGAGCGTCGACGATGCCCTGAATGTCGTCACCGGCGTAGCACTCGTCGATCCATTCCTGCTGAGCCGCGACGGTGGATTCCGGAGCCGACTCGCTGAACGTGTCGACGGCCTCCCCGACGCTGACCGTCTCGAGGGCGATGTAGAACTCCTCGAGCTTGTCCGACGGAATGTAGTGATCGGCGAATCCGACCGCGATGGCGTCGGCCGCATTCATCCGCGCCGTGGTGAGCGCGAAGTGGGTACCGGTTTCGCCGGGCGCACGCGAAAGAAGGTAGGTGCCACCGACATCGGGAATGAATCCGATGCCGACCTCGGGCATCGCGATCTTCGAACGTTCGGTCACGATGCGGGTGTTCGCGTGGGCCGAGAGCCCGACGCCACCGCCCATGACGATGCCGTCCATGATCGCGACGAAGGGCTTGGGGAAGCGGGCGATCGCGGCGTTGAGCACGTACTCGTCGCGCCAGAAGTCCTTGCTCCCGCTACCGCCGTCCTTGGCGTCGTGGTAGATCGAGACTATGTCGCCGCCCGCGCACAATCCTCGCTCGCCGGCTCCGGTCAACAGGACGACGTCGACGCTGTCGTCGGTTGCCCACTGCGCCAACGCCGGAGCTATCTGCTGCACCATCGCATGCGAGAGTGCGTTGATCGCTTTGGGGCGGTTCAGAGTGATGCGACCGATCCCGCCCGAAACCTCCAGTAGGACATCGCTCATGCTGCACCCACGATGGAGCGAGCTACGACCACGCGCATGATCTCGTTGGTACCTTCCAGAATCTGGTGGACCCGAAGGTCGCGAACGATTTTCTCGACACCGTACTCGGCGAGATAACCGTATCCGCCGAGCAACTGCAACGCCCCGTTGGCGACCTCGAAGCCGGTATCGGTACCGAAACGTTTGGCCATCGCACACATCTCGACCTTGTCGGCTGCATTGTTCTGCAACCCGTCCGCTGCTCGCCACAGCAGAGTTCGGGCAGCTTCGAGCTCGGTCTTGAAATCTGCCAGTCGAAACTGCAGGGCCTGCGAGTCGAGCAACCTGGCGCCGAATGCGTTGCGGTCGGCGAGGTAGGACACGGCCTTGTCGAGAGCGGACTGTGCGCCGCCGATCGAGCATGCGGCGATGTTGATGCGTCCGCCGTTGAGCCCGTTCATCGCGATCCGAAATCCGTCGCCCTCGCCGCCGAGCAAGTTGGCAGCAGGAACGCGGGCACCTTCGAAGATCACCTGGCGGGTGGGTTGAGCGTTCCATCCCATCTTCTTCTCGTTCGCTCCGAACGACAGTCCCGCCGTGTCCTTCGGCACGATGAACGCCGAGATGCCGCGGGGACCCGGCGCTCCGGTGCGGGCCATGACGACGTACACCTCGGAAGTGCCTGCGCCGGAGATGAACTGCTTGACGCCGTCCAGCACGTACTCGTCACCGTCGCGGACGGCCTTGGTACCGAGCTTTGCCGCATCGGATCCAGCGCCGGGTTCGGTGAGGCAGTAGCTACCGAGCTGGTCCATCGAGCACAGCCCCGGAAGCCAGCGCTGCCGTTGCTCGTCGTCGCCGTACGTGTCGATCATCCAGGCGACCATGTTGTGGATGGAAATGTAGGCCGCGATGGACGGGTCACCGGTGGCGAGTTGCTCGAAAATGCGCACCGCGTCGACGCGGGTCAGACCCGATCCGCCCACGTCTTCACGAATGTAGATGCCGCCCATCCCGAGAGCAGCAGCCTTGCGCAGCACGTCCACCGGAAAGTGCTTCTGCTGATCCCATTCGACGGCGTTCGGTGCGAGGAACTCGTCCGCGAAATCACGAGCAGTGTCGTTGATGGCACGCTCGTCCTCGTTCAACGTGAACATCGTCGATCAGTCCATGTTCGGAATGACGAAGTGATTCTGCGCAGCTGCTTCCTTGGTGCCCGACGGCCAACGCTGAGTGACGGTCTTGGTCTTGGTGTAGAAGCGGATGGAATCCGGTCCGTGCTGGTTGAGATCGCCGAATCCCGAACGCTTCCAACCACCGAACGTGTGGTACGCGATCGGCACCGGAATCGGCACGTTGACTCCCACCATGCCCACCTGGACGCGGGAGCAGAAGTCGCGAGCGGTGTCGCCGTCGCGGGTGAAGATCGAGACGCCGTTTCCGTACTCGTGTTCGGACGGCAGACGCAGCGCGTCCTCGTAGTCCTTCGCGCGCACGACGATCAGGACCGGACCGAAGATCTCTTCCTTGTAGATGCGCATGTCGGTGGTCACCTTGTCGAACAGCGTTGCGCCGGCGAAGAATCCGCCCTCGTGGCCCTCGAGACTGAATCCGCGTCCATCGACGACCAACTCGGCACCCTCGTCCACACCGATCTGGGTGTAGTCGTTGACGCGCTTCAACGCATCGCTACCGACGAGCGGGCCGAAGTCCGCGTTCTCGTCGTCGCTGCGGCCGATCTTCAGTTTCGCCACTCGCTCGGTCAGTTTGGCGACCAACGCGTCGGCCGTCTCCTCACCGACGGGAACCGCGACGGAAATCGCCATGCACCGCTCGCCGGCCGAACCGTATGCGGCTCCGAGCAGAGCGTCGGCGACCTCGTCGAGATCGGCATCGGGCATCACCAAAGCGTGGTTCTTCGCTCCACCGAAGCACTGTGCGCGCTTGCCGTGCTGCGCCGCCGTCTCGTAGATGTACTGCGCGATGGGCGTCGATCCGACGAAGCCGATCGCCTTGACGCGATCGTCGGTGAGAAGCACGTCGACGGCATCCTTGCCGCCGTTGACCACGTTGAACACACCCGGCGGTAGACCTGCCTCGAGGAAGAGCTCGGCAAGCTTGAGCGGGACCGACGGGTCACGCTCGGAGGGCTTGAGAATGAAGGCGTTACCGCAGGCGATGGCCGGGCCGGCCTTCCACAGCGGAATCATCGCCGGGAAGTTGAACGGGGTGATGCCGGCGACGACACCGAGCGGCTGCCGCATCGAATAGACGTCGATACCGCCACCCGCACCCTCGGTGTACTCACCCTTGAGCAGGTGCGGAACACCGACGGCGAACTCGACGACCTCGACGCCACGCTGGATGTCGCCCTTGGCGTCGGCGATGGTCTTGCCGTGCTCCGACGAGAGCAGCCGCGCGAGTTCTTCGGTGTCGCGGGTGACGAGCGCGAGGAACTTCATCAGCACCCGAGCGCGCCGCTGCGGGTTCCACTTCGCCCACTCACGCTGCGCCTGCTCGGCGTCGGCGATGGCGGCCTCGACCTCGGATACGTCGGCCAGGGGCACCCGGGCCTGCACCTCACCGGTATTGGGATCGAACACGTCCCCGAACTGTCCGGAGGTGCCGGCGACATGCTTGCCGCCGATGAAGTGCGTGAGTTCGCGAGCCATGGGTGTCCGTCCTCGAGCGTGGAATTAAGTACGCTCATCCTATAGTCGGATGTCCATGTAAGTCCAGGAGCGGTCACATTCGGTCGTAGAACGCGCGCAGATCAGCGCAGGCCCGGCTGACTTCCGCCTCCATCGAACCGTCGGCGCGAAAGATTCTGCGCAGGATCAGCGGATCGAGATCGTCCGTCGCCGGAGCGAACGACACTTTCGGAAGTTCGGGGAACGCCGCACGATCGCCGAACCAGTCGTCCGGGTCGAACTCCTCGTCGCTGTCGCCGACCCCCTCGATCAACTGATCCAGATCGACACCGCGCAGTGTCAGGATCGTCCCCGCGGACGCGTCGATGTGCTCGGCGGCGATGTACATCAGCGCTGCCGCGTGTTTGCACGGCCACCCGTCGTCGGGGCACGAACAGTCGAAATCCAGTTGCCCCTTGTCGTGAGGAAGCAGCACCGACGCCAGCGCCTGAGGGATCGCGTTGGACGCGAGTTCCGCCAGCATGCCGGGGTTGGATCGCACTCGGCCGACGAGCGCGGCCACCTCGCCTTCGGTGAGCGGCTCGACACTGACCGACGCCGAGAACGGCTCGAGCTGACTGCCCTGCACCTCACCGTAGATCTGCCCACGTTCGACGCCGAGAGTGAGCACCTGACCCTGGCGGGCATAGGTCCGGCCCCGTGCGATCCGGCCCGGATCGGCGAGATCTTCCATCGCGGCGACGAAGTGCCTGCCCCACCACGTCTGCCCGAAGGCTCCGCGCTTGTTACGAGACTCGATGCCGCCCTTGGCTTGTCGACGCTTACCGTACTGCGAGAAGTCGGCCATCACTCCCCCACCGCGTCTTCGCTGAGACGAAACAGTTCCTGCAGTTCCGCAGTGTCCATCTCGGTCACCCAGCTCTCACCGGTGCCCACCGCCAGGTCCGCCAAGTCCTGTTTGGACACCAGCATCGAATCGATGCGTTCCTCCACGGTGCCCACACACAGCAGCTTGCGCACCATCACATTCTTGCGCTGGCCGATACGGAAGGCGCGGTCGGTCGCCTGGTTCTCCACCGCCGGATTCCACCAACGATCGAGGTGCACAACATGATTGGCGGCAGTGAGGTTGAGCCCGGTACCACCGGCCTTGAGCGAGAGCATCATGATCGGCGGACCGTCGTCGCTCTGGAACTTCTCGACCATCTCATCGCGCTTGCCCTTGCTCACGCCGCCGTGCAGGAACGGCACCTGAACTCCGAAACGCTCGGCGAAATACGGTGCCACGAGCTCACCGAACTCTCGAAACTGCGTGAACAACAACGCCTTCTCGTTGTCACCGAGAACGGAATCGAGCATGTCCTCCACCAAGCCGATCTTTCCGGAACGGTGCTGACCTCGCTTGAGTACCGACGAGCCGTCGGACAGGAAATGCGCGGGATGGTTGCACACCTGTTTGAGGCGGGTGAGGGCCGAGAGCACCGCACCCTTGCGCTTCATGCCCTTCGCATCCGCGATCTGGGCCATCATCTCGTCGACGACGGCCTTGTACAACGCTGCCTGCTCGGCAGTGAGGTTGGCGCGCACGGTCATTTCGTTCTTCTCCGGCAGATCCGAGATGACCGTGGGATCGGTTTTGACGCGACGCAGAATGAACGGTGACGTGATGGCACGCAGCCGCGAGACCGCGTTCTCGTCGTTCTCCCGCTCGATCGGCACCGAGAACCGCTTCCTGAAGTCCGACGGCCGCCCCAGCATGCCCGGGTTCGCGAAATCCAGAATGGACCTCAGCTCGTCCAGCCGGTTCTCCACCGGTGTCCCGGTGAGCGCCAATTTGTGATCGGCCGGAATGGCCAGCGCCGCCTTCGCCTGCACGGTGCCTGCATTCTTGATGTGCTGCGCCTCGTCGAGAACCACGCGACGCCACGTCTGTGCGGCCAACTGCGCGCGGTCCTTGGCCATCAATGCGTACGTGGTGACGATCAGGTCGTGCTCCGCGATCGCTCGATCGAGCTCCTCGTCGCGTAACCGCGTCGGACCGTGGTGCACCAGAACACGCAGTGCAGGAGTGAATTTCGCGGCCTCACGTTGCCAGTTACCGACCACCGACATCGGGGCCACCAACAGCGTCGGAGTCGCACTGTTCTCGTGAGCGAGCAGCGTGAGCACCTGCAGTGTCTTGCCCAGGCCCATGTCGTCGGCGAGCACGGCACCGAGACCGAGTCGGCTCATGAACGCGAGCCAGTCGAGACCGCGTTGCTGGTAGGGCCGCAGAGTCGCTCGGACACCGTCGGGCACCGGGATGGTTTCCGGAACCGCCCCGGGTTCGAGCAACGTTGCCGCCCAGCCGGTAGCGCGGATGTCCTGGACCGGAGCCGGAGGCGGATCGGCCAACGTCATCTCACGCATCAGCGTGCTGAGCGCAGTCCCGTCGCCGTGATGCTCGGCGACGTACTTCGCGGCCCGCGCCAGCTGTCCCCCGTCGGCGAGCACCCATTGCCCGCGCAGGCGGACGAGGTCGCCCTTCGAGACGGCAAGCCGGTTCATCTCCGCTTCGGTGAGCACCATGTCGCCCAGCTGCAGTTGCCAGTCGTACGACACCAGCTCGTCCATACCGACGGCACGATCGGCCGCAGCTTTGGTCACCGCGGGTGACTCGACCCGCAATCGCATCGACGGATCCAACCTGGTCCAGGCCCTCGGCAGCAGGACCGTCGTGCCGGTGGCCTGCAGCGCAGTGGCACCGTGTTCGACGAGATCGATGACCACCGACGTCGGCAACAACAGGTCGAGAGTGCCCTCCTGGGTGGGCAGATCACGCAGCCTCGGGTAGGCAGCGACGGCCTCGCCGAGTTTGCGCACTGCCGTCGACAGCAAGGTCGCGTCGACCTTGCGGCTCATCGGGACCGGACGCGGTGCCTCCCCGTCCGCGCGCAGGCACACCTGAAGTGTCCAGAACGACTCGACGGCATCGTCCGGGGCACCGTCGGCATCGCCCGTCTCGCCGTCCTGGTCGTCCGGTTCGAGCAGGCGCAGCACCAGCGCCGGTTCGTCGACGGTGAGGCTGGCGCGCCAATTGTCGAACAGCGTCGAGATCTTCTGCGTCCCATCGAGATACGGATCATCACGCACGAGGGCCGACAGCAACGGGTGCTCGGAGTCGGGCTTGCCGAGCACCGATCTGACGATCGGGTCGGTGAGCTCCTCGACCATGTCGTCCAGAAGCTTCTTCGGTCGTTCGTTCGCTCGCTGCACCGACGGCATCGCAACAGCGAGCTCGCTGAGCCAGGCGCGTTGACGCTCGCCGCCGACCAGCCGCCAACGCGGCCACCACTGGCCGTCCATCAATTTCAGTGCCGGCACCACTCGTCCGGCCCGGACCCACCGTTCGATGCCCTGGGCGACGTGACCCAGGAACCGGAGGTCGCCGGAGATCAGCGGGTGGGTCGACGGGGTGCGGAGCAACAGGTCGGCCGCATCGTGCGGAGCCAGCGCGATCGCCGGAAGTTCGACCGGATCCCGAGGGGTGGCGCGTCGAGTGGAGTCGGGAAACGTCACGCGGGCGCGATGCCGGAACGTGCGGGTGAGCACGTGCGAGTGTGTCGCCGGTAGGTCGGGTTCGTCTCCGGTGCTGATCTCGTCGTCCCAGAGCAGCAGTCCGGCACCGGGAGACCAGAGACCGTGCAGCATCGGTCCATCCAACCAGCACGCACCGACATACCCGGCGCCGATGTGTCTTCGATGAGGCACCGATGAGGCACAGTGGTCCCATGATCGCGTACGGCTTCGACGAATACGGCGGCCCCGACACCGAGACATTTCTGGACCTCCCCGTGGCGGAACCGGGATCGGGGCAGCTTCTCGTGGCGGTACATGCCGCGGGGGTGAATCCCGCAGACTGGAAGGTGCGGGCGGGTAATCGCAAGGACACCGTGCAGATCACCTTGCCTGCGGTGCTGGGGCGGGAGGTGTCGGGCACTGTCGTGGGCGTCGGCTCGGGAGTGGAGGGGTTCTCGGTCGGTGACGAGGTCTTCGGGGCGACGGCGTCGGGTCACGGCGGCTATGCGCAGTACACGCTGCTCAATGCGGCCGGCACGGCACACAAGCCCGAGGCCGTGTCCTGGGCGGTCGCAGCGACGCTTCCGGTGGCGGCCGGGACCGCCTTCGACGCACTGCGAGGGTTGGCGCTGACTGCAGGCAACACGGTTCTCGTTCTCGGCGCAGGCGGCGGTGTGGGTTCTTCGGTTCTGCAGCTGGCGCGTGCCGACGGTATCGACGTTCTCGGGGTGGCGAGCTCGGGCAAGCGGGAGTGGATCGAGAGCCTCGGTGCGGAGTTCGTCGAGTCCGGACCCGAGTACGTCGGTTCGATATCGCGGCCGGTGCACGGCATCGTCGATCTGGTCGGCGGGGACACTCTTCGCGCGGCCGCTGTGAAGACCGGCGCCCCGATCGTCAGCGTGGCCGACCCGGTGCTCGCCGCCCAGTGGGGTGGGTCTGGAGCAGTGCGCGAGCGCACCACTGCGGCGTTCACCCGATTGGCCGATCTGGTCGTGACGGGCGTCCTTCGTCCACGCATCGATCACACGTTTCCACTCGACCGCGCAGGCGAGGCTCTTGCGCTCGTGGAGAACGGGCACGCACTCGGCAAGGCCGTCATCGAGGTCCGCTGACACCCGACCGTGTCGGGCGGTGTCGGTACCGTCCGGCACACTGCTGTCGCGAGGTACGAGAGTCGGCAAGATCGAAGTTTCACGATGGGGCGTGTGTGAAGAAGCTGTGGGTAGCGGCGGCGTTGGTGATCGCCGCGATCGTCATGGCGACGTTCGAATCCTGTGACCGGTCCGACATACCGGGATTGGCTCCCCCACCCCCGGCTCCGGGCAGCCCCACCCGCGCCCAGATCGAAACGCTGTTGGATCGGGTGGCCGTCGTCGCCGCACGACCCGATCCTCGTGGGTACGAGCGCGGATGCAAGAGCGGTGAAGGGTGCGTGTTCGGACCGGCGTGGACGGACGACTACGACGGACCGGGCGGGCACGACGGGTGTGGAACCCGTGACAACGTGCTGGCACTGTCGATGACCGAAGTCGAGTTCAAGGCCGGCACCCGAGACTGCGTGGTGCTCTCGGGCTCCCTGGACGACCCCTACTCCGGTGAACGGTTGCAGTTCAGAAAGTCCGACGCCGGCAAGATCCAGATCGATCACGTCTATCCGTTGTCTGCCGCCTGGGACATGGGTGCCGACAGCTGGGCAGCGGACAAGCGCATTCGTTTCGCGAACGACATCGCGTTCAATCTGCTGGCGGTCAACGGGCCGGACAACCAGAGCAAGAGCGACAAGACGCCGTCGCAGTGGATGCCGCCGAACGCGGCGTACCACTGTTTCTACGCGGGCAAATATCTGTCGGTGGCGGCCCAGTACGAGCTGCCGATCACCGAGGCCGACCGCCGCGCCCTCGCTTCGGTGGCCCCCAGCTGCTGATCCAGCGATGCGAACGCGGGCGGTAAAGTCTGGCCAATGGCAACGACGTCGTCGCGCAGCTTTCTCGACCGTGACACCCAGCTCTGCATGTCTCTGTCGGGAAGGCCGAGCAATATCGGAACCCGCTTCCACAACTACCTGTACGACGAACTGGGATTGAACTTCGTCTACAAGGCGTTCACCACCACCGATCTCGCGGCCGCGGTCGGTGGAGTCCGTGCACTCGGTATCAGGGGATGCGCGGTCTCCATGCCGTTCAAGGAGGACGTGATCGAGCTGGTCGACGTCATGCACGAATCTGCGAGCGCGATCGCATCGGTCAACACCATCGTCAACGAGGCGGGCGTGTTGCACGCCTACAACACCGATTACCAGGCTGTGGCCGATCTGATTGCGTCGAGCGAGTTCTCGACCGATTGTTCGGTGGCCGTGACCGGCAGCGGCGGTATGGCCAAGGCAGTGGTTGCCGCACTGCGGGATTCGGGTTTCACCCGCGGCACCGTGGTTGCTCGCAACACGTCGACCGGTCCGGCTCTCGCCGAGGCGTACGGATACGACTGGTCGGCCGAGTCCGTCGGAGCCGACTTGCTGGTGAACGTCACCCCGGTGGGAATGGCGGGCGGCCCCGCTGCCGATTCGACTCCCTTCAGCGAGTCGCAGATCCATGCGGCACAGGCAGTGTTCGACGTGGTCGCGATGCCGTCGGAGACGCCGCTGATCACCGCGGCGCGTGCGGCGAACAAACCGGTGATCACCGGTGCACAGGTCATTGCCCTGCAGGCAGCAGAACAGTTCGTTCTCTACACCGGAGTTCGCCCGTCCGACGATCAGATCCAGCGGGCGTCGGAATTCTCCCGTCGCTGACTCACAGGCGCTGCCACGCGGGCTTGTTCGCGTAGGCGTGGCGGTAGTAGTCCGTGAGAGCGAGGGACGCAGCAGCTGCCTCGTCCACCAGTACCGTCACGTGTGGATGCCACTGAATCGCGGACGCAGGACAGCGTGCCGACAACGGCCCCTCGACGGCCGCGGCCACCGCGTCTGCCTTGGATTCTCCGGTAGCGATGAGCACGAGATGACCCGCCTCGTCGATGGTGCCGAGGCCTTGCGTCAGCACGTGGTGCGGCACCTCCTCCGGCGAGGGGAAGAAGCGCGCATTGTCGACCCGAGTCTGTTCGGTGAGCGTCTTGACCCGGGTTCTCGACCGAAGTGACGATCCGGGCTCGTTGAAGCCGATGTGTCCGTCGGTGCCGATGCCCAGAATCTGCACATCGATACCACCGGCCTCCGCGATCGCGGCGTCGTATCGTCGCGCTTCGGCAGCGATGTCGACGGCTTCCCCGTCCGGCGAGAACACCGCGGAATCGTCCAGGTCGACGAGGTCCACGAAGTTCTCGCGAATGAACGAAAAATACGACTGCTCAGCAGTTCTGGGTAGCCCTATGTATTCGTCGAGCAGAAACGCTCGACACCCAGCGAAGGACAGCCCTTCCTCGCGATGTCGGCGGGCCAGCTCGCGATACGTGCCGACGGGACTCGACCCGGTCGCCAACCCGAGGACGGGGCCCGATCCCGGGACCGAGTCGGTTCGCACGACGTGCTCGACGATGTCGGCCGCGGTTCGGTCCACGTCGGTAGCTGTGGGGAGTACGACGATCTCCATCTAACTTTCCTCCTCGATCGCGCGTCCGCCGCGAATGACCTGCACCGGCTCGAAGGATGCGTCGACCACCAGCACGTCCGCTCTCGATCCGGCGACGAGAGAACCGGTTTCGGCCCCGATCCCGATCAATGCTGCCGGGGTGGTTGCCCCGGCACGCACTGCGTCGAGCAATGGCACGCCGGCGTCGAGCACTGCGCGGCGTACCAGGTCGAGCACACTCGACGTGCCGCCCGCGATCGGGGCCGACTCGGGATCGTTCTCCCGCGACAGGCGGGCGACCGAATCGTGCACGGTGACATCCAGCGGCCCGAGCCGGTAGCGGCCGTCGGCCATTCCCGCCGCGGCCATCGCGTCGGACACCAACGCGATGTTCCCACCGCCGACGAGATCGAACACCGCTCGCACGGTCTCGTCGGCGAGATGTACTCCGTCGCCGATCAATTCGAGCACCATCGACCCTCGCGCCGCGGCAGCCAAGCACTCGCTGACCGGCCCCGGCGACCGATGATGCCAGGTGGGCATCCCGTTGAACAGGTGCGTGGCACCGATGGCACCCTCTCCGAGGGCGTCGATTGCGCTGCGAGTGGTGCGTGCGTCGGCGTCGGTGTGCCCGATGCTGGGGACGATGCCGTTCTCTCGCAACATGTGTCCGACGGCCGTGAAGCCGTCGACTTCGGGAGCAAGTGTCATCGACCGTACCGATCCCCGCCCGGCGTCGATGATGTCTGCCAGCAGACCGGTGTCGCCGCCACGGAGTGACGCGGGGTCCTGCGCCCCGCAGCGGGCAACAGACAGGAACGGCCCTTCGAGGTGGACCCCGGCGATGTCCCCCGACTCGTACAGATCGGCGAGCATCGACGTCTGCTCGACCAGTCGCCCAGGGGATGCCGACACCAGCGATGCGAGCATCGTGGTGGTGCCGCGGCCACGGTGGTGCCGTACCGCGGTCATCAGATCGGCACGGGCAGAATCCGGGAACGACGCCCCGCCGCCGCCGTGGCAGTGCACATCGACCAGGCCCGGCAGGATGGTCGAATTCGATTGCGGTGGAGCCTCGTTGGGCCACGCCACTACCGGACCCACCCAGGAGATTCGATCGCCGGACAACGCCACGACGGCATCCTCGATGACCGCGTCGGGTGTGACGACCCGCCCCCGGAGCGTCGTCGTGATCGATTCGCTCATGCCCGGTCGGGTTCGAGCACCGCGTCGTCCTCGCGGCCGGGGGTGCGCAGGTTCCACTTCTTGATGACGAAGCTGAACAGGAAGTAGTAGATCACCGCATACACCAGGCCGATAGGAATGAGAAGCCATGCCTTCGTGGCGATTCCGTAGTTCAACAGATAGTCGATACCGCCGGCAGAGAAGAAGAAGCCGTCATGGATTCCCAGGGCATTGGTCAGTGCCATGGAGGTTCCGGTCAGCACGGCGTGGATGATGTAGAGCGGCCAGGCGACGAACATGAACGAGTACTCGAGCGGTTCGGTGATGCCGGTGACGAACGCAGTCAGACCGGTGGACAACATGATTCCGCCGACGATCTTCTTCTGCGACGGCTTGGCGTTGCGATAGATCGCGAATGCGGCGGCAGGCAGAGCGAACATCATGATGGGGAAGAAGCCGGTCATGAAGACTCCCGCGGACGGATCTCCCGCGAAGAATCGGTTGAGATCGCCACGCACCAATTGACCACTCGCGTCCTGATAATCACCGACGAGGAACCAGACGACCGAATTGAGAATGTGGTGCAGTCCCGTCGGAATCAGCATGCGATTGGCGAAACCGTAGATTCCGCTACCCACCACACTGTGATCGGCAACGGTGTTTCCGACCCAGTTCAGTGCGCTGTAGAAGAGCGGGTAGACGAACGACATGACGACGGCGACGACGAGGCCGGTGACTGCGGTCAGGATGGGAACCAGACGTCGTCCGCTGAAGAAGCCGAGGTAGTCCGGCAGTTTCTGGCGGTAGAACCGCTGCCACAGAATGGCCGAGAGCAGGCCGATGACGATGCCGGCCAACACGCCGTAGTCGATCACGGCCGGATCGCCGTTCGCGTCGACTTTGCCTTCCAGTACCACCGGTGACATTGCGGTGAAGACACCGTTCATCACCATGTAGCCGACGACGGCGGCGAGGGCGGTCGAGCCGTCCGACTTCTTGGCCCAGCCGATGGCGATGCCCACGGCGAAGATCAGAGGCAACCAGGTGAAGACCGCCTGTCCTGCAGCGGAGATGACGGCCGCCGCGGTGCCCAGAGCACTGAATCTGCCGAGGAGGTCGTCCTGGCCCAGCCGCAACAGGATTCCCGCCGCGGGAAGAACCGCGATGGGCAGCATGAGACTGCGCCCGAATCGCTGCAACCCGGCGAGAGATCTGGATTCCTTCTTCGGTTCGGCTTCGGCCGAGTCCGTCTTCTTCAGGGTCATGGCGACCTTCTCTTCGAGGCTGGTCCGGCAAGGGAGTTCTACTGTTGTGACCGGATGACATCAGGGGTACTGTCCGGTCATTACCAGTTGTAGTTTGGCCAGGTGACGACCACATGTCAACCCGGAGATGTGACCTCGCCGACACCACTGCACACGAGAAGGAAGCGGGAACAGAACATGGCCAAGGCGGACGCGATCGTGAAGGGCCTCGGCGGTGCCGACAACATCGTAGAGATCGAAGCGTGCATCACCCGGCTCCGTACCGAGGTCAAGGACGGGTCGCTGGTGGACGAGGCTGCGCTCAAGGCAGCCGGTGCGCACGGAGTGTTCCACAAGGGGACAGCCGTGCAGGTCATCGTCGGCCCGGAGGCCGACACCCTCGCCGAGGACATCGGCGACATTCTGTGAGCGGGACCTCGACGATCTTCAGTCCTGTTGCCGGTCAGGTCATCTCGCTCGCCGACGTCCCCGACCCGGTCTTCTCTTCGCAGATGGTGGGCTCCGGGGTCGCCGTGCGCCCGGCGGCCGGTAGCGGGCCCGTCGAGGTGCGGTCTCCGATAGCCGGCAAGATCCTCAAACTCCACCCACATGCGTTCGTCGTGTTCACCGACGACAAGGCGGGAGTGCTGGTGCACATCGGCATCGACACCGTGAAGATGAAGGGCCAGGGTTTCGAACTCGTTGCAGCAGAGGGCGATCGGGTTCAGTCCGGCGATCTCGTGATCACCTACGACCCTGCGGCGATCGCGGAGGCCGGATACTCCGACGTGATTCCCGTGGTCCTGATGGACTCCGAGCCCGATGCCGTCACGAGCGCGGCCGTCGGAACGTCGGTGGCACAGGGTGACTCGCTGTTCGTGTTGCCCTGAGCCTAGCGGCGCTGCGTGGTGCGCCGCTCCCCCTGCACCTCCATCGAGAGTTGGTACCGGTCGCACCGGTACCAACTCTCCGTGTGCTCGATCGGCTCGTCGCCGCTGAACGACACTCGGTCGAAGTACAGCACCGGTGCGCCGCGTTTGGTCCCCAGCAGCGTGGAGGTGTCACTGTCGGCGGCTGTCGCTTTGACGGTCTGCTCGGCTCGATCGATGGTCAGGCCGTAGTGGTTGCGCACGGCCTCGTACACCGACTGACTCAGATCGTGGTCGATCAGCCCCGGAAGGAGTTCGGCCCGGTACCACCCGTCGTCGACACTGACCGGCTCGGCATCGGCCAGCCGTAGCCGTTTGATGTGGTACGTCCGATCACCGTCGACCAGGCCCAGAGCACGAATCGTTGCTGCCGAGGGCTTTTCGAGTCGCGCGAACAGGACCACCGTCGTCGGCGTCAGCCCCTGGGCACGCATCTCCTCGGAGAACGACGCCAGGTGCAACCGCGACTGCACGGTACGAGAAGCAACGAACGTCCCTTTCCCACGTACCCGAACCAGATGTCCGTCGTTGACGAGCTGCCCTATCGCCTCGCGTACCGTGATGCGACTGACTCCGTAGTCCTCCATCAACCGACGCTCGCTCGGCATCAGATCCCCCGGCGAAAGCTCCTTGGTGCAGCGGTGCAACAGAATTGCGCGTAGCTGTTCGTGCTTCGGGATCTGACTGTCCCTCAGGTGTACGGGCATCACCACTGCGCCGGCCTTTCGATCACTCGCAGAACCAGCGGTACGGACTGGTCCGGTCCAACCAAAGACTACGTCACGACGGCGATACCGAGGAAGCATTCGCCCGGACTCAGCTCTCCGATGCCTCGAATCCGGTCGCGTTTGTTGCCGACGTGGCGACGGGTTAGCGTCGTGCCATGACGGAGTCGCCGAAGGACAGCGTGGAATTGTCGAATGCGTCGGATTTCCCGGCACTGTGGCCGGTGTCGACCCGATGGGACGACAACGACCACTACGGCCACGTCAACAACGTGACGTATTACGCATACTTCGACACCGCAGTGAACGGGTGGCTCATGGAAACGACGGGTGTGGACATCAGGACTCTGCCCGCGATCGGCGTCGTGGCCGAAACCTCGTGCCGCTATCTGTCCGAGCTCAGTTTTCCCGATCGCCTCCAGGTCGGTCTGGCGGTGGAGAAGCTGGGCACCCGCAGCATCGTCTACTCGCTGGCTCTGTTCCGCGAAGCCGAGGACGACGCACTGACATTGGCCGCTCGGGGACGGTTCGTTCACGTCTACGTCGACGCGAACTCCCGCCGTCCCGTCCCCATTCCCTCCGAAATCGAAACCGCGGCACGCACTTTGGTGATCGGAACGTCAGTAGACGCCTGAATCTAGAGCCCGATTTCGTCGGCGCGCTGCAGCGCTCGGGTGACGATGTCGTCGATCAGCGTGGTGGTCGGCGCGCCGCCCACGGCGCGGTTGCGTGAATCGGCTTCCATCCGGCGCATGACGCCTTCGGCGATGATCGACAACTTCCACAGCGCCAGCACTTCCCAGAATCCGGCATCGGTCACATCGCGGCCCGTGTTGTGCGCGTAGGACTCGACCAGCTCCGCCCGGGTAGGGAAACCGGGCAGAGTCGATGCCATGAAAGGACCGGCAACCCCGTCGTCCGCCTGAGGCCAGTAGGCGAGCAGACCACCCAGATCCGCCAACGGGTCTCCGAGCGTGCACAACTCCCAGTCGACGACGGCAACCACGCGGCCGTCGTTTCGAGCGGTGATGACGTTGCTCAGATGGAAGTCGCCGTGAACCAGCGTCACCTCGTGCTGCTCGGGGATCTTGGCCGTCAATCGTGCTGCGAGCGAGTCGATTCCAGGAACCTCCCGGGTTCGGGAGGAGTCCCACTGCGTGGTCCACCGCGCGATCTGACGCGCAGCGTAGGGCTTGCGGCCGGCGAGGTCGGCAAGACCCGACGACTCGAGGTCGACACGGTGTATGTCGGACAACGCCGCGGTCAGACCGAGTCCGACACGTCGACGCCGATCGGGGTCCACCTGTTCGGCAGCCGACACCGAGTCGACGACGACCCCGTCGACGAAACTCATCAGGACCAACGGGACCTCGGAAACGGCTGGATCCTGCGTGATCGCAATCATTTTCGGCACAGGGACCGGCGAATTCTGCAGACCGGAGAGAATCCGGTGCTCGCGCACGACGTCGTGAGCCGACGCCAACAATTTGCCCAACGGCGGCCGACGAAGGACCCACGCACTGCCACCGGCGTCGCGAACCGCATACGTGAGATTGGACTGGCCGTTACCGATGCGCTGAAACGAGAGCGGCGATGTTGCGCCTATCCCCAGCTCCGCGATCCACGTCGACACTGCATCTTCGTCCAAGCCCACCACGCCCATACAAAACCCTCACTTCGTTGTGCGGCACCGTTGCCGACGGACATAACCGGTTCGGGTGATCGTAACGAAGCGGTGCCAACGGATGCCGGTGGCACAAGCACAGATGGTCAGCTGGCGCGACCGAACGCGGAGATCAGCGCCGGAGTAGCAACGGCAGCGGCCGGGACCGCGGCCTCGTGCCGCTTGACAGCGATTTCGTCGATTTCGCCGACGAGCAGTGCGGTCATCGACTCGGGCTCGGCACACCAGACGGACGAGATGTTGTGCACCTCCGCGGGTGCGAACAGTCCACTGGTGGACAGCGCGTCGATCCATTCGGCAACGGCATCGGCCGTGGGCTCCGGCATCACCGTACGGTCCAGCGAGTCCGCTTGGAACTCGTTGCAAAAGAACGCGCGGACCATATCGAGCTGCCCCTGCGACATTGTGGTCATGTTCTTCTCCTTCGAGTTTCCGACTTCTGTTGGTGCCGAATGCCCGTTCACGAGTTGCGATGAGCCGACCAGACCGTGTTCAGATCGTTACCAACTTGGCCGTAACGGGGGAATACGGTTTTCCGATGCGGCTGAAACTACGCCCTTTTCGACGGTCACGCCCAGGGTGAACTGGACTATGTGACCATAGTCACACAGATCGGCCCATCCGATCAACGACTTGCAACGAATTCATAGTTCGCATTTCAAAATACTGTGACAGGAGACAAACTCCGCACAAAAGTCCAGGTAGGCGAGGTGCGACACTCGAGATCAACTACTCGGAGCCACAGTCGAGTAGCCTCCTCTACACCGCACTGGACCACACACTCCGACCGATCGGTTGGTTGCAGGGTCAAATTCTACTTTCGGTTCGGTTTTTCGGCTGTTTGCAGACTCCAGGAATTTGACAGATCGCCATTACTAGGTTGCGGCTACAACAAGGAATCGACGCTTCTTCGTCGTGATCCGACCGTTACCGCAGATGCTCAGCCGGCTCCCACGATGCTCACACCTCACGCTCAGCCGACTGCGGCAGTCTGGCGTCCATGCGATCACCGAGTCTCGACAGCGGACCGATCCGGCCACCCCGTGGAGCCGGCAACGAGAGCCGTTCGGCGAACACGAGCGAGCGAGCGCACCGACGGGCGATCCGCACCCGGCTGACAGTGTCGAGCCTCTGCGCGGTGCTCTTGTCGGTACTACTGATGTGGGTGCCGAACATGGCACCGGTGTGGCCCGTCTCCACGAGCCCGGCTGCCGCCCTGGCCTCGCGAGCACTGAGCACGATCGACGTCACCGCCGTGCTGACCGTCCTCGCCGCCCTCACCGTTGTCGCCCTGGTCCGAAAATTGCCTTACGGCATCGGGGTGGTGATTGCCTGCGTCGTCGGCGCGGAAGTGACCACAGCTCTGGTGCGTCACCTCGCGGCGTCGTCGACAACGGCCACCGACCTTCCGAGCGGGCAGCTCGTCGCTGTCACAGCGCTGGTGGGGGCCGCGTCGATGGTGGCATCGGCCACGTGGCGGCCGATGATCCTCGGACTCGGGACCGTCGCCGCCCTCGCTGTCGGAGTGGCACAACTGGCCGTCGGGTCCGTCTCCCCCGTCGGGATTGTCAGCGCACTGCTGATCACGGGCGTGTGGTGGCCGGCGTGCTCGGTGGTGATGCTCTTCTCACCCGCAGCCGCTGCCCGCGAGGCTCGAAACCCGTTCGATACCGCTGCCCTCGTAGCCCAACGCAGAATGGGACGCTTCCGTTGACACGGAAGCGTCCCATCCGGGCCGAGATGGCGACCGACTAGAGGGCCTTGAGCTCCTCGGTCACCTCGGACACCGACTTCTTTGCGTCGCCGAACAGCATCGACGTGCCTTCCGCGAAGAACAGTGGGTTCTCGATTCCGGCGAAGCCGGACGACATCGACCGCTTGAGGACGATGACCGACTTCGACTGATCGACGTTGAGAATCGGCATCCCGTGAATCGGGCTCGACGGATCGTTGCGCGCCGCCGGGTTGGTCACGTCGTTCGCTCCGATGACCAACGTGACGTCGGTGCGAGAGAACTCGTCGTTGATGTCGTCCATTTCCTTCATCGCGTCGTACGCGACGTCGGCCTCGGCGAGCAGCACGTTCATGTGTCCCGGCATGCGACCGGCGACGGGGTGAATGGCGTACTTGACCTCGACACCCTTGGACTCCAGCAACTTGGCCATGTCCTTGACGGCATGCTGCGCCTGAGCGACGGCAAGGCCGTAGCCGGGCACGACGATGACCTGGTTGGCGTAGGCCATCTGGATCGCTGCGTCTGCCGCCGAGGTCGCCTTGGCGGTTCCCCCGCCTGCACCGGCCGGGCCTGCAGCCGCGTCGCCGCCGCCGAATCCACCTGCGACGATCGCCGGAATGGACCTGTTCATGGCCTTGGCCATGAGGTTGGTCAAGATCGTGCCGGACGCGCCGACGATCATGCCCGCCACGATCATCGCGGTGTTGTTGAGCGCCAGACCCGCAGCCGCAGCAGACAGACCGGTCAGAGCATTGAGCAGCGAAATGACGACCGGCATGTCCGCGCCGCCGATGGGCAGTACCACCGTGAGACCGAGGATGCCTGCCAGTACGAGAACCGCGACGATCCACCACTGCGACACGCCGCCGCCCGGAGTGGCGTTGATGCCGATGACCACTGCAGCGGCCACAGCGCCGATCAGCAGCAGAGCGTTGAGCGGCTGCTGCAACTTACCGATCGTGATCGGCGAGCCGGGCAGAGTTTCCTGCAGCTTCAAAAAGGCGATGAGCGAGCCCCAGAACGAGATGGAACCGATGATCGCCGCGAAGAGTGAGCCGATGACGATATGCACCGTCGGCGACTCTCCGTGGTTGAAGTTCGAGAATCCGGACGTGTCGAGGAACTCGGCCCACGCGATCAGTGCGACCGTGCCACCGCCGACGCCGTTGAACAGAGCCACCAGCTGCGGCATCGCCGTCATCTTCACCCGTCGCGCAGGCGGGATTCCCAGCGCCACGCCGACGACGAGTCCGACGATGATCAGGATCCAGTTACCGGTGTCGCGAATGGATATCAGCGTGGCCACCACGGCGATGAACATGCCGACGGCGGCGATCTGGTTGCCCCGCACGGCGGTCTTCGGTCCGGTCAGACCCATCAGACCGTAGATGAACATGCCGAAGGCGACGATGTAGAGAATGTTGACGAGATTGTCCATCAGGAGTCAGCACCCTTCGAGGTCTTGGCGGGCACCGGCTTGGACTTGAACATGCCGAGCATGCGGTCGGTGACCACGAATCCACCGATGACGTTGACGGTTCCGAACACCAGCGCGACGAACAGGATGACCTGCAGTCCGATGGACGGGTCGTGCACCTTTCCGAGGACGACCAACGCGCCCAACACGACGATGCCGTGGATGGCGTTGGTTCCCGACATCAGCGGGGTGTGCAAGGTGTTCGGCACCTTGGAGATCACCGCGAAACCGACGAACCCGGACAACACCAGGATCGCGATGTTCGCGAGAAGCGGGGTGTACATCAGTTCTCCTTCTCACGTGTCACGCAGGCACCGGCGAGCACTTCGTCGGAGAAATCCGGAGCGAGTGCGCCGTCGACCAGCATGAGCTCGAGCAAAGCCGAGATGTTCTTCGAGTACAGCTCGCTGGCGTGCTCGGGCATCGTGGCAGGCAGGTTCAACGGCGAGCAGATGGTGACGTCGTGCTTGACGACGGTCTGGCCGGGCTCGGTGAGTTCGCAGTTTCCGCCGGTCTCGCCGGCCAGGTCGACCACGACGCTGCCGGGCTTCATGCCCTCGACGGCCGCGGCCGTCACCAGACGCGGTGCGGGACGGCCGGGCACCAACGCCGTGGTGATCACGACGTCGAATCCCTTGATGGCCTCTTCCAGGGCACGCTGCTGCTGGACGCGTTCGTCCTCGGTCAGCTCACGCGCGTAGCCGCCTTCGCCGGCAGCATCGATCCCCAGATCGAGCCACTGCGCGCCGACGGAACGGACCTGGTCGGCTACCTCCGGTCGCACGTCGTAGCCGGTGGGTCGACCACCGAGACGCTTCGCGGTGGCCAGGGCTTGCAGGCCGGCCACACCGACACCGAGAACGAGCACAGTCGCCGGCTTGACCGTTCCGGCGGCGGTGGTCAGCATCGGGAAGAACCTCGTGGACTCCGACGCGGCCAGCAGAACGGCCTTGTACCCGGCGACGTTCGCCTGAGAAGACAAGGCGTCCATCACCTGAGCGCGGGAGATACGCGGGATGGCTTCGACCGCGAACGCCTGTACTCCGGCGGCCTTCAGCGCGCCGATGCTGTTCTCGGCATTGCGTGGGGCGAGGAATCCGATGAGCGTCGAGCCCGACTTCAGCCTCGAGATCTCTACGTCGGTCGGCGGTGCGACCTTGACCACGACCTCCGAGCCCCAGGGATCGCCGATCGTGGCCCCGGCTGCGACATAGAGCTCGTCCGGGATCAGAGCGCCGAGTCCGGCACCCGATTCCACGACGACCTCGACGCCCTTGCCCGTGAGCGCGGCAACGATCTTCGGGACCAGAGCGACACGTCGCTCACCTTCCCCCGATTCGCGGACCACACCGACGACCGTCGTGGATCCCGAACCCTTTTCAGTGCTCTGCGATGTATCCAAATCTCCGTCTTCCTGCGTTGAATGGTGCCCACCGATCGGCCAATGGCTCAAAATCTGCGACGAGTGGACGAACCCATGCGACAAGGCACGAGGTTCCTGATAGTAGCCACAGGTAATGGAGCGCGGGTAACCCAGAACACAGTCCGATTCGTTCTGAATCGAGTCCGTTTCGACATTTCGCGACTACAGGGCGAGCAATTGTGATGCACGCCATACAGGTCTATCCGTGATGATCGGACCTTACAGTGACAATCGTGGAATCTTGCATCTTCTGTGCCATCGTCGCCGGCGACGCACCTGCCCACCGCGTGTTCGAGAACGAGCACACCGTCGCTTTTCTCGATATTCGACCGATCAGCAGGGGCCACGTTCTGGTGGTTCCGCGCGAGCATTCCGCAGACCTGACCTCCACCGGCCCGGACACGGCTGCCGAGGTTTTCCGCGTCGGGCACACGCTGGCGCGCGCAGTGCGCGAGTCCGACCTCCGCGCCGACGGTGCAAATCTGGTGATCAACGACGGCGTCGCCGCATTCCAAACCGTCTTTCACCTACATCTGCATGTGGTGCCGCGCTGGGACCGCGACCGACTGAAGTTCGCGGCGGGGTTCGTCACCCGTCGCCTGCGTGAACCCGAGCGGGTGGCCGAGGCAATCCGATCCGGAATGGCCAGGGTCGCCGGGGAGCAGACCTCGTGAGGTTGTTCCTGTCTTCGTATCGATTCGGCGGCCATTCCGACGAGTTCGCCCGCCTCACCGGCCCGCCCGCCGATCTCGCGGTCATCGCCAATGCGGCCGATGCCTGGCCCGCCGCTGCCCGCGAATCCTCGCTCCGCAGCGAGTTCGGACCCCTGCGCGCGTTGGGATACCGGCCGTCGGAGTTGGATCTGCGCGATTTCGCCGGGAGACCGGCCGCATTCGAGCGCGCCCTGGCAGCGTTCGACGCAGTCTGGGTCCGCGGTGGCAACACGTTCGTGTTGCGCGCTCAGATGGCTCGTTCCGGTGCGGACGAGGTCATCCGCGGGCGCGTTCGGGCCGACACCATCACCTACGGCGGGTACAGCGCGGGAGCGTGCGTCGCTGCGCCGTCGCTGGCCGGGGTCGAGGATGCCGACGACCCGAACGAGGTACGGCCGATCGCAGGTATCGATCCGGTGTGGAGCGGGCTCGGTCTCGTCGACTTCTCCGTCGTCCCGCATCTCGATTCCGTGCTGGACGAGAAGGATTCGGGGTGGGCGACGCTGCGCCGTCTGCGACGCGAGGGAATCGAAACTCACGGACTGACCGATAGCCAGGCAATCGTGGTCGACGACTCCCGGACGACAATTCTGGGTGCGTGAACCGTGATTTGTGACTGTGCGACCCGTGATCAGCCCAGGCGAGCGAGCGGTGCGAGCCGGTCGAGGGACGACCACGCGAGAGAGCAACGGCGAGCAGTCATTTCGTCGGCGTCGAGGACGAGCATGTCGAACAGTCGGCGGGGTGCTGCACGCCACGAGTCGGCGATGGCCGCGACGGTCGCGCTCTCGAACATCCCGGATTTGAGCAACGCGTGCACCCACTCGTCGACCTCGCCGCGGTGAATGCGCTCGATGGTGTCGTATTCGACTCCGCCCCCAAGGAATTCGTACGAGAACATCGCCGCCACATAGTTCCAGGAGTCACTTCCGGGATCGATCATCGTGCAGCCTCCTTGTCGACCCGCACCGAATGGGGTGCGAGATGCGCTGCGCTGGACGCTAGCGCTGCGAACTACAACATTGCGTGTCGACGACGCATCGATCTGGTAACGCCTGAGGCTGGTGTTACTGATGTGACTCGGACATTCTCGGAGTCGTCCTCGTTCACGCCCCACTGCGAGTCGTGACAGACTCGAGTGGCGACGGTCACATGTACGACGTGAGGAGAACCGGATGTCGGTGACTACCGATGCAGATGCCCACCTGAGCGAGCTCGAAGCGCTGCTTCCCGCCGGTGCCGTGGTCACCGACCCCGACATCACCGAGGGATACCGACGCGACTGGGCCAAGGACCCCGACGCGGGTACCCCATTGGCCGTGGTCCGCGCGCAGTCCACCGACGACGTCAGAGCCGTCATGCGGTGGGCCACCGAACACGCGGTGGCGGTCGTCCCGCGTGGGGCCGGCTCGGGCCTGTCCGGTGGTGCCACGGCCGTCGACGGCGGGATAGTGCTCACCACCGAGCTGATGCGCGAGATCACCGTCGACCCGGTAACCCGCATAGCCGTCGTACAACCCGGACTGCTCAACGCCGAAGTCAAGAAGGCAGTCGCCGAACACGGTCTGTGGTACCCACCGGATCCGTCGTCGTTCGAGATGTGCTCCATCGGCGGCAATGCGGCCACCAATGCCGGCGGGCTGTGCTGCGTGAAGTACGGCGTCACCACCGATTACGTTCTCGGACTCGAGGTCGTCCTCGCCGACGGGACTGCCGTCCGACTCGGCGGACCACGCCTGAAAGATGTTGCCGGACTGTCCCTTGCGAAGCTCTTCGTGGGATCCGAGGGCACCCTGGGCATCATCACCGAGATCACTCTTCGATTGATCCCGGCCCAACCTCCGGCCAGCACCGTGGTTGCCTCGTTCGCCTCCGTGCACGATGCGACGACTGCCATTCTGGCCATCACCCGTACCTTGCGGCCGTCGATGCTCGAGTTCATGGACCGTGCGTCCATCGGTGCCGTCGAAGATGCCATGAACATGGGACTCGACCGCGAGGCAGCTGCGATGCTCATCGCTCGGTCCGACTCCCCCGGTGCCGATCGAGGGCGAGAGATCGAGATCATGGCCGCAGCGTGCACCGAGGCCGGTGCCTCGGATGTCTTCACCACCGACGACCCCGGCGAGGGTGAGGCCTTCGCTGCCGCACGGCGATTCGCCATTCCGGCGGTCGAACGACTCGGCAGCCTGCTGCTCGAGGATGTCGGTGTTCCGCTGCCTGCCCTCCCGGCTCTCGTCGACGGGATCGCCGAACTGTCGAAGAAATACGACGTGTTGGTTGCCGTCATCGCGCACGCGGGAGACGGCAACACCCACCCGCTGATCGTGTTCGACCCCGAGGACGCCGACATGACTCGCCGGGCCAACGTCGCATTCGGAGCCATCATGGATCTGGCAATTTCGTTGGGCGGCACCATCACCGGGGAACACGGCGTAGGTCGCCTCAAGAAGGCCTGGCTACCCGATCAAGTCGGCGAAGACGTCATGGAACTGACCCGGCGAATCAAGACCGCTCTCGATCCGGCCGGAATCCTCAACCCCGGTGCTGTGCTCTGATCAGAGCGGCTGACGCCGCACGTGCGCGCAGTGTTTTCGGGTCGTTCCGCAGGCTCCACTCCTGCCTCGTAGTCTGGGGCGAGTTTCCGCGCACGACCCCGAGTCAGACGGTGAACCCGTCCGCCACCGTCAATACCTCGTCGAGGATTTCCAGTCCCTGACGAATCTCGTCCTCGGTCGTCGTCAGTGGCGGTGCGATCTGCAGACGGTTGCCTGCGACGAAGGGCCACAGACCCCGTGACTTCGCCGCGGCGGTCACGGTGCCCATCGCCGCCGCATCCTTGCCCGACGCGGCGAAGGGCACCAGCGGCTCCCGCGTCGTGCCGTCCTTGACCAGCTCGACGGCCCAGAAGAATCCCTTGCCGCGCACCTCACCGACGCTCGGATGCGATTCGGCCAGCTTGGACAGGCCCGCACCGAGTACGTCCTCGCCGACGTGACGCACGTGAGGAAGGATCTTGTCGCGCTCGAACACCCCGATGGATGCGACGCCCGCGGCACACCCGAGGACGTGACCGGAGTAGGTCAAGCCGCCCGGATACGGCTTGTGGTCGAACTGCGAGGCGATCTTCTCCGAGATCACGACCCCGCCGAGGGGCACGTATCCGGAGTTGACGCCCTTGGCGAAGGTGATCAGATCCGGTGTCACATCCCAGGCCTGGCACGCGAACCATTCGCCGATTCGCCCGAACCCGACCATCACTTCGTCGGCGATGTAGACGATCCCGTACTTGTCGCACAGTGCCCGAACGCCGGCCAGATATCCGGGCGGCGGGATCAGCACACCGTTGGTACCGATGACCGATTCCAGGATCAGTCCGGCGATGTTCTGCGCGCCTTCGAGCACGATGACCTGTTCGAGGTGCGCCAGCGCTGCCGCTGTCTCGTCCTCGGGAGTCGTTGTGCCCCAGGGCGACCGGTACGGGTACGGCCCGAAGAAGCGTACGACGTCGACGTTGGTCGGCTCGGTACCCCATCGCCGCGGCTCGCCGGTGAGACCGATAGCGACTCCGGTTCCGCCGTGGTACGAGCGGTAGGCGGCAAGCATCTTCGTGCGTCCGGTGTGCTGGCGCGCCAGCCTCACCGCATGCTCGACGGCTTCGGCACCGCCCGTCGTGAAGAACACCCGGTTCAGATCACCCGGAGCGCGTTCGGCGATCAGAGCAGCGAGTTCACTGCGCTTGTTGTTGGACACGGTCGGAGAGATGGTCGTCAGAACCTGGGCCTGTTCGACGATGGCGGCCACCACGTCGGGGTGTTGATGCCCGAGATTGACGTTGACCAACTGGGACGAGAAGTCCAGGTACCGATTGCCCTTGTCGTCCCAGAACCACGACCCCTCGGCACCCTCGACGGTGATCGGGTTCAGTTCGGCCTGCGCCGACCAGGAGTAGAACACGTGATCCATCTACTTGCCGCCTTCCTCCAGTGTGACCTCCATCGGAGCGTACGACTCTCCGGTGACGTCCACACCGTCGGCCTTCAACAAATCAAGCGCCTCCGTGACGTACTCGTTGGTGTATGCCTCCGCGTCGGGATCGGCGGTGAGCACGGTGGACCCCTCGGCGTTCTTCGTGGTCTTGGCAATGTCGACGGTTTGCTGCCAGGCGGCCTCGTCGATCATCCCGATGCCGTTACCCGACGGCCAGATCAATTTGTTGACTTCGTTGACCTGCCAGAGTTGATGGCTCGCGCCGAGTGTGGACCCCGCAGCGACGGTGATGTCGCGGCACTTCTCGACGTTGTCTCGGCAGAAGATCCAGCCCTTCAATGATGCCGCCAGGAATTTCACGGTCTGATCCTGGTACGCCTCGTCGGAAAGCTTGTCGGTATTGGCCCAGATCGCGTCCTGCAGCATCGCGACACCGTCGTCGTTCCAGTTCAGCGACGTGAAATCGTCTGCGGTGTAGAGCGCACCCGTTGCGGGGTTCACGGTTTCGAGCAGCTGCGCGTACTCGTTGTACGACATCGCTTGTGCCGCAGCGATATCGCCGGACAACAGACCGTTCATGTCGAACTGCTGCTGCACCAGCGTCACGTCGGACGGACTCACGCCCGCCTTGGTCATGCCTGCGAACAACTCGAATTCGTTGCCGTAGCCCCAGTTTCCGACGGTCTTGCCGCGAAGGTCGGCGGGTGACGCGATGTTCTGATCCTTGAACGAGACCTGCAAGGTGCCCGACTTCTGATAGATCTGCGCCACGTCGGTGATGCCGGCCCCTGCCTCGCGCGACGCGAGCGCTTTCGGCACCCACGCGACGGCGTAATCGGCCTGCCCCTGCGCCAGCACGGTCTGCGGAACGATATCCGTTCCGCCGTCGAGGATCTCGACGTTCAGGCCCTGCTCGGCGTAGAAACCCTGATCGACGGCCGCGAGGTAGCCCGCGAACTGACCCTGCTTGAACCACTGCAATTGCAGCTTGATCGTGGTGCTTCCGTCGGCACCGGTATCGGTGTCGGTCGTGGTGGTGCTGCAGGCCGAGGCAACCACAGCCAGCGCCATGGCGACGACGACAAGGGCTCTGGGGATTCGAGTGATCTTCACGTTCGACTTCTCCTAGGTACGACGCCGGGACACGAGCTTCTCCAGCAACAGGACAACCAGAAAGAACAGCAACCCGACTGCAATGGCACCCATTACGTAGGCCCACGCCCGGGGATAGGCCGTATTCGCCGCGGCGGACGTGATCCGCGACCCCAAACCGTTCTGCAATCCACCGAAGTACTCGCAGATGATGGCAGCAATGACAGCATTCGGAGCAGCAACCCGCAACCCGGTGAAGATGTGTGGCACCGCGGACGGGAGACGAACGATCCGCGTGAACTGCCAGCCGCCGACCGCGTACGACGTCATCAAGTCGTGGTGTACCGGCGATACCTGACGCAGTCCTTTTGCGGCACTGACGAATACCGGAAAGAACACGACGATGGTCACCACGAGGCGGCGCGGTAGATCGGTCGTCGAGGAGAACATCGAGTTGAACACCGGAGCGAGGGCCACGATGGGAACCGCTGCCGCACCCGCCGCCAACGGGGTCAGGAGCTCATCGACGATCCGCAGGCGAACGGCCACCACCGCTGCGAGAAGACCGAGAACAGATCCTGCGACCAGTCCGATCAGAGCATTGGTTCCGGTTGCCACACTTGCCGATCCGATGTTCGCGGCGTTGCGCGCGAACTGTTCGGCAATCGCACTGGGTGACGGCAGCAGGAACGACGGTACCCCGGCGGCGACGGTCAGCAGCTGCCACAATCCGAGCACGACAACGCCGAACACCACCGGCGGAAGCCAGAGTTTCATCGGAGATCCGCACCGCGGATCATGCGCCCGTGCAGCGCATCCCGAACCGAGGTGATGGCGGCGAAGAATTCCGTCGATTGACGCGGGTCCCCGTCGGAGCCGAAGGTGTCGATCCTGAGTGTGTCCACGATCCTCCCCGGCCGGGGAGACATCACGACCACTCGATCGGACAGATACACCGCTTCGGGAATGGAGTGGGTCACGAACACCACTGCTGCGCTCGACTCCTCGGCTATGCGCAACAAGTCGTTCTGCATCTTCTCGCGTGTCATCTCGTCGAGTGCGCCGAACGGTTCGTCCATCAGCAACAGTCCCGGTGTTCGGGCCAGTGCACGAGCGATCGCGACGCGTTGCTGCATGCCCCCGGACAACTGGCTGGGAAAGCTGTCGGCGAAATCGGTGAGTCCCACGAGGTCGAGCAGTTCACGTACCCGTTCGGCCCGTTCTCGTTTGGACACCTTGTGCAGCTCGAGCGGCAGTGCAACGTTCGACTGCACCGTTCTCCACTCGAGCAGTCCTGCCTGTTGAAATGCGATGCCGTACTTCTGTTCGACGCGAGCTTTCCGCGCCGTCAGACCGAACACCGACACCGCACCGGAGGTGGGTTGCTCGAGATCTGCGATGACGCGAAGCAGCGTCGACTTGCCGCAGCCGGAAGGTCCGATCAGGGAGACGAATTCGCCGGGAGCGATGAACAGCGACACATTCTCCAGCGCCGTCACTCCCCCGTCGAACGTCTTACCGACGCTCTCGACGTGGACGGCATGCACGGTCATGAATCCGCCCTTCGTGCAGGAGTACGGCCTGCGTATCGACCGAGCGCGATATCGAGCAGGGCCACCAATCCGGTGACCACGAGTCCGAGCACCGCTGCACCCAGGACAGCTGCGTACAGACGAGACGCATCGCCCGTCGCCTGTTGCGAAAACACGATGATCTGCCTGCCGATACCGCCGGTGGTTCCGGTCGAGATCTCGGCAACGACTGCACCGATCACAGCGGCAGCAGCAGCCAGCCGCAGAGACGGGATCAGGTGCGGCACCGAGGCCGGGAGCCGTAGCCGCAGAAGAGTGGTCCACCATCCGGCTGCGTAACTGTGCATCAGATCCAGGGACGCCCGGTCGGGTGCACGTAGCCCGCGCAACATCCCTACCGCCACCGGGAAGAACGCGAGATACGACGCGATGACGGTGATGCTCATCCACGGCTGCCAGGCATACCCACCGATGGCGATCTTCCCGCCCCAGCCGGCGACGAGCGGTGCCAGCGCAATCAGCGGCACCGTCTGCGAGACGATCACGTAGGGCAAGACGGACCGCTCCACCCACACGAATCGTTGCATCGCGACAGCCAGCACCAGTCCGACGACGGCACCCAGCGCGAATCCGAGTACCGCGAGCCCGAACGTGAACAGTCCGCTGGACACGATCGCAGCGCCGACACTGCGCGCCCCGGCAACGTTCACCTCCGGCTCGGTCAGCGCCGCCGATACCGACCACACATGCGGCAGAGCGCCGTCGTCGGTGCGCGGCAACACCCGCACACCACCGACACTGACGCCGTTTTCGGGGACCAGCACCTTCACCAGCTCCCACAACACCAGCAACAGCACGACTGCCGCTACCGCCATGACCGGACGACGAAGCCCTCGCGCCGAGCGGGCAGGACTCGGTGTCACCACCGCCGCCTGATCGAGAACACCTGTCACGACGTAGCCGTCACAGATGTGCGAATCTGCGGGATAATGCTCTCTCCGTACGCTTCGAGCGTCGCTGCCTTGGCGTCGTGCTGCAGGTACACCGAGAACTGGTCGACGCCGAGCGCCTCGAGCTCCTTCAGCTTGGCGATGTGATCGGCCGGGGTGCCCAGTAGGCAGAACCTGTCGATCACCTCGTCCGGAACGAATTCTGCGTGCGAGTTTCCGGCTCGACCGTGCTCGTTGTAGTCGTACCCTTTGCGCGCCGCGATGTAGTCGGTGAGTGCCTGCGGAACACCGCCGCCGTCACCGCCGTAGCGTGCGACGATATCGGCGACGTGATTTCCGACCATTCCACCGAACCAACGACATTGGTCGCGGGCATGTTCGAGACCGGCCTCGGTACCGTCGGTGACGTAGGCGGGAGCTGCCACGCAGATCGAGATCGAATCCGGATCTCGGCCCGCCTGCTCGGCCGCCGCGCGCACTCGGCCGATCGTCCACGCAGCAATGTCCGGATCTGCCAATTGCAGAATGAATCCGTCCGCTACCTGCCCGGTGAGCTCGAGGGCTTTCGGTCCGTACGCCGCGACCCACACCTCCAGCGTCGAGTGCTCCGCCCACGGAAACTGCACCGTCGTCTCACCCACCCGAGCGCTACGCCCGTTGGCCAAACTTCGGATCACCTCGATCGAGTCCCGAAGCGAGGCAAGTGTTGTCGGCTTCCCTCCGAGGGCGCGGACCGCGGAATCACCCCGACCGATGCCGCAGACGGTTCGATTGCCGAACATGTCGTTGAGTGTCGCGAACGTCGACGCCGTCACGGTCCAATCGCGGGTAGCCGGATTGGTGACCATCGGACCCACGGTCACACGCCTGGTCGCGGCCAGAATCTGACTGTAGATGACGTACGGTTCCTGCCACAGCAGATGCGAATCGAACGTCCATACGTGCGAAAACCCATGCGTCTCGGCCTGTCTGGCCAGATCGATCACCCGCGACGCCGGCGGATTGCACTGCAGCACCACCCCGATGTCCATGCTCAGATCAGATTCTGTGACAGGTCGCGGCGAACGAAGCGGCCGTGTCCCGCGGTGCCGGAATAGGATCCACTGTCGACGATGACGCGCCCGCGAGACATCACGGTGTCCACGTGGCCGTCGATCTCGAAACCCTCGTACGCCGAATAGTCCATGTTCATGTGGTGAGTCTTCTCGACCCCGATGCTGGTGTGCCCGTTCGGGTCGTAGATCACGATGTCGGCATCTGCTCCCGGGCTGATGACGCCCTTTCTCGGATACATACCGAACATCCGGGCCGGGGTGGTGCAACAGACGTCGACCCACTTCTCGAGGGTGATCTTGCCGCTCTTGACCCCCTGGAACATCAAGTCGATGCGATGTTCCACCGAACCGATTCCGTTGGGAATCTTGGAGAAATCGCCGATTCCCATTTCTTTCTGGTCCTTCATGCAGAACGGGCAATGGTCGGTACTGACGGTTGCCACGTCACCGGTGCGCAGGTAGCGCCACAATTCGTCCTGATGACCCTCGGCCCGCGACCGCAGGGGCGTCGAGCAGACCCATTTGGCCCCCTCGAAGCCGGGTGCACCGAGTTGTTCTTCGAGCGAGAGATAGAGGTACTGCGGACACGTCTCGGCAAACACGTTCTGCCCGTTGCCCCGAGCCTGCGCAATCTGTTCGAGAGCCTGCTTTGCCGATACGTGCACGACGTACAGCGGCGCTCCGGTGACGTCGGCCAGCATGATCGCTCGATGCGTCGCCTCTTCCTCCAGCTGCCACGGACGCGATGTCCCGTGGAAGTACGGGGCCGTGTCGCCGCGTGCGATGGACTGGGCCACGAGGACATCGATGGCAATCCCGTTCTCCGCGTGCATCATCAACAGCGCACCCGTTTCCGCCGCCGACTGCATGGCTCGCAGGATCTTGCCGTCGTCGGAGTAGAAGACCCCCGGATACGCCATGAAGAGTTTGAAGCTGGTGACACCCTCGGAGACCAACTCGCTCATGGCTTTCAGCGAATCATCGGTGACGTCGCCGATGATCTGATGAAACCCGTAATCGATCGCGCACCGACCGGCGGCCTTGTCGTGCCACTGCGCCAGAGTGTCCTGGACGCGTTGGCCGGGAGTCTGGATGGCGAAATCCACGATGGTCGTCGTACCACCCCACGCCGCTGCGCGCGTCCCGGTTTCGAAGGTATCGGAGGCGAACGTGCCCCCGAACGGCATCTCCATGTGCGTGTGTCCGTCCACGCCGCCCGGAATCACGTACTTCCCGGTGGCATCGATGACGACGTCCGCAGATGTCTTCAGATCTGCGGCCAAGGACACCGAGCCGGGTGCCAGCACTGCGACGATGGTCTCACCGTCGATGAGCACATCCAGTTCCTGTGCGCCGGTGGTGGATACGACAGTGCCGCCGTGCACGAAGGTGGTGGCCATCAGGGTTGCACCAGCGGGCCGTAGGCGTCGGGTCTGCGGTCACGGTAGAACGCCCATCGGTCACGAACCACTTTGATCAGGTCCATGTCCAGGTCTCGAACGACGATCTCGGACTTGGAATCCGACGCCACCTCGCCGACGAATTTGCCCTCGGGGTCCACGAAGTAGCTGGTGCCGTAGAAATCGTCTTCGCCGTACTCGGATTCGATTCCGACGCGGTTGATCGCACCCACGTAGTACTCGTTCGCGACGGCCGAGGCCGGTTGCTCGAGTTTCCACAGATAATTCGACAGACCCCGTGAGGTTGCCGAGGGATTGAAGACGATCTCGGCACCGGCAAGTCCGAGAGCACGCCAGCCTTCGGGAAAATGCCGGTCGTAACAGATGTAGACGCCGATGCGGCCGACGGCGGTATCGAACACCGGCCACCCCAGGTTGCCGGGGCGAAAATAGAACTTCTCCCAGAATCCGTTGACGTGGGGAATGTGATGCTTGCGGTATTTACCGAGATACGTGCCGTCTGCGTCGACCACAGCAGCGGTGTTGTAGAGCAACCCGGGCTGTTCCTGCTCGTAGACGGGCAGGATCATGACGATCCCGAGCTCTTTCGCCAACGCCGCGAACCGGTCGACCGTCGGGCCCGGTACGGATTCGGCGTACTCGTAGAATTTCGCATCCTGGAGCTGGCAGAAGTACGGACCGTAGAAAAGCTCCTGAAAGCAGACAACTTTCGCGCCCTGCTCGGCGGCTGACCGAGCGAACCCCTCGTGTGCCTCGATCATCGATTCTTTGTCACCGGTCCACGTGCTCTGGACCAACGCAGCTCGAACTGTGGACATCATCGGCACTCCATCTCTCGCTGGCTTGCACCCTCAAGGTATTTTGCGCCGTGTTACGGGATCGTTCGTCCGGTTTCGTATGTATTAATCGTGCACAGTTCTCGGCGAACTCACGAGTTCGAGTTGGGCAACAACGCGCGGACTGCATCGATGGTGTCTGCGGTGGCAAGGTTCTTGTCCGGTCGGTATCGCAACACTCGGGCGAAACGCAGCGCTACCCCGCCCGGATAGCGCGAGCTGACCTGCACTCCGTCGAGTTCGATTTCGACTATCAACTCGGGCCGCAGGTACACGGTGTGCTGATCTCGCTCGCGTTCGTGCTTCGGGAATTCCTCCGTCTGCCACTGCAGCAGCACATCGGTCAGGCCTTTGAACGTCTTGCCGACCATGATCGGTTCGCCGCCGTCGGGATCGCGGGCCCCCAGATGCAAGTTGGACAGAAAGCCCGTACGTCGACCGTATCCCCACTCCGCGCCGAGAACGACGAGATCGAGAGTGTGTTCGGGTTTGACCTTCTGCCAACTCTTTCCGCGCCGGCCTGCCGCATACGGGGCGCTCAGGGCCTTGAGCATGACTCCCTCGTGCCCGGCATCGAGCGCAGCATCGAAGTGGGCGGCCGCCCCGTCGGCGTCGGGCCGTACGGCACTCGGAATCCGATGGCCCGGCGCCACCTTGTCGAGCGCTGCGAGACGCTCTTCGAGTGGAGCGTCGAGCAGATCGACGCCGTCGAGATGCAGACAGTCGAAGAAATAGGGCTGCAGCAACAATTCGTGTGCGCTCTCGGCACCGAACCGGCTCATCGTCTCCTGGAACGGACGCGGCCTGCCACTGTCGTCCAGTGCGAGTGTTTCGCCATCGAGGACCACCGACTCGCAGGGAAGTGCACGGACCAGTTCCACCAGCTCGGGCACACCGGCGGTGATATCGCGCAGGGTGCGGGTGTAGATGCTCACGTCGGATCCCGAGCGATGCACCTGAATTCGGGCACCGTCCAGCTTGTACTCGACCGTCACATCCCCCGCCAGCTGCTCCCACGCACCCCGAAGGGACTCCGCCGGCGACGCCAGCATCGGGCGAACCGGCCGACCGACTTCGAGCCGAAAGGCGTTCAATGCCTCGACACCACCGGTCATGGCGGCGACGGCAGTGGCAGACAATCGACCGGACAGCATGAACGCGCGCCGCACCGACGCCTGCGGCAGAGCTGTGGCAGCCGCGACAGCATCGACCATGATGCCCTCGAGCGCACCTTGCCTCAGCTCGCCCGTGACCAACCTGATGACGAACGCACGCTCGTCGGCAGTGGTCCGCGAGAACAAGTCCAGCAGCAGGGCCGAACGTCGCGCAGCCGAACCAGCGCCCGACGTCGCCGCCACCTCGGACAACCTCTCGTCCACCTCGGCAACCGTCAGTGTCGACTCCGAGGCGGACGGGACATCCAGATCTGCGAGTGTGCGCCAGCCGACCCCGATCCGTCCCTGCGGCAATTCGCCCGACAACCACGACACCGCCGGTTCGATGTCACCCGCCTGTGCCTCGGACAGCACAGCACCGAGCTCCTCGATCTTGACCTTGCGCGAACGCGTCGCGGCCACGGCCCGAGAGGTTTCGACAATCCTGGACATCAGCACTCATCGAACATAACCGCACCCACCGACTGGCCTACCCAACCGGGTCATTCCGCAGGCTCCACTCCTGCCTGACATTCAATTGTTACCGCTGTGACTCCAGCGGCCGGTGTTCTTGCTGTTACGTTCGATGCATGCCTGTGACGTCCCGAGCAGGAGTGAAGCCTGCGGAACGACCCGGCGGCGGGCCGGCGACGGGTCAGCTGAATCCCACCACCCGGTCGCCCCACGCAGCGCGCATGTCTCCGTCGGGATCGTCGACGAGAGTGTCGGACGTATCGATCACCAGAGTCCATCGATTCTTCTCGGTGTACGGGGCCCAGTGCTTGGACGCGTCCAGCGCGGCCGGTACTCCGTACCGCGCGAAGGCCAGCCACCGCCGCTGCATCCGGGCCGACACCGCCATCGCCGGTTTGCGACCCCCCAGCCAGAAGGTGGGATCTCGGTTGAGAGTTCCGAAATTGCCGAACACGTACGGCAGTTCGGTCGCGTGGCCGGCCCCTACTCGCGCGGCCTTGAGCATCGGCGTCGCGTGATCGAAACGGTACATCCAGGTCGGCGAATGTCTACTGTGCCCGTCGGCGATCCACAGACTCGGCATGACGAAGCCTGCATCACGCGAGATCGCCTGCGCCCCAGCGGGTTTGTTCCTGTCCGGGTAGGCGGCCATGATCTCCGCGATGCGCGAGGCGGGCATGTCCGCGTGATCGTGCGCGATGGCCTTGAACATCTCCGAGACGGTGTCGGACGTGATCGGCATCAACGGGGACTTCATGAACCGGAAGATCGAGGGCTCGTCGTGGTTGGTGCCGATGATCAACGGAATTCTGTGCGACAGACCTTTCTGGAAGGCCGCGACCGGATAGCGGGGCACGATGTCTCCGTCGACGACGGGCGAAAGCCCCAGTGTCCCAGGCACTGTGGTCGGAATCTCGTAGCAGAGGGTGTCCCCCGCGGTGACCAGTCTGCTGAAGTGCATCTCGAGCAACTCGCCGACGTCCTCGCGGTCGACCCCCACGAGCTCGAGGAACCGGGCGGCCACCGCAGCGCCGCGTTCGGGACCGTACACGGACGTGGCCGGGGCACTTTGCACGATCGCTCGATGGAAGAGCCCCTCGGCCTTGGGCGAGGTCATCAGAGTGGTGACCGACGCGCCCCCGGAGGACTCGCCGAAGACGGTGATCTCGTCGGGGTCCCCACCGAAGGCGGAGATGCACTCCCGGACCCAGTGCAGCGCCGCAATCTGGTCGCGCAAGCCGAGATTGGTCTCGAAGACGTGTTCGTCGGTGGAGAAGGACGACAGATCGAGAAAGCCGAATGCGCCGAGACGAAAGTTGATCGAGACCACGACCACGTCGCCGTTCTCGCTCAGATGTCGCCCGTCGTACACCTGTTGCGCGGACGAACCGAGCGAATACGCGCCGCCGTGGATCCACACCAGCACCGGACGCAGTTCGCCGTCTGGCCGTGGTGCCCACACGTTGAGCGACAGGCAATCCTCGGAGATCGACAACGACGGATCGATCGGGACCGGGCTGTCGCGGCCCTGCGGTGCCATCGCACCGAAGTGCAGACCGTCGAGCACGCCGTTCCACGGCTGCAGGGGACGCGGTGCTCGAAACCGCAACTCACCCACCGGCGGCGTCGCGTACGGAATACCCCTCCAGGCGACTGTCGGCGATGCGTCGGCCGCAACCGGGTAGCCGAGAACGTCGCCGTACGGCGTGCTCACACGCACGGTGGAGTCGGACGTGGTGTCGTCCATCGCACCTCCCTTCGGGTCGTTGCTCAACGTACCAACTCCATCCCCGACGCCGGCCTCCTCGAAACCCCCGCCAGCGCTCCCATCGAACCGAGGAACGAGTCATGAAGAGAATTGGATCCGCCCTGGCGGCGGTCGTCGGAGTGTGTCTGTTGTCTGCCTGCGGTTCGGGCGGCGGAGGTGACGGACCCATGGCGACGGTCATCACCGACCGCCCCCAGCCGATCACCGCGGTTCCGACCACCGACCGTGGCCTGCCGTCGAGCAGTGTGCCTGCCACGCCGTCCTCCACGACACCGTCCTCCACGGCACCGTCCAGCACCACACCGTCCAGCACCACGAAGACCACGCCGAATGTGGTTGCGCAGCAAGCGAACCCGACACAGTACGCGGGCAAGGCTCCGGGCTGGTACTACTTCACGAGCCCCAGCGGCAAGTTCGAGTGCGGTATAGCCGTACAAGAGACGTCGATCGCCGGTTGCCACGGCTCGCTGCCCGACTCGGCCCCCGAGGTGACCGACAGTGCATCCTCCGAACGGGTGAAACCCAATTCCGTGCAGATCATCGCCGGCTCCCCCGCGAAGTTCGAGAGCCTGGGCGATCCCAAGTTCCACCGATTCGACGGACCCGCGGCGGCACTCCCGTACGGCGAAGAACTCACCGTCGCGGGTAGCGGATCCACCAACGGGCTTCGATGCAGCGTCGACGAGCAGACCGGAGTCACCTGCACCGATCAGGTCGGCCACGGATTCACCGTCTCGGACGACGATTTCGACCTTCGCTGACGGCGTCGTTCGCGCGGCGAAAGACCAGGCGTAATGTCCCAGGACGGTACGACAATCCCTGCCGTACGGTCTCCCCAGCGGCCGGCGCCCGCGCGCGGCCAGAAGGTGCATCACACATGAATCAGACCTCGGACCGTCACACAGCGAAGGTCATCGGCGTCAGCGTCGCCGCCGCTGTAGGCGGCTTCCTGTTCGGCTTCGACAGTTCGGTCATCAACGGAGCTGTCGATTCGATCGAAGACCACTTCTCTCTCGGCTCGTTCACCACCGGCTTCGTGGTTGCGATCGCCCTGATCGGCTGCGCGATCGGTGCCTGGTTCGCCGGTAGCCTCGCCGATCGCTGGGGCCGCAAGAAGGTGATGCTGCTCGGCTCGGCCCTGTTCGTCATTTCCTCGGTCGGCTCCGGGCTAGCGTTCAGCGTTCCCGATCTCATGCTCTGGCGTGTGCTCGGCGGTCTCGGCATCGGCATCGCGTCGGTCATCGCACCGGCCTACATCGCCGAAATCGCTCCCGCCAAATGGCGTGGCGCGCTGGCCTCGCTGCAGCAATTGGCGATCACCATCGGCATCTTCGCTGCCCTGCTGTCCGACGCCCTTCTCGCGGGTGCGGCCGACGGAGCCTCCAACGACCTGTGGTTCGGTGTCGAGGCGTGGCGCTGGATGTTCCTCGTCGGTGTGGTCCCCGCTCTGGTCTACGGAATCCTGGCCACCCTGATCCCCGAGTCACCCCGCTACCTGGTGGGTCAGCATCTGGACGAGGAAGCCGCCGCGGTTCTGGCGAACATCACCGGCGAGCTGCATCCCGACGAGCGAGTGCACGAGATCAGGCTGACGCTGCGCAAGGAGGCCCGATCGTCGTTCGCCGACATCCGTGGCCCCAAGTTCGGTCTGCAGCCGATCGTCTGGGTGGGCATCACGATGGCCGTCCTGCAACAGCTGGTCGGCATCAATGCGATCTTCTACTACTCGACGACTCTGTGGCGGTCGGTCGGGTTCACCGAGGACCAGTCTTTCACCACCTCGGTCATCACCGCGGTCATCAACGTGGCCATGACGTTCGTGGCGATTCTGTTCGTCGATCGCATCGGCAGGCGCAAGCTGCTGATGGCGGGGTCCATCGGAATGTTCGTCGGACTCGTCATGGCATCCGTCGCCTTCTCGCAGGCGACCGGCAGCGGCGACGAGGTCAGTCTGCCGTCGCCGTGGGGTGCGATCGCGTTGGTCGGGGCGAATCTGTTCGTCATCTTCTTCGCATCGACCTGGGGACCGATCATGTGGGTCATGCTCGGCGAGATGTTCCCCAACCGGATGCGCGCCATGGCTCTCGGCATCGGTACGGCTGCGAACTGGATCGCCAACTTCGCTGTCACGCTTGCTTTCCCACCACTGACGTCGTCCGTCGGATTGTGGGTCATCTACGCCGGCTTCGCACTCTTCGCTGCGTTGTCGTTCCTTTTCGTCAAGTCCAACATCCGCGAGACCAAGGGCATGGAGCTCGAGGACATGCTGGGCTAGACCCAGGCCGAGGTGAAGGGGCAGTAACACCGGCACATCGTGACCGGTGTTACTGTCACTGACGTTCTGACACGGGGTGTGTCCGCCGATGCGGATGCTGAGATCAAACCCGCCGAACCTGATGCAGGTAATACTGACGAAGGGATGTCAAGGCGATGACGCCTGTTGTATCTGCGGACCCGGTCCGCTTCACCGATCGACTCTGGGACGCATCCGCGCACATCAGACGCGCGATCGACGATCTGGAATTCCTCCGCCAACTCGGTGCGGGAACCCTTCCCCTCGACGCGTTCCGTCGATATCTGGAACAGGATTCGCTGTATCTCGGTGGCTATGTGAAGTCGCTGTCCCTGCTGGCAGCGCACGCGCCGACACCGGTGGCCGGAGCCTTCTGGGCCGGCGCTGCAGCGAGCGCGATGGACGAGGCCGCCTCGCACGAGGCCATGCTCACCGGAGACGTTCTTCCGCCCTCCACCGAGACGCCGACGCCTTCACCGGCATGCCTCGGCTACACCTCCTACCTGACGGCCGTCGCCGCGACCGAGCCGTATCCCGTTGCGGCGGCAGCTGTTCTGCCGTGCTTCTGGATCTACGCCGACGTCGGCCGCTCGCTCGCCGGAGCGGCGAAAGCCGTGCTCGCGCGCGATCCCGGTCATCCCTACGCACAGTGGGTGGCCAACTACGACGCACCCGAATTCCATGCCCTCGTCGACGCCGCCAAGGGCTTCGTCGACGACGCGGCCGACTTTGCGACGGAACTGCAGCGTGAGCAGATGATCGACGCCTTCGTCGTTGCGTCGAGGTACGAATTGATGTTCTGGCACAGCGCATTACACCCCACTCCGTGGCCATCGACCGAGAGCGCGGTGCACGCATGAGAACGTCTCGATTGCTCACGGTGATGGTGGCGACGGTCCTCGCGACCACGGTGATGGCCGGCTGCTCGCAGTCGACGGATTCCGACACCATCCGTTTCGCCCTCGACTGGACTCCCAACACCAATCACACCGGCCTCTACGTCGCCCTTCAGGAGGGTTACTTCGCCGACGCCGGGCTCGATGTGGAAGTACTGCCGTACAACAACACCGCCGCGGACACGCTCGTCGATGCAGGTAACGCCGAGTTCGGTATCAGCACCCAGAGTTCGACGGTCTTCGCAAGATCGGCCGGTGCCCGGACCGTGTCCGTCCTCGCACCACTGCAGCACTGGGCCACCGGCATCGGAGTGCGTGCGGATCGGGACGACATCGCGAGCCCACGCGCACTCGACGGCAAGGTCTACGCCGGTTTCGGTGAATCCGGCGAGCAGGCCGGGCTCCGGCAGGTCATCGAGAACGACGGTGGCACAGGCGAATACGAGACCGTAGTGCTCGGCACATCTGCCTACGAGGCGGTGTACTCCGGCACTGCGGACTTCACCGTGTCCTACCTCGCGTGGGAGGGCATCGAGGCAGAGCACAGCGGAACGCCGATGAAGTACTTCGACTACACCGATTACGGGTTCCCCGACGCTTACGCCATCACCATCAGCGGGAACGAGCCGTGGCTGGCTGCGCATCCGGACGAGGCGAAGAAGTTCGTGCAGGCGCTGCAGCGTGGCTACCAACTCGCAGCGGACGATCCGGACAGGGCGGCTCAGGATCTGATCGACGCCAATCCCGGCACGTTCACCGACGAGTCGTTGGTGTTCGAGAGTCAGAAGATGCTCGCAGAGAAGTACATGAAGGATTCCGCGGGCGAGGTCGGACGACAGAGTATCGACACGTGGACCGCGTACTCGAAGTTTCTCTACGACAGCGGGGTACTCACCGATCAGAACGGTGCGCCGCTGAGCGCCGAACCGGACTGGTCCACCTATTTCACCGATGACTACCTCGGCGATCGATGAGCCGGTGACCGCCGAGCGAGATACGTTCTCGCTCAGCGGTGTCCGAGCTTCGTTGCGGTGGGCATGGCCCGCGGTGACCGTCGTCGTCCTGTCGATCGCGGTGTGGCAGATCTATGTCGAGGTGAGCGGCATCAGGCCACAGGTACTGCCCTCCCCCGGCCGCGTTCTCACGCAAGGCTGGGCCCAACGCGAGGCGATTGCCGAGAATGCCGCAGCGACACTGCAGGTGACACTCGTCGGGTTCGCAGTCTCTCTCGTGCTGGCCTGGCTGCTCGCCATCGCCGTGGACTTCTCGCCGTGGCTGCGCCGTGCGTTCGTACCCTTGTTCGTCGTCTCGCAGACACTGCCGATCATCGCCATCGCACCGCTGCTCATCATCTGGTTCGGGTTCGGCCTGTTACCGAAGATTCTCGTGATCGCACTGGCGACGTTCTTTCCCATGGCCATCGGGCTCATCGAGGGGTTCGCCGCCGCAGATCGCGACGCGCGAGCCCTCCTGTCCACCATGGGGGCCGGCCGCTGGCAGCAGTTCCGCTACGTGCGGCTACCGTCGGCACTTCCTCGATTCTTCACCTCGCTTCGCATCGGCATCACCTACGCCGTCGTCGGTGCGATCTTTGCCGAATACGCGGGAGCTACAGCAGGGCTCGGTATCTACATGAGTCAGCAGAAGAATTCGTTCCGTACCGATTTGGTACTTGCAGCCGTTGCCGTCACCGCGGTGATCAGCGTGCTCCTGTTCGTCTCGACGTTCGTGGTCGAACGCGTCGTCGCCCCGTGGGCACGTCAGGGGTCGGCGGGCCACAATGTCTGAACTCGAGCACAGCATCGACATCTCGGCTCTGAGAAAATCGTTCGGCGGAAAACCGGTACTCGACGGCGTGTCGTTCGGCGTCCGGCCCGGTGAATTCGTGTCGATCATCGGTCCGAGCGGCTCGGGTAAGAGCACGGTGTTCAACATGCTCGCCGGCCTCGATACACCCGATTCGGGCTCGGTCAGAGTCCCGCCGTGCGCGTACATGCCGCAGAAGGACCTGCTGTTCCCATGGCGATCGGTGCTCGACAACACCTCGCTCGGCCTCGAAGTACAAGGCGTCGCCAAGAAGGAGGCACGAGCTCGGGCACGCGAGTTGTTCCCGGTGTTCGGTCTCGACGGGTACGAGTCCGCTCGCCCGTCCGAACTGTCCGGTGGCATGCGGCAACGAGCAGCACTGCTGCGCACCGTGGTGCAGGGACGGTCGGTGTTGCTGTTGGACGAGCCCCTCGGGGCATTGGACTCGTTGACCCGTAGTGACATGCAGGCCTGGCTGCAGCAGGTCTGGTCGGAGTTCAGGTGGACGGTGCTGATGATCACCCACGACATCCGCGAGGCGGTCTACCTGTCCGATCGGGTGGTGGTCCTCTCGCCACGACCCGCCCACGTTCGACGACAGGTCGACGTACCGCTGCCTCGACCCCGGGAGCTCGAGATCGTGACGACGCCACAGTTCGCCGCTATCGAGAAGCAGTTGATGGATGTTCTGTCGAGCACGCCGAACCATTGACCCAGTCGACGCAGGGATCAGTCGACGCAGGGGATGCCGCCGTTGCTGTGCACACCCTGATCCGGGGCGGCCGGTAGATCCTGGGACGGCTCGGGTACGGCCACCTCGAGCGGTGGTGGTGGTGCCGGATCCGACGTCGGGTCGAGGGCTGCGGGCGCCGGTTGCGCAGGACCGATCAATCGCGCTGCGTCGGCTCTGATGGCGTCGACGTCGACGAGATTGACGTCCTGACCGTCGACGGTGTCGTAGCCCGTGATCGGCAGCGTGTAGAAGTCGATATCGCCCTTCATGACGGCATTGGCTCCCCCGGCAAGGCCGATCGGGTCGAGGCCTGCGTCGATGACGATGTCGTTCTTGGTACCCGCGATCAGCGCACGCAATTCGCTGATGTTCGCCAGCACGCCGGATGCGCTGAGCTTGGCCATAACCCCGGCCACGAACGCCTGCTGCCGCTTGGTTCTGTCGAGGTCACCGTTGTCGAGTCCGTGCCGTTGACGCACGAAGGACAATGCCTGAGTCGCGCTCAATTCCTGCGCACCCGCAGGGAAGTCCGCACCCGAGTACGTATCGTGCACCGGGTTGTTCAGGCAGACCTGGATCGGGCCGACTGCCGTCGCCACGTCGTAGAAGCCCAGAAGATTGACTTCCGCGAAGTGATCGATCGGCACATCGAGGAGATCGCGAACGGCCGTCAGCGTCGAGCGGCGGCCCGCCTCGCGTGCCCGACGCTCACGCTCGGCCGCGTCGGTGACACCCTCGTCGAGCAATTGGGTGTCGGCATCGGCCTTGGCGAGCCCGTAGGCCTCCTTGATCTTGCGCTTGCCGTACCCGGGAACGTCGACGTAGTCGTCGCGCGGTATCGACAGCGCTGTCGCTCGTCCACCGCCGGCCGGAAGATGCACCAGCAGAAGCGTATTGGTGTTGTATCCCCCGACGTCGCTGTCACCGGCATGCAGGGTGTCGGTGACGAACGCGGCCGGCAGATCGTTGCCGTCCATGTCCTTACGACTGTCGAGCCCGATCAACAGAATGTTGGTGTCGGCACCGTTGACATCCGGATCGTTGTTCGCGATACCGTCGAGCGCATCGGAGGTGGTCAGTCCGGTGGTTGCCTCCCGGTAGACCGCGAATCCGACGCCACTGACTGCGACGGACGCCACCGCCGCCGTCGCAACGAGCACTCGGCCGATCCGCAGCGCAACAGCGTGGTCGCCGGACGGACGCGCCAACCGGTGGCGTCCTGGTCCACGTTCGATGCCGCTACCAGGGCCGTTCGGTTGCACCCTGACAGGCTACTCGGCTCTCACACGGGCGAGATCGTGCCCAAACGCCGCGCGAGCTCGTCGACGGCCGATAATGCCGTGTCGAGGCTGGCCCGAGCCTGCGGAATCTTCGGTGCCAGACCGGCAACCCGCTCGGCAAGGGTCAGGTCGATCGGGACGAAATGCACGTCCATGCCCAGTGCGGCACCGAGAACCTGCCGCAGCTGCCCCGTGGTGTGGTCGATCGACGCTGCCTCCGAGCCCGGGGTGTACTCGTTCCCCCGACTGGTGACCACAACCGCAGGCTTGCCGACGAGTGGTGCTGTGTCGCCGTCGAACGGCACCGTGATTCCGGGAACGTGCACGTAGTCGATCCACGCCTTCAGCGTCGACGGGATCGACCAGTTGTACATCGGCGCACCGATCAGTACGACGTCCGCGGAGATCAGTTCCTCGATCAGCTCGACCTGAAGAGCCTCGGCTGCCGCGTCCACGGTCTCGTCGGCAGTCCGCAGGTGCGGTGCCCAATGCAGTGCCGAGGTCGGCAGATGTGGCAATGCATTGACGTGCAGATCACGGCGAATCACCGAATGATCGGTTCCGATGGTGTGCCACGCGTCCGAGAAGTGGGCTGTCACCCGACGGCTGATCGAACGGGACAGGTCGGCAGACGAATCCAGGTGCAACAACTGCGGCACTGAAACACTCCTCGGATGGTGGGTGTCCCGAGCCTAGGCGAACCGGACGCTCCTATCCTGGTCGGATGGACTTCCGATTCGTCACCCGCGCGCTGAGTTCGCGCTCCGCCGCACGAATCACGACGGCACTGCACGAGAACACGGACACGGACGTCGATGTCCGTCTCGGCGGAGTGTCGGTGGACCTGGACGACCCCGCGCGCGCTGCGGTGCTCGAACTGCTCACCCAGCTGGCCACCGCCAGGGCTGTGGCCATCGGAACCGTCGAAAAACTGCTGACGACCTCGCAAGCGGCAGAGGTACTCGGTGTCTCCGACACCTACGTCCGGCGCTTGGCAGACGCCGGAGACCTACCGATCGAAATGCGAGGCACCCACCGACGCTTCCGGCTGGAAGACCTTCTGCGACACCGTGATCGATTTCGCTGACGGGCTGCGGCGGCCGATCAGCCGGCCTCGCGCTCGAACTGCTCGGACTGCAATGTCATGAGGTCACGAAACGCGTGGCCGGCTGCACGCCACAGCTGTTCCGCATCGATGTAGTCCACGCCGCGAAGGTCGACGTCTCCCAGATACGCCCCGACGTCGACCGACAGCATCCCGATCACCGACGACACCTCTGCATCGAGGTACGTCACCCGCGTGTTCTGGAGTTCTCGAAACTGCGTCGAGAAGAACTCCGCCGGAATTCTCCGATCGACGAACTGTGCGATGAGAAAAAGGAAGCGGGACGAATGAGCGGATGCCGCTCGGTATGACTGCTCCATGGTGAATACCTCTCCCCACGGTCGACAGCACCCCTCGCACTGTCGACCGTCGAGCTCGCTGAGACCCGAAACCCGAAACCCGATGCACAGACGAACTCTCGAGCATCGATTCGACCCAGCGATTGAAACAGGGAGCTCGTCGTACAAGCGCCAGGTTAATCAGACACTTCGACGGTTTCCGCACCTTGCGCGAACTTGGTGAAAGCTCACAAAATCACCGCGTTCACCTGCTAGTTCTTACTGAAAGGAACCGAGAGGGGCGCGATCGGGAGTGTCCAACTGCCAGAACTGCCAGCCGTCCCGCTCCTCGACATCTCCACTGATATGCGTGGCGACGGCACTGGCGGCGACGGACGGGTTGTCGAAGCGTCGACCCTCCATCGGCCCGGCCGTGATTTCCAGGCGCTGAGTGTGCGGGTCGAATCGCCCGCTGAGCCGGTATCCCTCGCAATCGGCCACCACCCGTACCCGGTTGTCGATCACTTCCTCTTCGACGACGACCTTGGACTTCCGCGTTGCTTTGACCCTGGGCGTGCGAACCCACGTCTGCTCGGGTCCGACGTCGACCGACGTGTCCAAGGTGGCGCTCAGTCCCAGCAGTTCCCAGCGCTCACTGCCGTGAGCCACCCTGTCGACTGCAATGGCGTGATGCCCGGTTCGCGTCCGCAGCGGCGAATCCTGTACCCACAGATCCACTTCTCCGCGAATATCCGACGCCATCTCCTCGGAGGACACCATGTAGAAACGCGGTTCCTCGGTTGCCAGGTCCACGAACACCCAGTACGACGACCCCGTGTCGTCGCTCTCGAGCGACTCGTCCTGTCTGCGGGCTTTCCAGTCGCCCGTCACCTTCGATCGCACACGCACGATGCACGAGGACTTACCGTCCATCGACCAGACCTGAACGGGATTGCGACGCGAGGTGGTCAGACGCTCCGCGCGTCCACCGCGCTGCGCGACGGTTCTGATGAAAGCCTTGATTCCCCGGTCGGATGTGTCTTCCACGGTTTGCCGCCTTAAGCCTCGAGCGCCCCGTACTTATGAAGAGAGGTGTTGCGACGGGTGGCGCTCGCACGACTCGGTTTCCCTCAGCCTACTGCGTCGATGCGTGCTCGAGTAACTACCGGAAGATCGCCGTTCGGCTGCCGGTTACCGTGGAGACATCGAACACTGCCAGGAGGTACCGCAATGCCGGTGACGATCACCCATGACACCGCCGCCCACCGATTCGAGATTCACGTCGACTCCGAGCCGGCCGGGTACTCCGAGTACTTCGAGTCGAACGGCGTCCGAACCTTCCACCACACCGTGACACTGCCTCGGTTCCGCGGCCGAGGGCTGGCCGCCGCGCTCACCGAATACGCCCTCGACGACACCAGCACGCAGGGCCTCCAAGTGGTCCCTGCGTGCTGGTTCGTGCGCGACTTCATCGACGCAGCCGGCGATCGATATGCACATCTGGTCAAACGTTGACCGGTCAGCGATTTGCCGAGACGAATCCGGACCCAATACCGGATTCGGAACTGTCACCGTTTCCGGGTGTTCCCTCGTCGTTCCCAGTGGTTTTCCCGACCGATTCCCGAACGGGTTCGATTCGTTCCTGTGCCGCAACACTTTCCGCAGCCCGCTCGGCTGCTACGCGACGCCGTTCGTAGTTCTCGACACCCCGGGCAACCCGTTGTCGATGTTCACTCGAGACATGTTCGTAGTACATCTGTTCTCCTACAGAAAGAATGGACGCCTCACACGGAGCACAGCCGTGCGGCGCAAAATAGTCGACGCGTCGTTGTCGAGGCTCATCGGCCTCGATCCGCGAAAGCTCTACTCAGAGAGCGTGATCGGCAATAGCCGCGGATCGCGTGTAGACGACGTCCCGGCCTGCGAGCTCGAAATTTGCTGCCATTGTCCACCTCCACGATCGATGCGATGTACCCGTACGACGATCATGCACTGCCGAGGCATCGAACTCCACTGATTAAATTCGGCGCTCGAGAATTGTTGTGCAGCTGGGCGTTCCAGGGGCGCACTCGAACGAGTGGTGGAGTGTGGCCCGACTACTCCGATTCGATCGGTCGGTAGACCTTCCCGATGTACGCGAACGCGCGCGCGTTTGTCAGGTACGCGCAGTCCGGTGTCTCTGTTCTGCTCGCGTGTGGCAAACGCGCTCGCGTGTGCGAACGGGGTGGGGGTGGCGTCTCAGCGGCCGACACGGCTGGGGATCACCGATCCCCTTTGTCTGCGCGATGCGCTCGCGTATGCGACGGGGGTGGGTGTTGCGAGTGAACGTCCGGCACTGTCGGAGGCGACGTGGTGCCGGCACCTCTGGTGCTATGCGAATGCGCGCGCGTTTGTCGGGTGCGTGCAGTGTGGTGTCGCTGTTCTGCTCGCGTCCGGCGAGTGCGCGCGCGTGTGCGACCGGGTGTGGCTGGACGGGCGGTCCGTATGGCGATGATGGGACTGGGGGGTGCAGGTGTCGATGCCTGCGCGTTCAGGTCAACGAGCGCGGTGAATACTGTTGTGTTGGTGTTGGTTTCGAATGCAAACAACCCCCGACCGTGATGGTCGGGGGTTGTTTGGTTCACGTTGTGTTCGGCGGTGTCCTACTCTCCCACACCCTGTCGAGTGCAGTACCATCGGCGCTGGAGGGCTTAGCTTCCGGGTTCGGAATGGGACCGGGCGTTTCC